>JBDLWA010000001.1:0-7336 GCA_039804505.1 Pseudomonadota bacterium
TGAAGGTGTGCGACCCTAGACCAAACTCGGGCGTGTTGGTTTTGCCAATGAAGATGCTTCCTGCAGCCCGCATGCGTTCCACCATGATGTGGTCTGTGGTGGCAGGCTTTGGATCGGTGAGAGGGGAGCCATGGCTTGTGCGAAAGCCGGCCACGTCGACCAAATCTTTCACGGCTTGCGGCATGCCATGCAGCCAACCCATCGACTCGCCGCGCGACAGTTGCGCATCGCGTTCATCTGCCATCGCCAAGACCGCTTCAGGCTCGGCAAGGCTGACCAGTGCGTTGCTGTTGCCATTGTGAGTTTGGATGTGAGCCCAATAACTGGTCATCACTTCGCGGCAAGACACCTGCTTGCTGTGAATGGCATGCGACAAATCGAGAGCGGACATATTCGGGATGACCATGAGTGCCTTTGTCTTTTAGGGGTCTATAGTGAAATGAAGCTGAAATGAAGCTGAAATGTTTTTGAATCATTTTGCGACGCACTATCGTCAATACTATTGTGAGCGGTATTGTTTCGCCATGTTGCCAACCCCGTTTTTCTCATGACACGCATTTTGATCGCTGGTTATCAGCACGAAACCAATACCTTTGCCCCTAGCCTGGCCGACTGGGCTGCGTTCAATTGCGGCGAATCATTTCCCGCTTACATGCGGGGGCAAACGGTCATCGATCAAATGACGGGCATCAACATGCCCATCTCCGGCTTCATGGATGCGGCCAAGCGCTGGCAATGGGACCTTGTTCCCTCTGTGTGGGCAGGTGCAACACCGTCGTCCTATGTCACGCAAGATGCGTTTGAAAAAATTGCCTCGGCCATTTTGGAAGACATACGAAATGCATTGCCCAAAGGCTTGGATGGCATTTACTTGGACTTGCATGGTGCTGCCGTGGCCAAGCATGCAGACGACAGCGAGGGTGAATTGCTAGCGCGCATTCGCCAGTTGGTGGGGCCCAGCATGCCCATTGTGGCCAGCTTGGATTTGCATGCCAATGTGACGCAAGGCATGTTGGCGCAAAGCGATGCCTTGGTGTCCTACCGCACCTATCCGCACATTGATATGGCCAATACAGGTGAACTGGCTGCGCAGTTGATGCAACGGCGTTTGAAGCTGGGCCGCAAAGAGCCGATGTTTGCGCGCCGATTTCCTTTTTTGATTTCGCTGAATGCGCAGTCAACCTGGATGGAACCTGCCAAAACAGCTTACGAGCAACTGCTGGCGCTCGACCGCGAGTCGGGTGTTATGTTGAGTTTTTGCATGGGTTTTCCAGCATCCGATTTTGATGAATGTGGTCCTGTGGTGTGGGGTCATGGCCAGCACGCTGAAAAAGTGGTTGAGCAACTGTTTGCCGCCATCAGCGAGCCCTCAGTTTGGCGTCCTCAGTGGTTGCCAGCACGTGAGGCCGTGGTGCATGCGCTGGCCACTGCCAGTCGATCGGCTGCGCCTGTTGTCATTGCCGATACACAAGACAACCCGGGCGCAGGCGGTGACAGCAATACAACGGGCATGTTGCATGCACTGTTGCAACAAGGCGCAGGCAAAGCTTTTCCTGGGCAAGTGGCGCTGGGCTTGATGTTCGATCCTGACACTGCGCAGATGGCTTTTGAAGCCGGTGTGGGGGCGCAAATCAATTGCTACTTAGGCAAAGCCGTGCCCATTTTTACAGGGCAGCTCAGCGATCCCCCTTTGCAAGGGCGTTTTACGGTCAAGGCCATCAGCGATGGCCGTTGTGTGTTGAAGGGCCCCATGATGACGGGGGTCGCCGTGCAAATGGGCCCCAGTGCTTGCTTAGAGATTGAAGGTATTTTGATTGCCGTCGTCAGCGGCAAAGTGCAATTGCTAGACCGTGAGTTGCTGCGAACGGTGGGCATACATGCCGAGCAAATGAAGCTGGTGGTGGTTAAAAGTTCCAACCATTTCAGGGCCGACTTCACCCCCATCGCTTCTGAAGTATTGATCGCCAAAGCGCCGGGCCCAATGGCGGCCGACCCTGCCGATTTGCCATGGCAAAAACTCAACCCATTGATGCGGCGACAGCCCTGAGCGGGCGATCTGTCCTATCCTGCGATCAAAGATTTGGCGGAGGGTCCGTGAGGCCCCTAAAAAATCATTATCATCCCCCTTATGACTTTTTTGGCCATTGACGTTGGTAACACCCGCTTGAAGTGGGCGCTCTACGATCGGCCGCACACGCAAGCCAATGTCTTGGCGCAGGGGGCGGAGTTTTTAGAGAACATCGAGACCCTCGCCGATGGGCCTTGGGCCAGTTTGCCTGTGCCCGAACGCATGTTGGGCTGCGTGGTGGCCGGTGATGCCGTCAAGCGCCGCGTTCAAGAACAAATGGAACTCTGGGATGTGACACCTCAGTGGGTGGTCTCGTCCAACGAAGAAGCCGATGTGTCCAATGGTTACGATCACCCCACACGTTTGGGCTCGGACCGTTGGGTGGCCATGATTGGTGCGCGTCATCGCATGTTGGCCAAGGGCATGTCTCAACCGTTGGTGGTGGTGATGGTGGGAACTGCTGTGACGGTGGAAGCCTTAGATCAGAACGGCAAATTCTTAGGTGGCTTTATCTTGCCAGGGCACGGCATCATGCTGCGTGCTTTGGAGTCGGGCACGGCAGGCTTGCATGTGCCCACAGGTGAAGTCAGACCCTTTCCCACCAACACCAGTGACGCCCTGACCAGTGGCGGCACTTATGCCATTGCGGGTGCTTGCGAGCGCATGGTGCAGCACCTCCGAGAACACACGGGCTTAGAGCCACAGTGCGTGATGACCGGGGGTGCGGGTTGGAAAATGGCCCCCAGCATGGCCATTCAATTTGAGTTGGTCGACAGCCTCATTTTTGATGGCCTGCTCAAACTGGCGCAAACGCGCTTTTCTTAAATCAAACCTGGCCCGCTTCGTAAGCTTGCGTGAGTTGCATCAAGTGGGCGCGCTGTTGTGCGTCTTCTAAGTAAGGGGCCAACAGCAGCAACACGTGACGGGCGCCTCGCGCCAAGGCATCGCCCGCACTTTCGGGCTCCATGGCATGTCGTGGGTTGCGCACATATTCGTAGCTGAGCCAATACGTCACCACCACCGACATACTCGCCGACAAAGTGCTGAAGGTGTCGGCTTCGTTGCGAATATGACCTTGGCGTGCCAGCGCTTGCAGCAGGTGATTGAGCGAGGCTGTTTTGACTTCGAGGATGTGCTTGAAGTGGGTTTCTAAATGCCTGTTTTTGGACAGCAAATCGTTCAAGTCGCGGTACAAAAATCGATGGTCCCAAATGAGCTCGAACAGAGAGTGCAAAAAGAACCAGGCGTCTTCCACATCTTTGACATCTTGGCTGGCCTCTAGCAACTTCAAGATGTCGTCTTTGTAGTTGTCAAACAAATGGCTGACCAGTTGGTCTTTGGCAGGGAAGTGGTAATACAAATTGCCTGGGCTGATGTTCAGTTCGGATGAAATCAGGGTGGTCGACACATTGGGCTCGCCATAGCGATTGAACAAGTCCAATGCCACTGTGGCAATGCGCTCAGCGGTGCGTCGAGGGGCTTTTTTAACCATGACTATTTGGCAGACGAAGCGCGTTTTCTAGGCGCGGCTTTGGCGGCAGTCACTGTTTGATTTGCTTGCGAAGATTGACGCTGCTTTGGCACTTTGGCTTTGGCCAAAGCCTTTTCTAGCGCAGCCACGCGGTCTTGCAGTTCAGCCACTTCTTGTGCGGTGGGCAAGCCCAAGCTTTTGAGAGCACGTGCTACGCGGTCTTCAAACAGATGCTCTAAACGGTCGACCTTGGCGCCAATGGGCTGGGCCAAGCCTGCACCTAAACCAGCGCCCAAGCCTTGCGTCAATTGATTGAATTGCGCTGCGGCTTCATGAATTTTCTCTTGGGCGGCCACTTGAGATTTGCGTTGGAACGCCAAGCCCTCGGCGACCAAAGATTCAAAGGCTTTGCTTCCTTGCGCACGCGCTTGGGCTTGGGCTTGCGCCATGGCGCCCAGGCCGGCCAGCCAAATGTCCTTAGACCCCGCGCTGTGCAGCGGTTCTGTCGATTCAGTGTTGCTTTGCGAAGGTTTTTTGGCTGAGGGCATAGGAACTCCGTACTTCAGTTAACCCGTAAACTGTCACTTTAACCGCAGTCGGGGCGCCGGCCAAGACTTATAAAACTTATAAAATGCGCTTTTGGAAAGAAAAAACATGACAGTCTTGATCACCGGCGGTGCTGGTTTCATTGGTGCCAATTTTGTGTTGGATTGGATTGCCCATACCGACGAAAAAATTGTGAATTTGGACAAGTTGACCTATGCCGGCAACTTAGAGTCCTTGGCGTCTTTGAACAACAACCCCCGCCACGTGTTCGTGCAGGGCGACATTGGCGATTCAGAACTGTTGCCCAAGTTGTTGGCCGAGCACCAGCCGCGTGCGGTGCTGAATTTTGCGGCTGAAAGCCACGTCGATCGTTCCATTCATGGCCCTGGCGACTTCATTGAAACCAACATCGTGGGCACTTTCCGCTTGCTTGAATCGGTGCGTGGCTATTGGAAAGCCCTCAGCCCTGAGGCCCAAGCAGCCTTTCGTTTCTTGCACGTCTCTACCGATGAGGTGTACGGCAGCTTGAAGCCACAAGATCCGGCCTTTACAGAGAACCATCAGTACGAGCCCAACAGTCCTTACAGCGCCAGTAAAGCGGCCAGCGATCACTTGGTGCGCGCATGGCATCACACCTATGGCCTGCCCGTGCTCACCACCAATTGCAGCAACAACTACGGCCCCTTGCACTTCCCTGAGAAACTCATTCCGCTGATGATTGTGAATGCCTTGGCAGGCAAGCCTTTGCCCGTCTATGGCGATGGCATGCAGGTGCGCGATTGGTTGTATGTCAAAGACCATTGCAGCGCCATCCGTCGCGTCTTAGAAGGCGGCCGTTTGGGTGAGACCTACAACGTGGGCGGTTGGAACGAGAAGCCCAACATTGACATTGTCAAAACGGTGTGTGCCTTGCTCGATGAATTGCGCCCACGGGCTGATGGCGAAAGCTACGCCACGCAAATTTCTTATGTCACAGACCGTCCCGGTCATGACCGACGCTATGCGATTGACGCTCGCAAGTTGGAAAAAGAATTGGGCTGGAAGCCCGCTGAAACCTTTGAGACGGGCATTCGCAAAACAGTGGCTTGGTATCTGGAAAATGCCGAATGGGTGGCCCACGTTCAAAGTGGCGCCTACCGCGACTGGGTCTCTAAGCAGTACACCGCATGAAAACTCTGTTGCTCGGTAAAAACGGCCAGGTTGGCTGGGAGTTGCAGCGCAGCCTAGCACCCTTGGGCGAGCTGCTGGCCCTAGACCGTCACAGCACCTCGCATTGTGGTGACCTTTCCAATTTGGAAGGTTTGGCAGAAACCGTTCGTGTTTTTAAACCCAATGTGGTGGTCAATGCAGCCGCTTACACGGCGGTAGACAAGGCCGAGTCTGATGTACAAAGTGCCCACACCATCAATGCCTTGGCGCCCGAAGTGTTGTCGCGTGCCTGTGCTGCCGTAGGCGCGTATCTGGTTCACTTTTCGACCGACTATGTATTTGATGGCGCTGGCCAAGCCCCTTGGGTGGAGACCGATGCCACAGGCCCTGTGAATGTGTATGGTCAAAGCAAATTGGCTGGCGAGCAAGGCATTGCCAAGCAAGGCGCTCAGCATGTGATTTTTAGAACCAGCTGGGTGTTTGGCACCGAAGGCGGTAACTTTGCCAAAACCATGTTGCGGTTGGCGCAAGAGCGCGAAAAAATGGCGGTCATCAACGACCAATTTGGCGCGCCCACAGGCGCCGCTTTGTTGGCCGACATCACTGCTTTGAACTTGCAACAAGCGCAGCCGCTGGAAGGCACTTATCACTTAGCGGCTGCGGGTGAGACCACTTGGCATGCCTATGCAAAGTACGTTTTGCAAACGGCTCAAAAGCTCAAACCCGAATTGCAATACAAAGTGCAAGATGTAGCCGCTGTGCCCACGTCCGAATTTCCCACGCCAGCCAAGCGCCCGCTCAACTCTCGACTCAACTGTCACAAACTAGAAAACGCGCTCCACCTTCAATTGCCCGCTTGGCAAACTGGGGTGGACCAAATGCTGTCAAAAATTTTGTGATCTAGCGCTCGATTTTGAGGCCCATTGGCCCCAAAAGTGTTCACAATACGGCCCTGAATGTATTCAATCCAATGAGCAAGTACTGACTTGCACATTGTTACTTTGATGGACCCTCATGACTGATCACGATTCTTTGGCTCACATTGCACCGCGCGACAAAGCGGAAATTTTGGCGCAAGCCTTGCCCTACATTCGCAAGTTTCACGGCAAGACCCTGGTGATTAAATACGGTGGCAACGCCATGACCGATCCCGCCTTGCAAGCCGATTTTGCAGAAGACGTGGTGCTCTTGAAGTTGGTGGGCATGAACCCGGTGGTAGTTCACGGGGGCGGCCCACAAATTGAAACGGCTTTAAAACGGTTGGGCAAAAAAGGCGAGTTCATTCAAGGTATGCGCGTGACCGATGCCGAAACCATGGAAGTGGTGGAGTGGGTCTTGGCCGGCGAAGTGCAGCAAGACATTGTGGGCCTGATCAATCAGGCCGGCGGCAAAGCAGTGGGTTTAACGGGCCGCGATGGCGGCATGATTCGCGCCAAAAAATTGAAGATGATTGACAACGCCGACCCCAGCAAGGAACACGATGTGGGCCAAGTGGGCGACATTGAATCGATCGACCCCAGTGTGGTCAAAGCGTTGCAAGACGATGCGTTCATTCCGGTCATCAGTCCCATTGGCTTTGGCGAAAACAATGAAAGCTACAACATCAACGCCGATGTGGTGGCCGGCAAATTGGCCAGCGTTCTCCGCGCAGAAAAATTGGTTTTACTGACCAATACACCCGGCGTTTTGGACAAAGCGGGCAATTTGTTGACAGACCTCAGTGCGCGCCGCATTGACGAGTTGTTTGCCGATGGCACCATCAGCGGCGGCATGTTGCCCAAAATCAGTGGTGCCCTCGATGCTGCTAAGAGCGGTGTGAACGCCGTGCACATCATTGATGGCCGTGTGCCCCACGCCATGTTGTTAGAAATTTTGACCGATCAAGCCTTCGGCACCATGATTCGCAGCCACTGAGCAGAGACACTTTTATGAACACAGAGACAAACTCAGACCACTTGCCCGAGAACGAAGAGGCTGAAGCAACGACCACACGCAAGCGACCCAAACCCGGCGAGCGTCGCCTACAAATTTTGCAAACCCTGGCGGGCATGCTTGAGCAGCCAGGCGCAGAGCGCATCACCACGGCCGCTTTGTCGGCCAAG
>JBDLWA010000002.1:0-8403 GCA_039804505.1 Pseudomonadota bacterium
GGTGCTTTCGAAGGCGTCCGCGCTTACAAAACAGTCAATGGCACGGCTATTTTCCGCTTGCAAGAGCACACCGACCGACTCTTCAACAGCGCCAAGATTTTGCGCATGAAGTTGCCCTTCACCAAAGAAGAAGTGAATGAAGCTCAAAAAGCCGTGGTTCGCGAGAACAATTTGGAAAGCGGCTACATCCGTCCCTTGACTTGGATTGGCTCGCAAAAGTTGGGCGTCAGCCCCAAAGGCAACACCATTCACCTGATGGTGGCTGCATGGACTTGGGGTGCTTACCTGGGCGAAGAAGGTATGAAGCGCGGCATTCGCGTCAAAACCTCTAGCTTCACACGCCACCACGTCAACATCACCATGACGCAGGCCAAAGCGGTCAGCAACTACACCAACTCCATCTTGGCCAACATGGAAGCCACCGATGAGGGTTACGACGAAGCTTTGTTGCTCGACACTTCAGGCTTTGTGTCTGAAGGCGCGGGCGAGAATTTGTTCGTGATCAAAGACGGCGTGATCTACACCCCCGACTTGTCGGCTGGCGCTTTGAACGGCATCACACGCAACACCGTGTTCCACATTGCCAAAGATTTGGGTCTGGAAATTGTGCAAAAGCGCATCACACGCGACGAAGTCTATATTTGCGACGAAGCTTTCTTCACTGGCACAGCTGCTGAAGTGACGCCCATCCGCGAACTCGACCGCATTGAAATTGGTGCTGGCAGCCGCGGCCCCATCACTGAAAAAATTCAAACGGCGTTCTTTGACATCGTGAATGGCAAGAACCCCAAATACGCGCACTGGTTGACGCGCGTTTAAGAAGGACACAGATCATGAGCCAAGCTGTTGAACTCCTTGCCAAAGACTTGAACCCACAAGGCGGCGTCTTTTGCCCTAGCCCCAAAGCAGACATGAAAGTTTGGAACACCCACCCCAAGGTGTACTTGGATGTGGCCCGTGAAGGCCACGCCAAGTGCCCCTATTGCGGCACCGTGTACCAACTGAAAGCTGGCGAAACTGTCGGCCACGGTCACTGAGTTGCTTTTGAACATGGCGGCGCCTACGCTGACCATTGCGGTCCTGACCAAAAACGAAGCCCATCGCATCGAAGCTTGTTTGGCCAGTGCCGCGTTTGCCGACCAAGTGTTGGTCGTAGACAGTGGCAGCACCGACAACACCGTGGCCCTGTCGCGCCAAGCGGGTGCCGAAGTTTATGAATACCCCGACTGGCAAGGCTTTGCCGTGCAGCGCAACCGACTCATTGCGCATGCCAAGTGCGATTACATTTTTTTCCTAGATGCCGATGAACTCATCACACCGGCGTTTCAAAAAGAACTGCAAGCCATCGTTCAGTCCAACGTCAAAGCCGTGTGGCAAATTCAGTGGCGCATGGTGGCTTATGGCCATGAACTGAAACACTACATTTCTAGTTCGAAAGTGGAGCGTGTTTTCCGACGCGACATGCTCAAAGAATATGTGGGCGCCGTTCACGAGCAAGCCATTTTGCAAAACGAAGAACCTGGCACGCCCACGCCGCGCAAAGTGATCGCCGCCAAGTTATTGCATCACTCTCGCGAAACGGTGCGTGGCAGTTTAGAAAAGCTCACGCAATACGTGATGTTGGGCGCAAGCAAACGCGCTCAAGCTGGCAAGCGCGGGGGCGTGGTTCGAGGCTTGGCCTCGGGCATCTCGATGTTTGTGCGTTTGTATATTTTCCGCCTTGGCTTTTTGTGCGGTGGCGCTGGTTTCTTGTATTGCTTGTTTGTGGCATTGGAAGCCTTCTTCCGATACGCCGCCTTGCATTACGACAAAGACCACCTCACCAACAACGTGGGCCGCGCTTAAGCACTTTTGGGCAAGCGCACCACAAAGCAAGCGCCACCGCCCGGTCGGTCTTCACATCGCACAGCGCCCTGATGCCGCTCGGCAATAGACTTCACCAGGGCCAAGCCCAAACCCACACTGCCCGCCCGTTCACTGGCGCCCGGCAAGCGGAAGAAGGGTTCAAAAATTTTCTCTCGATAGGCAAGGGGCACGCCCGGGCCACGGTCACACACTGTGAGGATCACTTCATGCTGAGTGGCAGTGCCTGTGACCAGCACATCCTGCGGCCCCGCCACGGCGCCATAACGGCCCGCGTTTTCAAGCAAGTTGCGAATGAGTCGGCGCATTAGTTTGACGACGCCTTGGGTTTCGAGCACTTGCACACCGTCCTGCACTTCAAACACAGCCCCCACGCGAGCGCACTCTTCGGCACACAAGCCCATCAAGTCCACCAACTCAACCGTCCCCAAATCGGCCTCTTGTGCATCTAAGCGACTGGCCAATAATATTTCGTCAATCAACTGATCGAGTTCAGAAATATTGCGTGCAATTTCCTTTTTTGCCTGCTCGTTGTTGTCGGCCCCCATGAACTCCAAGCCCATGCGAATACGCGTGAGGGGTGAGCGCAGTTCATGTGAGGCATTGGCCAATAAAGATTTTTGTGACGCCAGCAACATCTGCTGCGAGCCCATCAAATGCTGAATGCGTTCTGCTGCCGCATTGAATCGTTTAGACAAGTCGGCCACTTCGTCTTGGCCTTGTTCAGGCATGCGCACGGTGAGATCCCCCTCACCCCAACGTTGCACGCCTTGCTGTAAAGATTCCAAGCGCTTCGTGAGTTTGCGCACAATAGGATAGACGCCCACAGCCACAGCCAACCCCACCAGCAGCAGCATCCACACAAAGCCATACGGCGGGCGGGCCCACCAAGGCGAAGCATCGCGTGGGCCATTGCCCAGGCCGCGATGGGGGCCACCAGGACCGCCCATACTTCCTGGGCCACCAGGCCCAAAAGCCATGCCCATACCACTTTCGGGGCCAGGGCCACGTCCCGGCCCTGGAACTGGAGGGCGTTTAGGCAACAGCAAATTGAGTTTTTGTCCGTCGGCCAGGGTGACTTCAAAATTGATACCCACGCCGCGTTGCAGTTGACCTGGCACCACGGTGAGTAATTCACCTTGCGCATCGCGAACTTGTAATTCGCGCACGCCTTGCGGGCCATTTTGAGCGACGTGCTCCACCGACAAACTCCACGCCCAACCCACCAACAACATCAGAACGGCCACACCCATCACCACCGCTAGCCAGATGCGAAGGTACAGGTGCTTGGAGACTGAGGCAAACCAATTCATGGCGTGTTCATTTTTGTTGTTTGGCAAATACGTAGCCCACGCCGCGCACGGTCAGAATTCTTTCGGGGGCTTTGTGATCTTCTTCAATAGCCATGCGAATGCGACCCATGTGCACATCAATCGACCGGTCAAAAGCTTCGAGCTCACGGCCTCTGACAGCTTCCATGATTTGATCGCGCGACAGCACCCGACCGGCACGCTCGGCCATGGCCACCAGTAAGTCAAATTGATACGAAGTCAGGTCACACAGTTGGCCTTTGACCATCACGGTTCTAGCATCGCGGTCAATTTCCAAACTGCCAAACTGCATGCGCGTTTGGCCCGCAGGATGAGCGTCTGCTTTGCGTCGCAAGATCGCTCTGATGCGAGCCAACAATTCACGCGGTTCAAAAGGTTTGGGCAAATAATCGTCGGCGCCCAACTCCAAGCCAATGATGCGGTCCATCGGATCGCCTTTGGCAGTGAGCATGAGCACGGGCGTTTGCGCTTGCGCACCATGAAGCGCACGAATTTTTTGGCACACCTGAAGGCCGTCCATGTCGGGCAGCATCAAGTCTAAGATGACCAGGTCGGGCGACGCTTGTTGTACCGAGCTCAAACCCTGCGCGCCGTCGGCCGCATGCGAAAACCCAAAGCCTGACTGGCGCAGATAATCCCCCACCATCATGGCCAGACGTTCATCGTCTTCAATCATCAAGAGTTGCGGCGTCATACTTTCAGCAGAGGTGAGGTTCAGAAGTTGTCGACCTTCCTATGATGCACCTTCAAACAGCCATTTGCGTCGGCAACGCTGGTGGGTCTCGTAAAGTTAGGTAAATCAGTCCTGCGGCGGTGGCTGAAAGTACCAAGCCAAGCCCACCAACAAAAGCACGGGCAAACCCAACCAAGCCGTGGCATTGAAGAAATCGGCATAGCCATGCGCGTTCACATAATCGCCCGAAAAGCCCGCAATGAATTTGGGCAAGAGCAGCATCATGGAGCTGAGCAAGGCATATTGGGTGGCCGAATATTGGACATTGGTCAGTGAAGACAAATAAGCGATGAAGGCCGCTGAAGCAATGCCACTGGCCAAGTTGTCGGCCGAGACCACCGCAATCAAAGCGTTCACATCATGGCCATGACCACTGAGCCAAGCAAACAGCAAATTGCTCAACGCGCTCAGCACCGCACCCAACATCAAGATGCGCATCACCCCCCAACGCAGTGCCATCACACCGCCAATGAAGGCGCCCAGCAACGTCATGAGCACCCCATAGACCTTGGTGACCGTGGCCACCTCGGTTTTGGTGTAACCCATGTCAACATAAAAAGGATTGGCCATGATGCCCATCACCACATCGCTGATGCGATAGACGGCAATCAAACTCAAGATCAACACAGCTTGCCATTGGTAGCGTTTGAGAAAGTCAGCAAAAGGGGCAATCAATGCACCTTGCAACCACTCTTGAATGTTGCGCGCAGGGGGCAACTCAGCCGGCACAGGCTCTTTGGACAACAACACCGTGACACACCCCACCAACATGCTGGCAGCCATCACCAAGTAAGCCGCTTGCCATGCGGCATGCACATAGCCTGGCGTATTGTCACCTTGCACCCAAGCCGCCACCCACAGCACGCCGGCCCCCGCCCATATCATGGCTAGGCGATAACCGGTTTGATAACTGGCGGCCAATGCCGCTTGCTGCGTTGGGTCGGCTGATTCGATTCGGAAAGCATCCAAAGCAATGTCTTGCGTGGCAGAACCAAAGGCCACCAACAAAGCACACCACACCACGGGCCCTAAAGTTTGCGAAGGATCGCTGATGGCCATGCCCACCAAACCCAGCATCACCATGCTTTGCGCCAACAGCAACCAACTGCGACGCCGTCCCAATGCGCGCGTTAACAAAGGCAGCGGCAATCGATCGACCAAGGGCGCCCACACCCATTTGAAACCATAAGCGAGTCCCACCCAGCTGAGATAACCAATGGTGCTGCGGTCAATGCCCGCCTCGCGCAATCTAAAACTCAAGGTGCCCAACACCAAGAGCAATGGCAGGCCTGCAGCAAAACCCAGCAGCAACATGCGCAAACTGGCGGGCTGTAAATAAATACGCCATGAGGCAAGCCAAGAGAAGGAAGCGGTGGAGGTCTTTTCAGTCATGCCCTCATTATCCAAGGCTGCGCGCAGATTTCTAGTCCTTCATGCCTTGAAATCTGAACTTGCGGCACTATGATGGAAACATGTGCTGGCGCTGCTTTTCAAACCTTTCTCATACCGAAGACTCTTTAGTTGACTCTTTAGTTGACTCTTTAGAAGACTCGCCGGGTGAGCCTTCACGGCGTGCATTTTTGAATCGCTGGGGCGCGGGTTTGGGCATGGCGGCTTTGGTGCATTCCGCCGCCGAGGCACAAGTTGACGTGGGCCAAGCCTCTAGCTTGCGCAAATTGATTCCCGCCGAAACCTTAGAGCAATCGGCACGGCAGCAATACCGCCAAACTTTGGGCGAGGCCAACAGCAAAGGAGCTTTGGCCCCAGATGACTACCCGCAACTCAAGCGCTTGCGAGCCATTGCCGCTCGACTCATTCCGTACACCGCGCAGTGGAACCCGGATGCGCGCAAATGGAAATGGGAAGTGAACTTGATTGGTAGCAAACAGCTGAACGCATGGTGCATGCCTGGCGGCAAGATTGCGTTTTACACCGGCATCCTAGATCAGTTGCAATTGAACGACGACGAAGTGGCCATGATCATGGGCCACGAAATGGCACATGCTTTGCGTGAACATGCGCGGGAGCGTTTGGCCAAATCTAAAGCCACGGGCGTGGGCTTATCAGTGGCCTCGCAATTGCTGGGCCTGGGTCAATTGGGCGATGCAGCGGCCAACTTGGGCACCCAATTGCTCACGCTGAAATACAGCCGCGACGATGAAACCGAAGCCGACTTGGTCGGTTTAGAAATCGCTGCCCGCGGTGGTTTCAAGCCAGAAGCCAGTGTGCAATTGTGGAAAAAAATGTTGAGTGCAACAGGTGGCGGCAAAGGGCAACCTGGATTCTTATCAACGCACCCCAGTGGCAACAACCGCATTCAAGAACTGGAAGCCAACTTGCCGAAGGTAGCGCAGCTGTATGAGCAAGCGCGGCAAAATTAGGTTCCACCCACATAGGGATTGCTTCGGCGCTCACGGCCAAAGGTGCTCTCGGGGCCGTGCCCAGGAATGAACACCGTGTCATCACCCATCGGCCACAGACGCTGCGTGATGCTGGCAATCAGGGTGTCGTGATCGCCTTGCGGAAAATCGGTTCGGCCAATGCTGCCTGCAAACAACACATCGCCCACAAACGCGCGCTTTATTTCAGGCGAATAAAACACCACATGACCCGGTGTGTGGCCTGGGCAGTGACGCACCTTCAAAGTGTGCGCGCCCAACTGCACGGTATCGCCGTCTTGCAACCAACGGGTGGGTGTGAAAACTTCAGCCTCAGGAAACTGAAACATGCGGCCTTGATCAGATAAGCGATCTATCCAAAACTGATCGCCTGGGTGTGGACCGACGATAGGCAAATTTAAATTGCGCGCCAACACCGCGGTGCCGCCCGCGTGGTCAATGTGGGCATGGGTCAGCCAAATTTGTTCTAGCTTGAGCTGATGTTGGGCCACTGCGGCCAAGATCAAATCCAAGTCGCCACCCGGGTCAATCACCGCGGCTTGCCTGGATTGGTCATCCCAAATCAAGGAACAGTTTTGTTGGAAAGGCGTGACAGGAATCGTTTGGTACTGAAGCATGGTGCGGTTTCAAAGTGTTTCGCTTGCAAGGCAATGTAACAAAGTTTGCCCGTGAAACACGTATTGTGAAGTCATGTTCACAGAACGCACCCTACCCACCCCCCTTTTTCGCACTGAGGTGACCCAATCCAAGCAAGCTTCTTGGCTGGGCCGCATTCTGCTGGCTCACAACCCAAGCTTTACCGTGGTGGCCAGTGTTGCGCTCTTGTTGGCCGGGGCCTTGTTGGCCTTCGGGGCTTGGGGCAAAGTGGCTCGTAAAGTTCGGGTGCCCGGCATCCTCATGCCGCAAATGGGCACCCTCGAGTTAAGCACTGTGCAGTCGGGTGTGTTGCTAGAGCAACGTGTGCAAGAAGGCGATTGGGTTCAGCAAGGTCAGGTCTTATTTGTGATCAACACCGACAAAACCACCACAGAAGGCAGCACATCGGCCTTGTTGGCCTCACATTTGGCGCAAAGGCGCAGCACGCTTTTGGCAGAGCGTAGTTCTCGTTTGGCGCAGCATCAGCAAAGAGAAACACACGTCCTTGAACGTCTACGCTCTTTGAAAAGTGAAACGACACAGGCACAACAAGAACAAGCTTTGGTTCAACGCAGAGTAGAGTTGGCCGAGAAAACATGGCTGCGTTATTCGCAAATAGCGCGCGAAGGTTATGTCTCCGACATTCAGGCACAAAACAAACAAGAAGAACTCATTGACCTGCAATCACGCTTGGAAAATTCACAACGAAGCGGTGTTGTTTTGATGCGAGAGCAGGGCACTGCACAAGCAGAGTTGCACAACCTGCAAAAGCAACTGACCATCGATTTGCTACAGCTCGACCGCGCATTAGCCAGTCTCGATCAAGAAATAGCCGAGAACCAATCGCGCAAAACCAGCAGTGTGATCGCACCACAGGCAGGACAAGTCAGCACACTGCATTTATCGCTGGGTGCCTCGGTGCAAGCGGGGCAAACCATTGCTAGCTTGCTGCCCCATACCCCGCTGGCACCACACACGTCGCCCGCCGACCCAAACCTCATGGCGGCGCTTTTTGCCCCTACGCGTACAGCAGGCTTTATTCAGCCCGGGCAAGAAGTGTGGCTTCGCCTGGCCGCTTATCCCTATCAAAAATTTGGGCTGGCCAAAGGCCGTGTTGTCAAAGTCAGCGGCACACCCATTGCACCGCAAGATTTACCGCATGGTCAAGGCACAGCACTGATGGCGTCAACACAAAGCAATGAACCGCTCTACAGAATTCAAGTGGCGCTGGCATCGCAACAAGTCATGGCATTTGGCCAAACACATCCCTTGCGCCCAGGCATGACGCTGGAGGCCGATGTCATTCAAGATGTTAGGGGCATCTGGGAATGGATTTTTGAACCGCTACTCGCCATTCACGCACGACAGGGCACCTCATGAACTTCATTCAAAAAATCAGAGCTTCACATGTCAATCGGCATGGCTTTATTGATGTATTGGT
>JBDLWA010000003.1:0-11289 GCA_039804505.1 Pseudomonadota bacterium
AGAGCACGCATGCGTTGGGGCGACAACTTAGAGTTCACAGCAGAAGCCGGTCCTGGCGACTTCATTTACGTTCCCCCTTATGTGCCGCACCAGGAAATCAATGCTAGCCCCACGGAAGTGCTGGAGTGCGTGCTGTGCAGAAGTGACGGACAAGCCGTGTCGGTCAATTTGGACATTGAACCCGTGGAAAAGCCAGAACAAGTTCTCTGGATCGACCCCACACATCCCAGCGGCGGGATTTGAAAGAGTCGCAGGGTCAGGTTTGCCATAATCGTTGAATGGCCTGTGACATCGTCACGCCTAAAGGCCTCCAACTATGATGGACAGCATGACTGAAGTTTTCAAACCAACGCCTCGACTCACCAGCCTTTCTCATGGTGGGGGTTGCGGCTGCAAAATTGCCCCTGGCGTCTTGAGCGAAATTCTGCGCTCTACCACCGCCATGCCCCTCCCCCCCGAATTGTTGGTGGGCATTGAAACGGCAGACGACGCCGCCGTTTACAAGCTGAACGAGCACCAAGCCCTGGTCGCCACCACAGACTTTTTCATGCCCATCGTGGACGATCCGTTTGAATTTGGCCGCATTGCCGCCACCAATGCCATCTCCGATGTGTATGCCATGGGCGCACAACCCATCATGGCCTTGGCATTGGTCGGCATGCCCGTCAATGTCTTGCCCCTGAGCGTGATTGGGCAAATTTTGGATGGCGGACAAAGCGTCTGCAGAGCCGCCGGCATTCCCATTGCAGGCGGCCACACCATTGATTCTGTTGAACCCATCTATGGCTTGGTCGCCTTGGGATTGGCACACCCCGATCACATTAAACGCAATGCCGATGCCAAAGTGGGCGATGTCTTGGTGCTAGGCAAACCCATTGGCGTGGGAATTTTGTCTGCGGCACTCAAAAAAGAAATGCTGCCAGATGTGGGCTACAAAGCCATGATCGACAACACGACCAAACTCAACACGGCAGGCCCCGATTTGGCCAAGCTAAAAGGAGTCCATGCCTTGACCGACATCACAGGCTTTGGCTTGGCGGGTCACCTTTTGGAAATGGCGCGCGGTGCAAAGTGCACCATTGAATTGAATTGGAACAGCGTGCCTTTATTGCCAGGCGTGAGAGAGTTGGCCGAGCAAGGCTGCATTACCGGCGCGTCGGGCCGCAATTGGCAAGGCTATGGCGCAGAAGTATCTCTGCCAGAAAACTTTGCAGCAGTGGACCAAAGCTTGATCACAGACCCTCAAACCAGCGGCGGCTTGCTCGTGGCCTGCGCCCCAGAAGAAGTACCGCAGGTCATGGCCGCTTTCAAGCAACATGGCTTTGACCACGCCGCGGTCATTGGTCAAGTGTGCTCGAAAGAATCGCACGCATTGCGAGTTAGCCAACGCGTGACGTCACCCAGTTCAGCAGGTGTCGCGTGAGTGTGAACCCTGTCACTGCCCAAGAAGCCATGTTGCGCATGGCCAAGCCCCTCGGCACACCGGGTGGCTACAGCGCCATCATTGATGCACGAACCGAAGATGAATTCGTGCTGGACCATTTGCCAGGCGCAGTCAACTGGCCATCGCTCAACAACGAACAGCGCATCACCATTGGCACCTTGTACAAACAAGTGAACCCTTTTGAAGCCAAGAAAAGAGGCGCCGCTTTGGTGGCCGCCAATATTGCGCAGCACATCGAGCGCCATGTGATTGACCTGCCCAGAGATTGGCAACCCTTGGTGTATTGCTGGCGCGGTGGTAAACGCAGCGGATCCTTGGCACTCATATTGGGACAGATTGGTTTTAAGGTTTCGATCATTGAGGGCGGCTACAAAGCTTTTCGCAGCGAAGTGATTGAAGCCATTCCACCGCTTGCACAGAGGTTGAATTGGCGGGTCATTTGCGGCCCCACAGGCGCTGGCAAAACGCGTTTGTTGCATTGCTTGCGAGAACAAGGCGCACAGGTATTGGATTTGGAAGGTTTGGCCAATCACAGAAGCTCTGTGCTGGGCATTATTCCGGGACACCCGCAGCCGAGTCAAAAACATTTCGACACACTGCTTTGGAATGAGTTGCGTTTGTTCGACCCCAGCAAACCGGTTTACATTGAATCTGAAAGCCGCAAAGTGGGCAACTTAGCCGTGCCAGAGTCTTTGATCATGGCCATGCGCGCCAGTCCTTGCTATCAATTGGAATTGCCCGAAGAAGAGCGCGTGAAATTGTTGCTGGAAGATTACGACTTCTTTGTCAAAGATCCCGCCCTGTTTTGTAGCCGCTTGGATGCCTTGGTGGCCATTCGGGGCAAACAAGTGGTGGAAGAATGGCAGCGCTTGATCCATGCAGGCGAGATTGATCAAGTGGTTCGTGAATTGCTCGTGACCCATTACGACCCCACTTACTTCGCATCGATGAAGCGAAACTTCGAGCAGATTGATCAAGCACAAGTTTTGAAGGCCACCGATCGGACGCAGCAATGCATGACGCAATTGGCCAAAACTTTGGCTCTAACGTAATCACGCTCGATGCAGTTCATTCAATTTTGGCGCTGCCTGACTCAGGGTCGTTTGGCACATGGACTCTTGTTAGGTCGCATCCAGATTTTGGCCTTGTTGCTTGCCAGCATCCTCAGCGCGCCAAGCGCCTACGCCCAATTTGAAAAAACTCCCTGGCGGTCAACCAACAAACTGTTGTCGGGCACATTCATAGACTCGTCTGGACAATCTTTTTCAGCAGATTCGCTGCGTGGCAAAAAAGTGGTGATTAATTTTTGGGCTACCTGGTGTGCCCCGTGCAAAGAAGAACTGCCCACCCTGCAAGTGTTTTCTGACTTACAAGATCCCAGCAAAACAGTGGTGCTGACCATTAACGTCAAAGAGCCCCCCAGCCGAGCCCTGCGGTTCATGCAGCAAAATCAAATCACCCTCCCCCTCATTCCTGATCCACAGGGTGAATGGGCCAAAAAGTTCGACGTCAAAGTCTTTCCAACAACGCTGCTGGTGGTCCCCTCCGGTCAAATTCAGTGGCGCATTGTGGGCGAAGTGGATTGGTCTGCTCAAACAGCCCAAACTTGGCTCGATAGCCTGCGATAATTCGAAGGTTGTACGGCGCTTCTGCTTTGCAATGACCTGCCTTCGGGGCATTGTCTGACTGCGTAGGGAGCACTCCCACTCAAGGTTTCAGGCTCTTATGTGCCGACAGGTCTCAACCTTTATTTCGGAGATCTCTTCATGACCCCCGCTCGTCGCTCCCTCCTTCAGGGCGCTGCGTCCATTGGCGCCCTCTCCTTGGCACCTTGGTCCATCGCTTCTGCTCAAACCACTGCACCTTCTACGCGCACCTTCAAGCCGCAACCTGGTGATTGGCGCACTTTCGAAGTCACCACACGCGTTGACATCGCCAAAGCCAATGGCATCACGCGCGTCTGGTTGCCTGTGCCCAGTGTCAACACCGATTGGCAAAAATCAGAGACCAGCGCTTTCACCAGCAATGGCATCACACGCATGCGCAGCGATGGCCTGCAAGGCGTACAAATTTTGTATGCGGAATTTGCTGCCAACATTGAAAAGCCCTTCGTCGAAATCACCAGCCGTGTGCAAACGCAAAGCCGTGCGCCACTGGCTCAAGGTCAAGCACCCGCAGCGGCAGAAGACGCAGCAACACTCCAGTACTTCACACGCGCCACACATCTCTTGCCCACCGATGGCATTGTGAAGACCACGGCACAAAAAGCCATTCAAGGCGCCAAGACGGACCTTGAAAAAGTACGCGCCATTTACGACTGGGTAGTGGCCAATGCGTGGCGCGAACCCAAGGTGCGCGGCTGTGGCGAAGGCGATATCAAAACCATGCTGGAAACCGGCAATTTGGGCGGCAAGTGCGCCGACATCAACGCCTTGTTTGTCGGTTTGTGCCGATCTGTGGGCATTCCTGCACGCGATGTTTATGGCATACGTTTGGTGCCCTCAGCATTTGGCTACAAAGAACTCTCGGGTAATCCCGCCAGCCTCAAAGGCGCACAACACTGCCGCGCTGAAGTTTATGTCAAAGGGCAAGGTTGGATGGCCATGGACCCTGCCGATGTGGCCAAGGTCATGCGCCTCGAAACCACAGAGTGGCTGAAGAGCACAGATCACCCCGTGGTCAAACCTGTTTACAACACTTTGTTTGGTGGCTGGGAAGGCAACTGGATGGCGTTCAACACTGCGCACGATTTAACCTTGCCGCAAAGCAAAGGCGGACGCATCGGCTTCTTCATGTACCCCACGGCAGAAAATGATGAAGGCCGTTTTGATTCCTACGCACCAGACGATTTCAAGTATCAAATTTCAGCAAAAGAAATCAAAGCTGCTTGATCTGCTCAAGTGAGTCTATGCGTTCATCAAACGATGAACGCAGCCTTTGAATGGCGCCGATATCAACGTTGATTCATGCCGAAAGTTGACACAAATATTTAAATATTTCAGTCAACAAGCGTGTCTTCCATGCCGTTGAATGATCACTCCCGATCGGTGGAGTTTTCAAACAACATGAAAGAAACATCATGACTAAACTTCTCGCTACCTTGATCATCGGCGCATTCTCTGCTGCAGCATTCGCCACCACACCTGCTGCGCCCGCAGCGCCCGCAACAGCGGCAGCACCTGCAAAAGCAGAAGCCAAAGCAGACACCAAAGTCGCTTTGAAAACTGATGCCAAAGCTGAGGCAAAGCCTGAAGCAAAGAAGGCCGACAAAGCAAGCAAAGAAGTTGCGAAGGTTGCTGGCACAGATGCTGGCAAAGATACAGCCAAGGACACTGCTAAGAAATAATTTTTCTTCAGCAACACCCACCACCTTGCCATGCAAGGTGGTGCCAGACAGAGTGGTCCCAATGGATCGCTCTGTCTTTTGCATGACAAGCAGCGGCAGTATGCTTCGAATAAGATAAGGACATCTTGACGCATTACTTCTTCGGGCTTGTATGTCTTTATTTCCCAATATGAATCACAAGGGTGTGTGGATCACCACCCTCATGGCGGCCTCTATTCTCATGATCACCATGGGAACGCGGCAATCCATGGGCCTGTATGTTGGACCGCTCAACACTGACACAGGGCTTGGTATTGTTCAAATCAGTTTGGCCATGGCCATTGGCCAATTTGTGTGGGGCGCCATTCAACCCATTGCCGGTGCATTCGCAGACAAATACGGCCCTCGACCTGTGTTACTGGTTGGCTTGTTCTTAATGGTGGTCGGTAGCATTCTCACACCATTTATTTCAAGCAGTCTGGGCCTCATTCTTACCCTGGGCGTGATCACAGCCATGGGATCAGGCGCTTGCAGTTTCTCGGTGTTGTTGGGCGCAGCTGCTCAGCGCATGCCCACTGAATCTCGCGGTGTGGCATCGGGCATCATCAATGCAGGCGGTTCTTTTGGACAATTTGTGTTCGCCCCCATCATTCAAAAATTGATTCAGCTGATAGGCTGGATGGGTGCTATGTGGTCCATGGCAGCCGTGACATTGCTGGCCATTCCTTTGCTCAATCGCTTAACCAGCGATACGCATGCACCCGCCAAAGCGCCAGACCCAGAAGGTGGCTTGAAGAAAGCCGTGAGCGATGCGCTACACAACCCTAGCTATTTGCTGTTGCACCTAGGATTTTTCACGTGCGGGTTTCACATCGCATTTTTGGTCACGCATTTGCCCACTGAAGTAGGCTTGTGCGGCCTCACCCCCAATGTTGCCAGCTGGTCTTTGGCCATCATTGGCTTGGCCAATATCGCAGGCAGTTTGTATGCGGGCTCTTGCATCAATGCTTATCGCAGCAAATATGTACTGGCCACCATGTATGGGTCTCGCGCCGTGTTGATTGCCTTGTATTTGGCAGCCCCCAAAACGGAGTGGACCTTCTACGCTTTTGCGGTGGGCCTAGGCTTTACATGGCTGGCCACTGTGCCACCCACAGCAGCACTGGTGGGCAAACTTTTTGGCATTCGTTACCTGGCCACCTTGTTTGGCCTCACCTTGTTGTCTCACCAAGTGGGTGGTTTTTTGGGCGCGTACCTAGGCGGTTTGGTGTTTGAAGCCAACCACGATTACCAATGGATGTGGTGGGCCGACATTGCTTTGTCGGCCATGGCCGCGCTCATTAACTTGCCCATCAAGGAAGCGCCCATTGTGAAAGTGCAAGCGGCCTAAATGAGTTTTATCGCTGAGGCATGTCCTTTGCGGAAAATCCCAAGCTGATGGTGGCATCTTCAGGAATGGGGGGCATGGTTGCGTTCCAAGCTTCCCACTGCGCTTTCATTTCGGCCAAGCGTTCTGGTTCTTGGGGTGCCAAGTTGGCTCGCTCTCGGGCATCGGCCACGATGTTGAACAAGTAATCGTGGCCATCAACACGCAGATATTTCCAGTCGCCAATGCGCATAGCCCGTTGCCCGCGGTGATTCATTCGCCAAAACAGGGGCCTGTCAAAGCTTGCACCCTCTGATTGCAGAATAGGTAGCAAGGACACGCCGTCAAAGGGATAGTCGGCGTGCGCCTGCCCTCCCCCCAGTGCCACCATGGTGGCTGACCAGTCCATGGTCATGCAGTGCTGTGAAGAACTACGACCTGGATGGGCAATGCCCTTGGGCCAATGTGCAATCCAAGGCACGCGTATCCCGCCCTCTGTCAAATCCATTTTGCCGCCCACCAAGGGCCAGTTGTCACTGAATCGTTCACCACCGTTATCGCTGGTAAAGACGATGAGGGTGTTGTCCAACTGACCGGTTTCACGCAGGGCTTCCACCACCCAACCGATGCCTTCATCCATGTGATGAATCATGCGGTGGTAAGTGTGAATGTTGCCACCTTGCAAATGGAAGATATTGCCTTTGATGCCATCGGCCACGTCTCGATCGTCACGCGTTTCCCAAGGCCAATGGGGGGCTGTGTAATGCATGCTCAGAAAAAATGGCTCTGGAGCGGCGGCCATGCGTTTGACGTAGTCCACCGATTTACGGGAGATCAAATCAGTGAGGTAGCCCTCATGAGGCTGAGTTTCTTCCCCCACCCACAAATCGTGTTCGCCCGTAAAAGAACAATGCGTGAAGTAATCGACGCCGCCAGCCATGGGGCCAAAGAATTCGTCATAGCCTGACCGCAAAGGACCAAACGCCGGTGGATAGCCCAAATGCCATTTGCCTATCAGTGCTGTTCGGTAGCCTTGCGCTTTGAGCAATGAAGGTAAGGTGGGATGGGAGGGTGGTAAGCCCAGTGTGGTACTGGTTTTGGCTTTGCTGTTGATGGGCTCTTCTGCCGCACCCCTGAGTCGGTATTGATAGCGCGCCGTCATCAAACCAAAACGAGTGGGAGAACAGACCGGAGAATTGGCATAGCCATCGGTGAGTTTCAAACCATTGGCTGCCAAGGCATCAATCACCGGCGACACCTTGCCAAATTGGGCGTCGCGCCCACCATAACAACCGAGGTCGGCAAAACCCAAATCGTCCGCCACGATGAAGATAATGTTGGGGCGTTGCATGGAATCAGTCCTTGGCGTACTTTGATCTTGCGATTTTTACACGCTTTCCAACGGAAGGTCCACACGCAACTGTCGTATCATGAGGGGGCAGAAATCTCACGACGCATCATGAAAAAAATATTACTTTTAGGTTCAGGTGAACTGGGCAAAGAATTCGTCATCAGTGCAAAGCGCTTAGGTTGCCATGTGGTGGCTTGCGACAGCTACTTGGGGGCACCTGCCATGCAAGTGGCCGACGAGTTTGAAGTCTTCAGCATGCTTGACGAAGCACCCTTGCGAGCCGCCATTGCCAAACACAAGCCCGACCTCATCGTTCCCGAAATTGAAGCCATTCGCACCGAAGTGTTGCTAGAGGTGGAAAAAGAAGGCTTTGAGGTCATTCCCAGTGCGCGTGCAGCCAACCTCACCATGAACCGCGATCGCATTCGCGATGTGGCTGTGGGTTTGGGCGTCAGAACGGCCAAATTTAATTACGCCGATTCTGCAGAAGAATTGATGGCGCAAGCCAAGGCCATCGGTTTTCCCGTTGTGATCAAACCCGTCATGAGTTCGTCGGGCAAAGGTCAAAGTGTGGCCAAAACCGAAGCCGATATTCAATCGAGTTGGGACTATGCCTGTGCTGGCATGCGGGGCGATCGTAAAAAAGTCATTGTGGAAGAATTCATCCACTTTGAATTTGAAATCACCCTGCTCACCATTCGTCAACGCAATGGCCAAACCTTGTTCTGTCCGCCCATTGGTCACGTGCAAGAACGCGGCGACTATCAATACAGCTGGCAGCCCCAAGCCATGGCGCCGGACTATTTAAAAGCAGCGCAAGACATGGCCGAAAAAGTCACCGCCGACTTAGGCGGCGCAGGTTTGTTTGGGGTGGAATTTTTTGTCACCGCCAAAGAAGTCATCTTCAGCGAACTCAGCCCCCGGCCTCACGACACAGGCATGGTGACTTTGATCAGCCAAAACTTCAGCGAATTTGATTTGCATGCTCGCGCCGTTTTGGGCTTGCCCATTCCAGTCATTGAGTGTGTGGAAGGTGCCAGTGCGGTTGTGTTGGCCGATCGCGAAGGCAAGCATCCTAGTTTTTCGGGCGTTGCAAATGCGTTGCAAGAACCTGGCGTAGATGTTCGCATCTTTGGCAAACCCACGACCCGCCCTTTCAGACGCATGGCCGTTGCTTTGGCCAAAGGCGATAACGCTTTGGCCAGAGCCAGAGCAGCCGCTGACAAAATCAGTGTCCATGTTTCTTGAAGCAAACACTTGATCCAAAAAAATAGGTGCCCTAGAGCACCTATTTTTTTAACTGAATTTGTTTCAGTTCACATTTCGTGAGATGAACTTCATTTCACTTCGGTAATGAAGTTAGCGGTCGTACGACGCACTTTCTTCATGTTGACCAACCAGTCTTTGTCGGCTTCGCGGTAGCCCAAAGGCAAAATAACGGTGCTGCGCAAACCACGCGCGGCCAGGCCCAAAATTTCATCTACAGCTGCAGGGTTGAAACCTTCCATGGGCGTAGCATCCACTTCTTGCTCGGCAGCTGCAATCAATGCAGTGCCCAAGGCAATGTAAGACTGCTTGGCAGCATGTTGAAAATTAACTTCAGGGCCTTTGGCTGGATAGTTTTTCAACAACATTTGGCGATAGTTTTCAGCGCCTTCGTTCACAAAGCCGCGCACTTCATTGTTGTAGTCAAACATCATGTTGATGCGCTCAGGGGTGTAGTCGTTCCATGCGGCAAAAACCAACAGGTGTGAACCTTCGGTGATTTGCGCTTGGTTGTTGGCGACTGCTTGAATCTTGGCGCGCACTTCAGTATTGGTCACCACAAACACTTCGTAGGGCTGCAAGCCACTCGATGTCGCTGTCAGGCGAATGGCTTCCAAAATACGTTGTACTTTGTCTTCAGGAACGGACTTGGTAGGGTCCATTTTTTTGGTGGCGTAGCGCCAGTTCAGAGCTTTTAGCAAATCCATTGTCAAATTCCAGTGATTAAAAAAACAAACGAGAGTTTAAACGCCTTCCGATACTCGGGGCGCAAGACGGGCCAAAGCCCCAATTCAAAAGCGAAACCTAGGCTGGGGCGAGCTGGTGACTGCGAATCGCATCGACGGCTTTTTCGGCAATCATGATGGTGGGGGCATTGGTATTGCCAGACACCAAATTGGGCATGATGGAGGCATCCACCACACGAATACCCGCCAAGCCATGCACCCGCAATTCGGCATCGACCACCGCCATGGCATCACTGGCCGGTCCCATTTTGCAAGTTCCCACGGGGTGGTATTCGGTATCCGAATGATCGCGCAGGAAGGACCTGATTTGGTCGGTATTTTGCGCATCCACTGGGTAAATCATGGGGCCACGATACGCTGCCAAGGCCTGTGAGCCCATCACCTTCAAGCCTAATTTTGTGGCATCAATCATGGTCTCAATGTCTTCGGCTTCTTTGAAGAATGCCGGATCGATCAGCGGTTTATCCAATGGATTGTTGCTGGCCAATGTGACCGACCCTCTACTCTTAGGCCGCATCAAGGTGACATGCAAGGTGTAGCCATGTCCCCAATGCATTTTTCGGGCATGGTCATCAATCACGCCGGTGCAGAGGGCCAGTTGAATGTTGGGATGATCGGTATTGCCTTGTGTCGAAACAAAGCCCTGGGTTTCAGACACATTGGAAGTGACCCATCCTTTGCGCTGGGTGCGCCACTCCCAGATGGCCTTGATCATGTTCCAAGTGCCTTTGAGGGAGTAGCCCATGGCGTGATCGACGACGGCTGTTTTGTAAATCAACACCGTGGTGACATGGTCTTGCAAATTTTGACCCACGCCGGGCAATTCGTGGACCAAGGGAATGCCCATGTCTTGTAAGTGCAGTGCGGGCCCCACGCCAGACAACATCAGCAACTGTGGCGAACCAAACGCACCGCCTGACACAATCACTTCCCGTTTGGCACGAACTTCATGGGACACACCATTGATGAGGTATTTCACCCCTACAGCGCGTTTGCCTTCAAAAACAATTTGGGTGGCATGTGCTTGAGACACCACGTGCAGATTGGATTGATGCCGATGGGGGTCAATGTAGGCTCTTGCGGCATTCCAACGCTCGCCACCTTTTTGAGTGACCTGCCCTGGCGACACACCAAATTGTTTTTCACCGTTGTAGTCTGGATTAGACGGAATGCCTTGCTCGTTACACGCTTTGATAAATGCTTCATTCAAGGGACTGGGGCTGGGCAAGTAGCTCACATTGAGAGGACCACCCACACCACGATAGTCATTGGCACCAAAACACTCGTTGTGCTCTGCTTTCTTGAAATAGGGCAAGACATCTTCGTAAGACCAACCGACGTTACCAAGGGCGGCCCATTGCTTGTAGTCGTTGTGGTTGCCACGGGTGTACACCATGGCATTGACCGAGGAACTGCCACCCATCACTTTGCCGCGCGGTTGAAAGCCACGTCGGCCATTAAAGCCAACTTGCGGAATGGTGTTGTAGCCCCAGCTGTTGATGTTGAAGGGCGCTGTTAAAGCAAATCCCAAAGGGGCCCTCACCAACACGGCATCATCCGATCCCCCGGCTTCTAGCAAGCAAATGGAGGTGCCAGCATCTTCGCTCAAACGGCCCGCCACACAGCAACCCGCTGAGCCACCACCCACCACCACGTAGTCGAATTCTAGAGAAGACATGTCATTGACCCTGAGTCTGTTGAAATTGAAAGCAAACTGATTTCAATGTTTATAGATCAAGGGCCAACAAGCGCAAAGGGGTCATACCCTATTGGCTGTCATCAATGCGTCGC
>JBDLWA010000004.1:0-12021 GCA_039804505.1 Pseudomonadota bacterium
CAGCTTCGCCTGAACTGCCAATGGGTCGCTTGCTGCGTTTGGCCATGTTCCAGTTGGTCATTGGCATGATCACCGCCTTGTTAGTGGGTACCTTAAACCGCGTGATGATTGTGGAGTTGCACGTACCTGCTTGGTGGGTTGCATTGGCAGTAGCCATCCCCATGGTTTTTGCACCTTTGCGCACCCTGATCGGGTACCGCAGTGACACACACCCTTCGGCTTTAGGACTACGCCGTATACCTTATTTATGGTCCGGTAGCCTGCTGTTGTTTGGTGGCTTGGCCATCATGCCGTTTGCTTTGCTGCTGTTGGCAGAGGCTGTCCCCGAAACACTGTGGCTAGGCCGCTTTGGCGCAGGTTTGTGCTTTGTCATGATTGGTACGGGCTTGCAAATTACACAAACTGCCGGCATGGCATTGGCCAACGATGTTGCGCCCGAAGACAAGCGCCCCAGAGTGGTGGCCTTGCTTTATTGCATGCTGTTGATCGGCATGATTTGCGCCAGTGTTTTGTACGGCATGTTCTTGGCTGACTTCACACCGCTTCGCATGATTCAAGTGATTCAAACTTCTGCGGTGCTGGTGATCGTGATCAATTTGCTGTCGATGTGGAAGCAAGAGTCTCGACAAGCCAAGCGCGGTGCACGCGAAAAGGGTGGTTTCAGTGCCAACTGGAAAGAACTAATGGGCATGCCGCAAATGCGCCGTTTTTTATGGACAGTTGGCCTAGGCTCTTTGGCGTTCAGCATGCAAGACATTGTGCTGGAACCCTACGGCGCTGAAATTTTGGGCTTGGATGTTGGCGACACCAGTTCTTTGACAGCCTTGGGCGCTGTTGGCTCCTTGATCGCGTTTGGTTTATCCGCTCGTTGGTTGTCGCAAGGTTGGCACGCATGCCGCCTTGCTAGCTTAGGCATCGTGATCGGTTTACCTGCGTTTGCATTGGTCATTTTTGCTGCCCCCACTGAATCGATCGCCATGTTTAGAACGGGTGTGGTGTTGATTGGTTTTGGCTCTGGCCTTTTTTCAGTCGGCATGTTGGTCACGGCCATGTCGTTTCAAAACACACGCATGAGTGGTCTCATTTTGGGCACTTGGGGTGCTGTGCAAGCCACCGCCACTGGCGCCGCGATGGCCATGGGCGGTGCCTTGCGCGATGTCATTTCGGAGTTGGCCTTGTCGGGCCAGTTAGGTGAAGCTTTGAACTCGCCGGTCACCGGCTACAGCTTTGTGTACCACCTAGAAATTTATTTGTTGTTTGTGGTGTTGATTGCACTGGGTCCTTTGCTCAAGCGAAGCCGCACAGAAAGCACGCAACCCGTTTTGAAGTTTGGTTTGGCAGAACTGCCAAGTTGATGGTTTGATTTTTTAAGGAGCAGACTGATGGAAACAGGCGCTATTACTCAATATGTGGACGTTGCACAACTGGTGCTTTACGTCTTTTGGGCTTTCTTTGCGGGCCTGATCTACTACCTCTTGCGTGAGAACCACCGCGAGGGCTACCCCATGGACTCCGGTCGTGAGAACGGACCCAAAGTGGAAGGCTGGCCACCTGTGCCCTCTCCCGTCTCATACAAGACAAGTGACGGTCATGTTTACCTGTCACCCGACTTGAACCGTCCTGACGGTGACTACAGTGCGCGCCCCACACACGGCTGGAATGGCGCCCCCATTGAGCCCGTTGGCGACCCCTTGTTGGCCGGCGTAGGCCCAGGCGCATGGGCACAACGTGCCGATGTACCCGACATGGAACACGGCGAACCCAAAATTGTGCCTTTGCACTTGGTGCCAGAGTTTGCAGTAGCTCATCAAGACATCGACCCCCGCGGCTTGCCCGTCATTGGTGCCGACAAAAACGTTGCGGGCCATGTGACAGAGATGTGGATTGACCGCATGGAAATGATGTTCCGCTACATGGAAGTTCAACTTGAAGGCTCTGACCGCAAAGTTTTGCTGCCCATGACCTTCTCGCGCATCAAACCACAAGGTGTGTATGTGCATGCCTTGCTGTCACATCAATTTGCAAATGTGCCTGCAACCAAGTCACCTGTGCAAATTACCTTGCTAGAAGAAGAAAAAGTCACCGCCTACTATGGTGCTGGCACCCTGTACGCAACCGCTGAACGCCAGGAGCCCCTGCTGTGAAAGCACGCAACGTCAGCGCCACACACGAGCACGAGTGGGAAGCCGCGCCTGGCTTGCCCTCTGCATTGCCATCCGATGAACACATCGTTTGGCAAGGCTCGCCTGACTGGCAACAATTGGCCATTCACGCATTTCATGTTCGCAAAATTGCCATTTATTTTGCGCTGATGATGGGTGTTCAACTGGCTCACCTGGCAGGTGAAGGCCAAATGGGTCGTGACTTGTGGATTCCCTTGCTGGTGAGTATGTCCTTGGCCGGTTTGTCCTTGGGCTTGCTGACCTTGTGTGCTTGGTTTGCGGGTAAAAGTTCGCTGTACACCCTGACCAACAAGCGCATTGTGATGCGCATTGGCATTGTGCTCACTTTGACTTTTAACTTGCCCTATCGCCGCATTGCGGCTGCCTCTCTCAAGCCTTGCCAGCTCGGCTGTGCTGACATTGCACTGCAACTTTACTCAGAAGACCGTATTGGGTGGGCACACCTGTGGCCACACCAAAAAGCATGGCATGTGCAGCATCCGCAACCCACGTTGCGTTGCGTGCCTGAGGGTCAAAAAGTGGGTGAAATGCTGATGAACTTGTGGCGTGAACACCATGTGGGTGAAAACGTCATCATGGGCTCAAACCAGAAACCCGCATCACACACCTCGAATCCTTCGCACTCAAGAGAAGGCGCAATGGCATGAACGCTACCCTGCCCGTCAAAACTGACGCATTGCCTTGGGCTGTCAAGCTCTTGGGCAGCATGCTGCTGGTCATTTTGATCGTGGTGGGATTTGCCCGTTTGCAAGGCTACCAAGCTCAGCAAACCGATGCCGCCACCGTGTGGCAGCGCGACTTAATTTTTGCCGACGGTCCCGAAGGGGCCGTCTTGGTGATCGATGCACATTCCAAAAAAGAAATTGCCAAGTTTGAAGGTGAACAGGGCTTTCTCAGAAGCACGCTCAGAGCCTTGGTTCGCGAACGCCGCCGCGAAGGCATGGGCCCAGAAACACCTCTACACCTCATTGGCCGAGCAGATGGTCGCTTGACCCTGCTCGATCCCAGCACCCGTCAGCGCATTGACTTAGAAGCATTTGGTCCTACCAATGCATCGGTTTTTGCCAGCCTTCGCTTAGCAGGCCAAACGGGTGAAGCCACTCAGTCCAGTTTTCCAAAGCATTAATTGAATCGACCGGAGAAAGCCATGAACGCCACCGCAACAAGAGTCATTGAAACGCATGAAGACGCCAACAAAAAGGCGATTCATGACGACATGATCAGCCCGCGTTTTTACACCACCGACTTTGCCGCTATGGACCGCCTCAACATTGAGCCTGTGCGTGCCGAGTGGGACAAGATGATGGCCGAATACGAAGGTGACAACAACCACGACCACTTTCAACGTGACGCTGCCTTTGCCGATGAAGTGCGCGACAACATGGCCAAGCTCTCACCAGAAATGCGCCAAGAGTTTTTGGACTTTTTGGTCAGTTCACTGACCTCTGAGTTTTCGGGTTGCATCTTGTACAACGAGATTCGCAAAAATGTCACCAACCCCGATATCAAGCAATTGATGACCTACTTGGCTCGCGACGAATCTAGGCATGCCGGCTTCATCAATTTGTCATTGCGTGACTTTGACTTGGGCATTGATTTGGGCAACTTGAAGCGCTCCAAGAAATACACCTACTTCAAACCCAAATACATTTATTACGCCACTTACCTGTCTGAAAAGATTGGCTATGCGCGTTACATCACCATCTTCCGTCAACTTGAAAAGCACCCCGAGAAGCGCTTTCACCCCATCTTCCGTTGGTTTGAGCGCTGGTGCAACGACGAGTTCCGCCATGGTGAATCGTTTGCGCTCATCATGCGCGCCAACCCACATCTGTTGAGCGGCTTGAACAAGTACTGGATTCGATTCTTCTTGTTGGCTGTGTACGCCACCATGTTTGTCCGTGACCATACTCGCCCCATGTTGCACGAGGCGATGGGCTTGGATTCTGCTGAGTACGACTACCAAGTGTTCCGCATCACCACCGCCATCACGCAGCAGGTTTTTCCGCTGGCCCTTGACACCGACAACCCCAAGTTCCGCCGCGGTCTTGAGCGCTTGTTTGCAATTTCGCAAGACATGGAAAAAGCCAAGACCCAAGGTGGCGTCATGGGCAAGCTCAAACAGGGTGTGTGCGCTGCAAAAGCGCTCAGCACATTTGTAAGCTTGTATTTCATGCCCGTCATTGAGCAAGAAATTTCTGCGCAAGCGCGCATGGAACCCGCATGGTAATTGACGTCGTTTGGGCCTGCGTTTTCACGGCCATGTGCTGGTGGTTAGGCACGGGTGTGATTTTGTGGCTCGACCGTCTCCCCCCGCAAAGCTTCCGCTGGAGCTTGCTGGGATGGACTGTGCTTTTGATGGTCAGTTTCAAGGGTGTTGCCGACAGCATGCAAGAAGTGTCTGTCTGGAATGCTTATCTCGCCTTTGCCAGTGTCATTGTGATGTGGGGATGGCATGAGCTGGCTTTCCTCACAGGTTGGATTACGGGTCCTCGCAAAATTGCATTGAGTCCCAATGCACAAGGCATGCAACGCTTCATTGAAGCCACGCAAGTCATGATTCACCATGAGATTGCCTTGGTCCTCAATTTCGGCATTCTCATTTGGATGCAAGGCGACCGGCCCAACCATGTCGCGGTTTGCACCTTTGCATTGCTGTGGTTTATGCGCTTGTCGGCCAAGCTGAATTTGTTTTTTGGTGTGCCGCAAAACGGCGCGCAATACCTGCCACCGCACCTGGCGTATTTGGCCAGCTACTTTCGCACCCGCTTCATCACGCCTTGGTTTTTGATGTCCATCAGTGCCGCCATTGGCACCTGGTGCTGGCTGGTCTGGCTGGCACAACAAGGCGTCATGGCCATCACCACGGGATGGGTCATGTTGGCCACGCTTTTGGGCTTGGCCATTGTGGAGCACTTGATCATGATCTTCCCTTGGCCACTGGAGCGCTTGTGGGGATGGGCCATGGGCCAAGCCGACGTTAAGAATACCCTCACCACCCAACCCTGCGAGCCCATATGAACGCATTCAATGTCGATGGTTTTTCGCACCCCAGTTTGCAACCGCGTCCACCGCGTGACGGCGGTGGGCAAGGCAATACAAGACCCATGGCGGTCATCATTGGCAGTGGCTTTGGGGGTTTGGCGGCTGCCATTCGCCTCAGCGTCAAAGGCTACCAAGTCAAAGTCTTAGAAAAACTTGATGCGCCCGGTGGGCGTGCATATGTCCATCGCCAAGATGGCTTTACGTTTGATGCGGGCCCCACCATCATCACGGCGCCTTTCTTGCTAGAAGAGCTTTGGGATTTGTGCGGCAAGAAATTTGCCGACGATGTCACACTCATTCCCATGGACCCGTTTTACAGAATTCGCTTTCACGATGGCACCTGGTTTGACTACTCTTCTGACGAAGCCAAGATGCTGGACGAGGTGGCCAAGTTTGCACCAGAAGACGTTCAAGGCTACTTAGACTTTGTACAAGCCGCTGAGCGCTGCAAAACATTGGGCTTTGAGGGTTTGGGCTCTATTGCCTTTGACACCTTGGGCGATTTGATCAAGGCCATTCCGTCCTTTCTCAAAATGGGCGCATGGCGCAGCATTTACGCCCTGGTGGCCAAGCACTTCAGCAATGACAAGCTTCGCACCGTCATGAGCTTTCACCCGCTGCTGATTGGTGGCAACCCCTTCTCAGTCACGGCCGCCTATGCGCTCATCAATTCATTGGAGCGCACTTGGGGCGTTCACTCTGCCATGGGCGGCACAGGTGCCATCGTCAAAGGCATGGTGGGCCTGCTCGAATCACGCGGCATTCAATTGACTTGCAATGCGCCTGTGACGCAAATTCGCATTGAAAACGGCAAAGCCTGTGGCGTTGAATTGGCAAGTGGCGAATTCATTGCGGCCGACATTGTGGTGAGCAACGCAGACACCGCCTGGACCTACAAATATTTGGTCGCACCGCAGCATCGCAAACATTGGACCGACCGCAAAATTGACAACGGTCGTTACTCTATGGGTTTGTTCGTTTGGTACTTTGGCACGTCGAAACAATTCAAAGATGTGCCCCACCACATGATGGTGCTAGGACCTCGCTACAAAGAGTTGCTGACGGATATTTTCAAACGTCACCACTTGGCGGACGATTTCAGCTTGTATTTGCACCGCCCCACAGCCACCGATCCTTCCTTGGCCCCCGATGGTTGTGACACCTTTTATGCCTTGTCACCTGTGCCTCATTTAGACAGTGGTACCGACTGGGCCAGCTTTGCAGAAACTTACCGCAAAGCCATTGCTGAACTGCTAGAAGCCACTGTGTTACCGGGCTTACAAGACAGCATCGTCACCTCCAAAGTGAGCACGCCCCAAGATTTCAAAGACCGCTTGTGGTCATTCAAAGGCGCAGGCTTTGGCCTAGAGCCTTTGCTGCTTCAAAGTGCCTGGTTCAGGCCTCACAACAGAAGTGAGGACATTCCAGGTTTGTACATGGTGGGCGCAGGCACCCACCCGGGCGCGGGTGTGCCCGGTGTGCTGATGTCGGCCAAGGCCTTAGAAACGGTGATTCCCCATGTACACGCTTGAACGACGCGACACCGCCAACTTAGACGCATGCGTCGCCATGATGAAGGGCGGCTCGAAAACATTTTTTGCAGCCAGCCGTTTACTACCTCCGCGTATTCGCACAGCATCGATTGCTTTGTATGCTTTTTGCCGTGTGGCCGATGACTTGGTCGATGAAGCACCGCCGGGTCAAGCGCCCTTGGCACTTTTGCATCATCGCTTAGACATGATTTATGCAGGGACACCACAAGATCATGTTGAAGATCAGGCCTTGCATCTGGTGGTGCAACGTTATCAATTACCCCGCCACTTACTCGATGCCTTGATTGAAGGTTTTGCTTGGGATTCAGCAGGACGCATCTACAACAGCATTGAGGAAGTCCATGACTACGCTGCGCGCGTGGCCGGTAGCGTGGGCGCCATGATGTGCTGGATCATGGGCCCTCAGAACATCGAAACTTTGGAACGCGCTTGTGAATTAGGCGTGGCCATGCAGTTAACCAATATTGCGCGCGATGTGGGTGCTGATGCCGCATTGGGCCGTATTTACATGCCCAGGCGTTGGCTCATTGAAGCAGGTGTTCAAGCGGACGAATGGTTGAAAAATCCAGTCTTCACCCCTGGCATCAAAGTGGTGGTCAATCGTTTACTCAACGAAGCCGACCGTCTCTACAAACAGGCTCAGCACGGCATTGCAGCCTTGCCGCCAGACTGTCGATCTGCCATTTTGGCGGCCAGCATGATTTACCGTGAAATTGGCGTGCAACTGCGGCGTGAAGGATTGGACTCGGTCCATCACCGTACGGTGGTCAGTACCCCGCGTAAATTGGTCTTGCTTGCCGCTGCTTGGACGCAAGCCTCTTGGATCCGGATGGCACAAACGCCGCCCGATACTTTGAAGGCCATTCAGTACTTGGCGCAGCAATGTCAAGACACTTCGGCCAGTGCGCAATACGCCGGGGCTTATTTCCCCAACCGTCCCATGCCCCAGCGTGTGGCATGGGTTTTTGATTTGTTAGAGCGACGTGAAAATGAACGATTGAATGGTCGCCAGCGACTTCAATCGTGATTGATTTGGCAGTGAATTTAAACAGGAGATGATGATGAAAATTCAAAGCGGACTGAATGTGATCAGCGCATTCTTTTGGACTTTCTGGGCGACGCTTTCGCTAGCAGGTCTGATTCAGCACAGCGACACAGGATATTTCTATGTGTTTGGTGCAGCGTTGGTGGCATGCTTTGGCATGCACCATGTGACCATGAAGGCCATTCAAAAGTTCATGGCCATTCAAGCCAGCAAATCACTGTCCCAGTAAAATGCCAGCCATCGATTTGACCCTGTAGGGGGCAAATCAAACAAGGGTTTGCCTTTGACTGGGCAAACCCTTTTGCTCGCCTAAAAAGAATTACTTGCGGGGACGATTGAACCAATTGGCCAGCATGAAGAGGCAAAAGACCACGTACATGATGATGAGAATGTGAGTAGTTTGCATGTTGTCTTCCTTGGTAAGTTGCCGTTTAATTTGAGTTTCGAAGCAATGGCCTCATGGCCATTAACGTCAGAATGAGCATCACAATTTCAATGCTGTAAACCGTGGAATAGCCAGTCACGGAATTTGACCATTGTGCCACGCCATCGCGTAAAAGTCCGCCTAGCGCCATTCCCAAGCCAGAAGCCGTCGCCTGAACAGCGCCCCAAGCCCCCATGGCCAAGCCAGTTTGGTCTGGCGGCGCCAGGTTCATACTGGCCGTCAGGGTGCCATGCGCAAACAAGCCGCCTCCCAAGCCAATCAGGAAGACGCCCAGCACAAACATGGGGACGGACACCAGAGGTGCTGCCAAAATAATGAGGACAAAGGCAGGCAAACCCACCCAAGCGCCCCAACTGGCCATCCGGTAGGGGTCAGCACCTCTGCTGATGACTCTGGAGGCCCAGCCAAAACCAATCAGCCCCCCTAAGGCCAAAGTCGCTGTCAGGAAGGTGGTGGAAGAAACACTGAGTTTGAGAATTTCGCCGCCATAGGGCTCCAGCAAAACATCTTCCATGGTGAAAGCCATGGAACCTAGGCCCACGGCCATCAAACGTCTGAGGGTATGGGGACCTTCGCAAAAAACTTTCCAAGAGTTCTGGAACGACTCCTCAAGCGGTGTGCCTGGCACGCGTTGTCTGCTGCGAGCCTCTTGCTTCCAGACAGCGATGACATTCAAAACCAAAGTGACCACCGCCACAGCCTGAACCACTCGAATCAATCGGCCAGGCGTGTAGTCGTAGAGTAAGTCTCCCAAAACCAAGGCACTGCCCATCATGCCAATGAGCTGCATGACATACATGAGCCCAACCACCTTAGGTTGCTTGTCGACTGTGGACAAATCTGTGGCCAAGGCCAGACCCGCTGTCTGCGTGGTGTGCATGCCCACCCCCACTAAGATAAAGGCGACAGCAGCACCGAATTGGCCGACCCACTGCGGCGCTTGAGACGACTGCCCTGCCCCCGATAAAACCAGTAAGGCAAAGGGCATGATGGAGAAACCACCAAATTGCATCAAGGTGCCCATCCAAATGTAGGGCACTCTGCGCCAACCCAAATGCGAGCGATGGTGATCTGACTGAAAGCCAATCAAGGCGCGAAACGGCGCGATCAACAAGGGCAAGGCCACCATGAATGACACCAGGCTGGTGGCCACCCCCATCTCAACGATCATCACGCGATTGAGGGTACCGACGAGCATGACCATGGCCATGCCCACTGAAATTTGAAACAAAGAGAGACGCAACAAGCGCGACAGTGGCAATTCTTCACTGGCGGCATCTGCAAACGGCAAAAATCGAGAGCCCATGTTAGAGGCCCAAGACGCTACCCAATTTTGACGAACTCGGTTCATAGATAGATACAAAAAGAAAGTACCAAGCGCGGTCAAGCGCTTGGTCTTTCTGCGGGTGTCACCCCTTTACTTTTTAACTGCCGGTTCTGCCGCAGGTGCTGCAAGCGCAACAACTTTGGTACCGCCATTCAAAAAGCCTTTCACCCAAGTGGTGTTCAGTGTCAGCGCCAAGTGCACGCTGAATGAGGCAATCGCCACAGCAGCAATGAACACTGGAATGCCAACGGAAGGTTTCACCACGGTCCACATTTTTGCGTAAATCATGATGACTCCTTACTTAAGCCAGGGTGAATAGATATAGGCCAACAGATGAGCAAATGCGGCAATCATGCCGAAAATCTGTGTGCCTTGGATGAGATTACGGTGAATCTCTTCCGACTCGGCCTCGGTCAAACCGCTGGGCCCAACTTTGTCTGAACTAGACATAGCATTCTCCTAGGAGGAAGACGTGCAAAACCCGCACGAGGGTATCCATGACCAGATGGCCACGAATTCGGTACATAACTCTTCAACAGAGTTATTGAATGTTGAGAAAGCTTTCATGTCTTAGGCTCTCCGTGGCATTCGAAAGGGAAGCATCGCCTGCACCACAGGCGATACCAATCGAGGCACTGACAAAGTTTCGTGAAATGCCAATAGCTTTTCGCCGGCATAAGAAAACTTCAGCAATGCACGCTGATAAAAGGGGGTGTCTTCAAGTTGCTCATGCAAGGTGACGGGTTCGTCACTGCGCATGCGCCGACCAATTTGCCAAGCCGTTTTATTCAAACGCTGCACAGGTGCACCCGGCATGGGCGTGACAGCACCTTGGGGATCAAATCGGAGCGACAACAACTTGTCTTCATGACCTGGCCACTGCATGTCGTAGAACACCAAAGTGCTGTTGTCACGCATCTTGGCGCGCGACCAATTCCAGGTGTGAAAACCTTCAGAGATGGGCTCATCACCTTCGTTGGAGTCTAGGTACGCCTGACCGGACCATTTCACATTGGGCGATGCCAAATTGACCTCAACCCGCGCAGACGGCGATATGGGACCCCAGCGGTGCTTGCCTTGATGGTCAATGGCTTCTGAGAAGTTGAACAACTGATCGGGCCAGACACGAATTTCACCCTTGATGCTTTGCGCCCAAGGCGTGGCGATTTCTTGAATTTGAATTCGAAGTGACTGACCATCCCATTCAACAGAACTGGGGCCAATGACAAACTCATCTTGCTGGCGGTGGCAGCTGGCAGCGCCCCGCTCCGTCATGGCCCAGCGGCTGGCGCCCTTGCTGTAAATGGCCACATTCAAGGCGCAATGGTTTTCGGGATTGGCGTTGCCTTTCCTTCTGGCCCAAGCGTAATAAGGCGAGAACACACTGCCCACAAATGCAATGAGTGTCATACCGTGCTGTCCGTCGTCACTCATGGCGTCGATGTACCACCAGAGGTAGCCGTTTTCTGGAACATGTTGGTCAAACCGTGGCTGGCCATCAGGTCCTCGGCCGCCAGTCGTCCGGACATGGCTGCCATGGGCACGCCAGGTCCCGGGTGCACGCTGCCCCCGGCTAGAAACAAGCCCGGTAGGGGCGTTTTCGATCCAGGACGAGAGAAAATGCTGGTCCATCCGTGGGTCGCTTGTCCATACAGTGCGCCCTCCGATGCCGGGAAACGCTGGTGAAATTCCTGGGGCGAGGTTCGCACACAGTTGGTCGCGTTGATCTCCAGTTTGAGACCCAATCGCTCCAAGTTCTGAAAGCTTTCTTCTTGGCATTGCGCAATGGCCTCCTCTTGCAAACTGTTTGGGTCGCCTACCGCAGGTGCATTGACCAAACACAAAAGTCTTTGGGGTTCATCGGCATTCGGATGTCCGGGTTGATCTTGTGCACACACGTAAACCGTAGGGTTTCTAGGCAATCGCTTGTGCTTGAAAATGTCATCAAACTCAGACGCGTAATGCTTGTGAAAAAAGACGTTATGACGATCTAGCGCCACACCTTTGGCTTTTGCATACACAGACCATGTCAAGGCTGACAAAGACCGCTGTGGCGCATTCGCAGGGACCGCACTGCGCACGTCATCCGACAGCAAGCCTTGACGAAGCGCATTGGCATCGCCATTGAACACCACGGCATCGGCTTCTATTTCTTCACCGCTGCTTAAGACCACGCCGCACACGCGGCCCTGCCGTTTCAAAATTCGCTTGCAAGTTGCATTGAATCTAAACTGAGCGCCACGAGCTTGTGACAAACGCACCAAGGTGCCCGACAACGCCGTCATGCCGCCCTTCACAGACCATACTCCCGCCATTTCTACCTGGGCAATGAGCATTAAGGTGGCAGGCGCCTCCCAAGGCGACGAGCCGCAATAAGTGGCATAGCGCCCAAACAATTGCTGCAATCGCTCATCTTTGAAATG
>JBDLWA010000005.1:0-4329 GCA_039804505.1 Pseudomonadota bacterium
TACCGCGCCAGCGGTGCAGGGGGACAGCACATCAACAAAACGGATTCGGCGGTTCGCATCACGCACATCCCAACGGGCATCGTGGCTGAGTGCCAAGACGATCGAAGCCAACACCGTAACAAAGCCAAAGCCCTGCAAGTACTGTCGGCGCGGATTCAAGAAAAAGAACGCAGCGAGCGTGCGGCCAAAGATGCTGCCCTGCGCAAAGGTCTCATTGGCAGTGGCGATCGCTCCGATCGCATTCGCACTTACAACTTTCCTCAGGGCCGACTGACCGATCACCGCATCAACCTCACCTTGTACAAACTCAGCTTCATCATGGAAGGTGATTTGGAAGAAGTGACACAAGCCTTGAAAAATGCCAGACAGGCCGAGCAGTTGGCTGAATTGGAATCTAGCTTACCCAGCTGATCGCATCATGAATGTGTCTCAATGTTTAAAGCATGGCCAGGTCTTGGGACTGCCCAGACTTGAAGCCCAAATATTGCTGTTGCATGCTTTGGGGCGACCCCTGCACGATCGCGCTTGGCTGTTGGCGCATGACACCGACAAGCTTGAACCCAGTCACATCACTTGCTTTGAGTCGTTTGCACAGCGAAGACTTCAGCTTGAACCTGTGGCTTACATCGTGGGTCAAAAAGAGTTCTTCGGCCTCACCTTGCAAATTGACAAACGCGTACTGGATCCGCGAGATGACACAGAAGTGTTGGTGGAATGGGCCTTGGCGTGCGCTTCGGGTTGGCCCCAGCCTAGGTTTTTAGATTTGGGCACCGGCAGCGGCGCCATTGCCTTGGCCCTCAAATCGCAGCAAGCCCAGGCCCAAGTGACGGCTGTGGATGCCAGTGGCGACGCCTTGAGCCTAGCGGCTCAAAATGCGAAAAATTTGTCGCTAGACGTCACCTTCTTGCAAAGCGATTGGCTCACCCAAGTCAGAGGCGAGTTTGAGGTGATCGTCTCCAACCCGCCCTACATTGATGCCCAAGATCCGCATTTGGTCCAGCTGATCCATGAGCCCATTGAGGCGCTGGTCAGCCAAGATGAAGGCCTGGCAGACATCCAGAAAATCATTCTGAGCGCCCGCCAACACCTAGTGCCTGGCGGCTGGCTGCTGATGGAGCACGGATGGCAACAGGCACCCGCGGTCAGAGCCCTTTTGGTGGCGGCAGGCTACCAAAACGTGCAGTCCAAATTGGACTTGGCAGGGATCGAGCGTTGCTCTGGTGGTCAAAAATAGACCCTATCCTGCACAAGCCCATGCAACATGAAATAATCACCCCATTAAAAGTCACCGGAATTAGAAAGAGGAATTGACATGAGTGATACCCAAGCCCGCATTGATGATTTGGTCAAACAAAACGAAGTGATGCTGTTCATGAAAGGCAGCGCCAGTTTTCCGATGTGCGGCTTTTCTGGTCGCGCTATTCAAATTTTGAAAGCCTGCGGTGTCGATCCCAAGGCCATCAAAACCGTCAATGTGTTGGACGATGCAGAAATTCGCCAAGGCATCAAGGAATACAGCAACTGGCCCACCATTCCACAACTCTACGTTAAAGGCGAGTTCATTGGCGGCTCTGACATCATGATGGAAATGTACGAATCTGGCGAGCTGGTTCAAGTTTTGGGCACCACGCCCAAAGAATAAGTTCGCTGCAAATTAGATAAAGCTTCTGCAAAGAAGCTTCAAATCAAAATGGCTTCAGTCGGTTGACTGACGCCATTTTTTTTGGGTGGCCAAGACCGCTTGTGGATAAGCCGCTTGACCACGGCTGCCGTTGTAACGTCCTAAGGCATAGAACACATCACCGTTTTCTCGTTCCAACATGTAGCGCAAGATGACGCACCCATAACGAAGCTGCGTTTGGGTATGGAACAAAGCGCGTTCATTGCCATCCCCAATAGTTCGAGTCCAAAAAGGCATGACCTGCATGAAGCCGCGAGCGCCTGCGGAAGAAATGGCATATTTTCTAAAGCCACTTTCTACCTCAATCAATCCCAATACCAGCGACAGTGACAATTCTGCGCGGCGTGCTTCGTACCAAAGTGTGTTCAGAAATTCTTGCCGGTCATCGGGATGACTCATCCATTGCTTCAAACGCTGGGAAGCGTGGTGCAACCAAGTTTCAAATTCTTGTCTCTCCAGGGTCGTTCGCAAGACAGGTTTGGGAGGCGCGCTTTGAAGTATGGCCTGGCTGAGTGCCGTTCGAACAGAGTCAGATAAATCTTCTTCGGCTTGGTTGCCCGCATATGCAGGCATGTGCGAAGAGGTGATCAACGCAATGGCTGGATACACCAAGAGTGCAACGCCACTACCCTGCTGAAATTGGCGCAAAAATTTGCGACGTTGCAAATTCATGCGCCGTGCTTTCGGCTTAGCGACCCAGCTTGGCCAACACAAAGGCCGCGATATCGGCAGGTGCCACGGTTGTGGCGGCTTCATCACGACGATGTTGGTATTCCACCTTGCCTTCTTTCAGGCCGCGGTCGCCCAGGGTCACGCGGTGCGGTACACCAATGAGTTCCCAGTCGGCAAACATAGCGCCAGGACGCTCGCCACGATCGTCCAGCAACACATCGACACCTGCCGCCATCAAATCGGCATAGAGCTTTTCTGAAGCTGCTTTCACTTCGGGACTGCGATCGGCACCAATGGGGCAAATGACCACGGTAAAAGGCGCAATGGCGTCGGGCCAAATGATGCCTTTGGCATCGTGGTTTTGCTCAATGGCGGCAGCGGGCAAGCGCGTCACGCCAATGCCGTAGCAACCCATTTCTAAGAATTGAGGTTTGCCGTTTTCAGCCAAGAACGTGGCGTTCATGGCTTGGCTGTACTTGGTGCCCAAATAGAACACGTGACCCACTTCAATGCCGCGCTCAATGGCCAAAGGTCCTTTGCCATCGGGTGACGCGTCGCCAGCCACCACATTGCGCAAGTCGGCCACCATCATGGGCTCTGGCAAATCACGGCCCCAGTTCACACCGGTGATGTGGTGGTCGGGTTGATTCGCGCCGCAAATCCAATCGGCCATGACGGCCACTTCACGATCGGCCACCACGTTCAAGGGCTTCTTCAAATTCAAGGGGCCTAAGTAGCCAGGTTTGCAGCCAAAGTGTTCGTCAATTTCGGCCAAGGTGGCAAAGCGAAAGCCCACATCAAGGCCTGGCAACTTGCCCACTTTGACTTCGTTCATGTCGTGATCGCCACGCAACAACAACAGCCACACTTTAGAAGCTTTGATGTTGCCTTGCTCGTCGGTTTCGTCGGTGGCCAAGACCAAGGACTTGACGGTGGTCGACAAAGTTACATTCAACAAAGCAGCCACATCTTCGCAAGTGCTCTTGCCAGGTGTGGGCGTGAGGGTTTGCGCTTGAGAAGCAGCCGGACGCGCTTGCGCAGGTGCCAAGGCCTCGGCCTTTTCCATGTTGGCCGCGTAATCGCTGTTGGGACAGTACACGATGGCGTCTTCACCGGTGGCTGCGATCACTTGGAATTCTTCGCTCAAATCACCGCCAATGGCGCCACTGTCGGCGGCAACTGCGCGGTAGCTCAAACCAAAACGGTCGAATATTTTGCGATAGGCATCGGCCATGATCTTGTAGCTTTGCTTGGCCGACACTGGGTCGCGGTCAAAGCTGTACGCGTCTTTCATGATGAACTCGCGGCCGCGCATCAAGCCAAAACGTGGACGGCGCTCGTCACGGAACTTGGTTTGAATTTGGTAGAAGTTTTTGGGCAGTTGTTTGTAGCTGCGCAGTTCTTGACGCGCCACATCGGTGATCACTTCTTCACTGGTGGGTTGCACCACAAAGTCGCGGCCATGGCGGTCTTTGATGCGCAAGAGCTCAGGACCCATCTTTTCAAAACGACCTGTTTCTTGCCACAGCTCGGCAGGTTGCACCACAGGCATGGTCATTTCAATGGCGCCAGCGCGGTTCATTTCTTCACGAACAATGGCTTCCACTTTGCGAATGACGCGCAGGCCCATGGGCATGTAGTTGTAAATGCCAGCGCCCAGGCGCTTGATCATGCCGGCGCGCATCATCAGTTGATGGCTGACCACCTCGGCGTCGGCAGGCGCTTCTTTGAGGGTGGAAATTAAAAATTGACTGGCTTTCATGGGCTAATTCCAAGCGTTCTCAGGGTGAGTCCCAATGTTGCACAGAGCTGTCCGTGCATAATGGACACAGTTTAAAAATTTGGGGTTTGATTATGCTTGACCGCGAAGGCTTTCGGCCTAACGTCGGCATCATTCTGCTCAACCAGAAAAATCAGGTGTTTTGGGGCAAGCGCATCCGAACCCACAGCTGGCAGTTTCCGCAGGGCGGCATTGA
>JBDLWA010000006.1:0-8740 GCA_039804505.1 Pseudomonadota bacterium
TCTTTGAATTGCCCAACGCCCCCGAAATGGGCCGTGACGAAAACACCCCCGCATGGGTGCAGCACATGGCCTTTGAAGTAGACAGCATGGAAACCTTGCTGGCCGCCAAAGCCAAGCTAGAAGCCAATGGCGTAGAAGTGTTGGGCCCTACCAACCACACCATTTTCAAAAGCATTTATTTTTTCGACCCCAACGGCCACCGCTTGGAACTGGCTACCAACACCGGTACGCCCGAGATGTACAAAACCTTGGACGAAGTGAAGTGGGACATGCTGAACGAGTGGAGCAAAACCAAGCGCGCGCCTAAGCATGCTGCTTGGATGCATGAAGCGGGTTGATACTTCTAAGTCAGTCTAGGGCACCATCATGGTGAAGAGTTTTCTACTCAATCTCCAGTAATTGCAAAAGTGTTGGGAACACGTTTAGAGCGGATCGCTTCCATCACTTCGTCCAAGGTGTGAACACAGCCAGCATCGACATCCGCTTGTGCCATGGCCAAAATTTTGAGAAGAGCTAAGGTTTCTTTCGTTTTCTCAATTGCTGCAGCATCCAACTCGCCACTCTGCTGAATTGCAATTAGTTTAGTTTGAGCATTGGTGAGCATGGTGTGATCCAGCGTAAAGTTAACCAATGTAGTCTTTTAAAAGACCAAGTCAACAAACATTTGCTTGCAATGAATCTTCCGGGTACCAACACTGCTGTTCGCAGCTGTGTGAGGATGGGGTGAGTGGGTGACGATTTCTGGTACCCCAGTATGAGGAACCCACTCACCCCATCCTCACACAGCGAGCTCAGAAAGAAACCGATTTACTTAGACTGACTCAACGCATTGCCCACCATCTTGGACGTGATGTCCACAATTTGAATCATGCGTTCATAGGGCATGCGGGTAGGGCCAATGACGCCCAAGGTGCCCACAATGTGTCCATCCACCTCGTAGGGTGCGCTGACCACCGACAACTCTTGCATGGGCACAAACTGGCTTTCGCCGCCAATGAAAATACGCACGCCATCGGCCTGGCTGGACACATCGAGCAAGCGCATCAGCTGCGTTTTTTGTTCGAACAAATCGAAGGCCTGACGCAAGTTGCCCATATCGCTAGAAAAGTCGCTGACCGACAGCAAATTGCGCTCACCCGAAATGACCACATCACCTTCGTCTTCGCTCAAGGCTTCTGAGCTCATTTGCACGGCGGCCTGCATGAGGCTGGCAATTTCTGTTTGCAAATTGACCAACTCTTGCTTCACGCGCATGCGAACTTGCTCAATGGCCATGCCGGCGTAGTGAGCGTTCAAATAATTAGAAGCTTCTATGAGCTGGCTTTGTGAGTAGTCGGCCTCGGTAAAGATGACGCGGTTTTGCACATCACCTTCGGGCGACACAATGATCAACAGCACGCGTTTTTCGGACAAACGCAAAAACTCAATGTGCCGGAACACCGAAGCGCGCTTGGGCGCCATGACCACGCCTACATAGTGCGACAGGCTAGACAGCATGTTGGCGGCGTTGGCAATGACCTTTTGCGGTTGGTCAGGTGCCAGGCGCTGCGTGAGCAATTCGCCCTTCTGTACCGTCAGCATGGTGTCGACAAATAGGCGATAACCCCTATTGGTAGGCACCCTGCCAGCCGATGTATGCGGGCTGGCAATCAGGCCCAACTCTTCTAGGTCGGACATGACGTTTCGGATGGTGGCAGGGGATAATTCCAGGCCAGAGGCTTTGGAAAGCGTGCGCGACCCCACCGGCTGGCCGTCCGCAATGTAGCGTTCAACCAGCGCTTTGAGTAATAACTTGGCACGATCATCTAGCATTCGGTCATTTTAATGATGTAATTTGCGAATGAAATCTAAATTTCGTCACGTTGCGTTATTTGGCAAGTACCACACCACTGTCACGGGGGCTGCACTTGAGAGCTCCCGCAGGGTGTTGGACGACGTTGCCCAGTTCATTAGCCGCATCGGGGCCGAGGTGGTTTTAGAAGAAGGCACTTCCGAGCATCTGGGGCTCAACCTCTACCCCACCCTCAAAATGGCCGACATTGGCAAGCAGTGCGACTTGGGCGTTGTCATTGGCGGCGACGGCACCATGCTGGGCATTGGCCGGCAAGTGGCGCAATATGGTTTGCCACTCATTGGCATCAACCAAGGCCGCCTGGGTTTCATCACCGACATCCCCATTGAAAACTTTGAGCAAACCCTCAAGCCCATGTTGATGGGCCAATTTGAGGAAGAGCAGCGCAGCATGCTGCATGCGCAGGTGTGGCGCGACAAGCACTGTGTGTTTGATGCCTTTGCCATGAACGATGTGGTGGTCAACCGCGGTGCCACCTCTGGCATGGTGGAACTGCGCATTGAGGTCGATGGCCGCTTTGTGGCCACCCAACGTGCCGACGGTTTAATTGTGGCCACACCCACCGGTTCAACGGCCTATTCCTTGTCGGCAGGTGGCCCCCTCATGCATCCCAATTTGGGCGGCTGGGTCATTGCGCCTATTGCACCTCACACCCTGTCAAACCGCCCCATTGTGTTGCCCGACACTTCTAAAATTAGCATTGAAATTGTGTCTGGCCGCGATGCCAGCGCCAACTTTGACATGCAGTCTTTGGCCAGCCTCATGCTGGGCGATCAAATTACGGTGGAGCAGTCTTCTCACAAAGTGCGCTTTTTGCACCCCCAAGGCTGGAACTACTTTGACACCCTGCGCAAAAAAATGCACTGGAACGAGGGAGGCGTTTAAACCGTGGCACTGCGACACATCAGCCTGCGCGACTTTGTCATCGTGCGCCAACTTGACCTTGATTTAACCCAAGGCTTCAGTGTCCTCACGGGTGAAACAGGCGCTGGCAAATCCATTCTCATTGACGCCCTGCAATTGGCATTGGGCGAACGCGCCGATTCCAGCGTGGTGCGCGAAGGGGCGGCTCGTTGTGAGGTGTCTGCTGAATTTGATTGCCCACCGCAAGCGCATGCCATCCTGGAAGACGCAGGTTTTGAAATTGCCGACACTTTGCTCTTAAGGCGCAGTGTTGACCCGCAAGGCAAGAGCCGTGCTTGGGTGAATGGCAGCCAAGCCACTGCCACTCAATTGCGTGCTTTGGGCGAAATGCTGTTGGACATTCACGGTCAGCACGCCTGGCAAAGCCTCACCCGCCCCGACGCCGTGCGCGGTTTGCTCGATGCCTATGCAGGCCTCAACACCGACGCCCTCAAAGCCGCTTGGCACACTTGGCGCCAAGCACAACTGGCCGTCACAAAAGCCAAGACTGCGCAAGATTCACTGAGCCGTGAGCAAGAGCGCTTGGCTTGGCAAATTGGCGAACTCGATAAGTTGGCCCCCGCCATGGACGAGTGGGACGAACTCAACACGCAACATACACGACTCTCGCATGCCCAAGCCTTGATCGATGCGGGGCAGTCTGCTTTGTCGGCTTTAGATGGCGACGATTCAACGCGCATTGGCAGCGCCCATGGCGCTTTGGCCTTGGTTTCACAAGCCATCAGCAATTTACAAGACCAAGCTCATGTGGAGCCCGAGTTTCAAAGCATTGCCGAAGTGTTGCAATCCAGCTTGGCGCAAGCTGAAGATGCGGTGCATTCTTTGCAAAGTTATCTGCGCAAAACCGATTTGGATCCCGATCGTTTGAACGAACTCGATCAGCGCATGTCGCAATGGATGTCTTTATCGCGGCGCTACAAACGGCCGCCTGAAGAATTGGCAGGCTTGCTAGCCGGATGGAAACAAGAACTGAACGCACTAGAAGCGGCCAGTGACTTAGAAGGCTTAGAAGCGCAAGCCAAAGCGGCTGGCCAGGCCTATCAAAGCGAAGCCAAAAAACTGTCTCAACAACGCAAGAAAGCAGCGCCCAAGCTGTCGCAAGCTGTTACACAAGCGATGCAAAATTTAGGCATGCAAGGCGGACGTTTTGAAGTGGCCTTAATTGCTTTAGACGAAGCAGCACAACACGGTCTGGAAGATATTCAATTTTTAGTGGCTGGCCATGCGGGTAGTACGCCACGCCCTGTGGGCAAAGTCGCCTCTGGCGGTGAACTCTCGCGCATTGCATTGGCCATCGCCGTCACCACCAGCGAACTGGGCGAAGCTGGCACCCTTATTTTTGACGAGGTTGATTCGGGCGTGGGCGGTGCCGTGGCTGAAACGGTGGGCCGTCTTATGAAGCAACTGGGCGTGCACCGACAAGTGTTGGCGGTGACGCATTTGCCACAAGTGGCCGCCTGTGCCGATCATCATTTGCTGGTGAGCAAGTCCAGCAGCAAAGAAGGCGTGAGCAGCAACGTAACGCCTATTGCAGGGGAGCAACGCGTGACAGAAATTGCACGCATGTTGGGTGGTGAAAAGTTGTCAGCCACCACGTTGGCGCATGCCCGCGAAATGCTGACGAAGTAATTTGATGAACTTGTCCTCTTAACATTTCTGAAGTCTGGAAATCATGGAAATCGTTTTAATCACTGGGATGTCTGGCTCTGGTAAGTCTGTGGCCTTGCACGCCCTAGAAGATTCCGGTTTCTATTGCGTTGACAACCTGCCGCCCGAGTTGCTCATCCCCTTTGCCGAGCTAGAGCACGAGCGCAAAGAAGAGCGTGTGGCCATTGCCATTGACGTGCGAAGCGCCAGCTCTTTGCCACTCATGCCGGGTCAGTTGGAAGTTCTGAAAAATTTAGGCTTCAAGATCACCTCTATTTTTCTAGACGCTTCTTCCGACACCTTGTTGCGCAGATATTCCGAAACGCGGCGCCGGCATCCCTTGTCGGGGCGCAATGCCCTAGAAGGCGAGTTGGCGCTGACCGAGTCCATCGAATTTGAACGAGAGCTTTTGTCCAGACTTCGCGAAAAAGCGCATGTGATCGACACCAGTTTTCTAAGGGCGCCCCAGTTACAAAGCTACGTCAAGTCTTTGGTCAATTCTTCTAGCACCAAGCTCACCTTGGTCTTTGAATCTTTTGGTTTTAAGCGAGGCATTCCCATTGATGCCGACTACGTGTTTGATGTGCGCATGTTGCCCAACCCACACTACGAAACGGCACTGCGCCCACTCACTGGCAAAGACGAACCTGTGCAAAAGTTTTTACAAACATACCCAGACGTCAAAACAATGCAGACGCACATTGAATCCTTCATTGAGCATTGGCTGCCTTCTCTGGAAAAAGACCATCGCAACTACATCACGGTGGCCATTGGCTGCACCGGTGGGCAGCATCGTTCAGTGTATTTAGTCGAGCAACTCAGCCAGCACTTTGCCAAGGACTGGTTCACCCTGAAACGTCACAGAGAGTTAGACAGCAAGTGACGTACGGGCGTTGGCAAGCCCAACGCCGCCCAATCTGCTGCATGCCACCATGCGCCAGCGGCTGACGGTTGAATGGCCGATTTTTTTCGGGCCGTCATGCCCACCTTGACCACATGGCAATGCAAATCCTTGTGTGTCAGCACGTGTTTGAAGGCTGGCAGAATTTCTAAGTCCTGATGTGCGTTACCTAAAGCTTCACGCAAAGCAGCTTCCGAATCAAACACAGGCAAGCTGTACAAACTGGCCCAAATGCCTGTGTTGGGGCGCTTTTCTAGCCATACCTGTCCCTGCGTGTTTTGCGCCATCAGCAACCACAAAACCTCACTGGTCCGTTTGAGTTTTTTGGTTTTGACGGGAAAACTTTCGGGTGTGCCCAAAGCATAGGCTTGACACATCGACTGTACGGGGCAAGCTTCGCATTTGGGTTTGCGCGGCATGCACAAAGTTGCGCCCAAGTCCATCAAGGCTTGCGAGTAACGCGGCATGGCCGTTTTCAACTGGCGTGTGGGCAACGCTGCTTCGGCCATCTGCCACAGCGCTTTTTCATTTTTGCCGACCGACAAGTCTTCGCCATAGCCCCACACGCGCGTCAGCACACGCTTCACGTTGCCGTCCATGATGGCCACACGCTCAGAGAAACAAAACGAAGCCACAGCCGCCGCTGTGGATCGTCCGATGCCCGGCAATGTGACCAACTCTTCTGCCGATTTAGGAAACTGTCCGCCAAAGCGCGTCATCACGTCTTGCGCACATTGGTGCAAATTTCGGGCGCGACTGTAGTAGCCCAAGCCACTCCACAAACCCATCACCTTGTCTTGCGGCGCGGCAGCCAATTCGGCCACGGTGGGGAAGTTTTTGAGAAATTTGTCGTAGTAATCGAGCACCGTGGTGACCTGCGTTTGCTGCAACATGATTTCAGACAACCACACACGGTAAGGATCTTGGGTGTTTTGCCACGGCAAATGATGGCGGCCATGCAGCTTTTGCCACGCCACCATGGTCTCTGCAAAAGACGGCACGTCTGAATGATCAGCCAATGAAGTTGCTTTTAATGTTTTTGACATACTGGGCAAAAAAACGTCGAGCGCTGGCCTTGCACAATTTGTTTGATGGGGGTCTCACAAGTTCGGCAAGGCAAGCCTGTTCTGCCGTACACCGACGCTTCCAATTGAAAGTAGCCAGTATCGCCATGGGCATTCACAAAGTCTTTCAAACTGCTACCGCCTTGCGCGACTGCTCGGGCCAACACTTGACGAATGGCCGCATACAATTTGGCCACCCTTGGCGCACTGATTTTTTGCGCTTTCACGGTGGGCCGAATGCCCGACATAAACAAGGCCTCTGAAGCATAAATATTGCCCACACCCACCACCACATCGCCCGCCAGCAACACTTGCTTAATGGGTGCCGCACGTTTCTTCAAACCCTGTTGGAACAGTTTCAGGTCAAATCCCTCAGACAAAGGTTCCATGCCCAATTTGCCCAACAACTTCAAGGCTGGTTCGTGTTGCTCAGAGCTTGACCACACCGCTGCCCCAAATCGCCTGGGGTCGTGCAGTCGCAAAACACCCTGACTGGTGACCAAGTCCATGTGATCGTGTTTGCCTGCAGGCGCTTGTGTGTTTGCAAAGTTCAGGCTGCCCGACATGCCAAGGTGAAGCAGCAACACACCGCGGTCCATGTCGAGCAGCAAATACTTGCCCCGACGACGAACGCGCAAGATGGTTTGCCCCAGCAAAACAGACGGCGACACCCCGAGTGGCCAGCGCAAAGGCTTGCCCATGCGCATGTCCAAAACGCGCGCGCCAGCAATGCGGCTGGCAAAACTCAGTCGCGTCACTTCAACTTCGGGCAATTCAGGCATGGTTGGGGTTCAAATACAGGAAGAAATTAGAAGGACTTCAGGGTGGAAGAACGGCTCGTGGATTATGATGGCTCTATGAAAAATTGGTTTTCTGCTGTTGCATTGGTCTGGGCCACCACGGGTGTTTGCGCCGAAACGCCTGTGCAAAACTCAAACATCAACGCTGTTTTGTTTTATCAGCTGTTGCTGGGTGAGCTCAACGTGCAAGCAGGCGATCCAGGTTCTGCCTTTGCCATCATTTTGGATGCCGCCCGCAAAACCAAAGACGAGGCCCTTTTTCAGCGGGCCACCGAGTTGGCCTTGCAATCTCGCTCTGGCGAGGCAGCCCTCCAAGCAGCCAAGAGCTGGAAAAGCGCTCTGCCTGACTCGCAAGAAGCCAATCGTTACATCCTTCAAATTTTGTTAGCCCTCAACCGAGTGGAAGAAGCCGGTCGAGCGCTCAAAGCCAGCCTAGCTGCCCTCCCCCTCAACGAACAATCAGCGGCCATCGCGTCCATCCCCCGCGTCTTCAATCGGGTTCAAGACAAAAATTTTGCCGCCAAAGTGGTGGAGCAAGCCTTGGCCACAGCCATTCAAAATCCTGAAACAGCCGCCACGGCTTGGACCACCATCGGCCGGATGAAACGCGATGCGGGTGAAATTCAAGCCGCTGCAGAAGCCGCTCGCGCGGGCCATGCAGCCAACCGCCAAGCCCCTGGCCCCATCATGTTGGCCTTGAGCTTACTTAACTTTGTGCCCGCTGAAGTTCAGCCCATGATTTCGCAGTACATGGCCGGCGATGCGTTGCCAGACTTGCGCTTGGGCTATGCCCGCACTTTGATTGACCTTGAGCAACTCCAAGCCTCCTTGGCCCAATTGCAACAGCTGACGAAGCAATATCCAGAATTTGCACCTGGCTGGTTGTTCTTAGGTTTGTTGCAAAGCGATTTGTCGCAAACCCTTCAATCTGAACAATCTCTCAAGCAGTATTTGAAACTGGCAGACAAGGTCAAAGACCTTGACTTGTCGGGCGGCCTGACCGAGGCCTATTTTGCGTTGTCACAAATGGCGCAAAAGCAAGGCAGATGGGAACAAGCCGACGAATGGTTGGCTCGCATTCCTGGTTCTGCCGATCCTTTGAAGGTGGCCAGTCGCCGTGCAGCCTTGTTGGCGCAACAGGGGCGCAAAGCTGAGGGTTTGTTGGTGCTAGAACAATTGCCTGTCAGTTCCCCTCAGGCCGCAAAACTCAAAGCACTGGCCATTTCACAATGGCTGCGCGAAGACAAACAAGTAACGGCTGCCTTTGCCACCCTTGAAAAAGCCCTGGCGCAATTTCCCACTGACACCGATCTGCAATCTGAAATGGCCATGCTTTGCGAAAAGCTGGGACGGTACGAGCAAATGGAAAGTTTGTTGCGCGGCCTCATGAAAGCCAAGCCGACTGACCCCCACGCTTTCAATGCCTTGGGCTATTCTTTGGCAGATCGCAAAATTCGTTTGGATGAAGCCCGCGAATTAATTTTGAAAGCCGTGCAACTGGCACCCCGAGACCCTTTCATTCAAGACAGCTTGGGCTGGCTCGAGTACCGCG
>JBDLWA010000007.1:0-2674 GCA_039804505.1 Pseudomonadota bacterium
TGGTGCCTTTAGGGGCACGTAAGCCGCCACGGCTAGGAGACAGGACGTGAAAAAGCCCCTTAAAACGAGCTCAAAAACCGCAGTGAAAAAAACCAGTTCAGCAGCGAGTGCCAAGGCCAAATCGGCTGCACCGGCTAAAAAACTGAGCAAACCCGCACCTGCGAAAGCAGTCAAAGCTGCTGTCACCAAAGTCGTGTCCAAGGGCAAACCGGTTGTGAAGAAGGCTGCGCCTAAAACGTCAGCCAAGCCTGCAGCCAAACCCGTGACCAAAACCAACAAAGCGTCTGCCAAGCCTGTGGTGCAAACCAAGGCCAAAGCAGCGTCTAAGGCGCCTGTCAAAGCCCCAGTTAAGGCCCCAGTTAAAGCCAACAACAAAGCCAGCGCTAAAGTGGTGGCCAAGCCTGTGGCTAAGGCCAAAGCTGTTACAAAACCCGTGGTGAAAAGCGCGGCCAAAACAGTTGCCAAACCTGCACCGAAGGTTGCACCGAAAGTAGCACCCAAAGTTGCGGCCAAGCCAGCAAGCAAGCCAACAGTAGCCGCTAAAGCGCCCGCCAAAGGTGTAAGCAAAGCGCCTGAAAAAGCCTCAGCCAAGCCGGTCGTCAAGACAGAAACCAAACCCGTCACGAAACCCGTGACGAAACCAGTCGCCAAGCCTGCCGCGCCTGCCAAAGCAGAAAAGCCAGCCAAGCCTGCAAAAGCTGAGAAAGTGGTCACACCGCCTGCAGCCCCCGTTGCAGCACCCGTGGCCACAGGTGATGTGCCCGCACGAGCGGTTCGTCCTTCAGCGCGACTTGCCCAAATTACAGTGCCATCGATGGCCCAATCGGTGGCTTCTACGGCTGCAAAAGCCAGTTATCTCCAAAACATGCCCTCTCAAGTTCTGACCCCTCCTCCTTTCGTCGCCGTTAAAAAAGATCCCAAATTGGCCAATAACTGGAAAACCAAAAAACCAGACCAACTCAGCGATGCTGAGGTCATGGCCATGTCCGACAACGACTACATGAACGACGCACAAATGGCGTTTTTCCGACTCAAATTGGTCGTCTTGAAGCAAGGTATCCTGGCCAACGCAGGCGAAACCACCGAGCATTTACGAGAAGACACCGTGGTGGTTCCCGATCCCGCAGACCGCGCAACCATTGAAGAAGAACATGCTTTGGAATTGCGCACCCGCGATCGTGAACGCAAGCTGCTGAAGAAAATCGAGCAATCTATCCAGCGCATTGACGCTGGCGATTACGGTTACTGCGATGAAACAGGCGAACCCATTGGTGTGGGCCGTTTGTTGGCGCGTCCTACAGCCAATTTGTCGCTAGAAGCCCAGCAACGACGCGAGTTGAAACAAAAAATGTTTGGCGATTGAGTTCGTTCAATTTGGTGAATCCATGAAGGCTCCTTGAGGAGCCTTTTTTTCGTCTGAACTTTTGAAGCCGTGTTCCGATTGAAAAAAATATGAAATTCATAAAAATATTTTTCAATTGGAAAAGCCTCACAAGTTACTTTCATACCAACTTCTAAGTGCCTAATTTTCAACGATTTTTTCTGGCAAAATATCATGCGAAGTCTGCTCTAAGCCCTTGATTTCATTGAAAAAAACTTGAAAACCCTCTTGTGAGGGCGTGAATTCCTGATACAGTGCAAAAAAGTGCAATTAAGTGGGAGAAATGCCCATATTGCGTGTTCATTGACCAGGAATCGAGAATCAAGTGTTTCAAGGTGCATCTTCGCTAAGTTTGGACGCCAAAGGCCGCCTGTCGGTGCCTACGCGTCACCGCGAGGTTTTGAGCGCCACAGCGGGTGGTCAATTGACCATCACGAAGCACCCCCATGGTTGTTTGATGGTGTTCCCACGCACCGAGTGGGAGCGCTTTCGCGAGCGCATTGCCCAGCTTCCCATGGAAGCGCAGTGGTGGAAGCGAATTTTCCTGGGCAATGCCATGGATGTCGAAATGGATGGCACGGGCCGCGTGCTTGTGTCTCCAGAATTGCGTGCCGCTGCAGGCATTGCCAAAGACACCATTTTGTTGGGCATGGGCAACCATTTTGAGTTGTGGGACAAAGCGGCCTACGACGCGCAAGAGGCCAAGGCCATGCAGGGCGACATGCCCGATGTCTTCAAGGACTTTTCGTTCTGAGGCCTGCGTGACAACTACTTGGCAACACACCACCGTCTTGCTTGCTGAAGCGGTTGATGCATTGTTAGGCAATGCAGGCGAAACCGCCGCAAAAAATATCTACGTTGATGCTACTTTTGGTCGCGGCGGCCATTCACGTTTGATTTTGTCCCGCTTGCCAGAAGGGGCGCAGCTCATTGCTTTTGACAAAGACATCGAAGCCATTGCCGAAGCTGGCGAGATCAAAGACACCCGTTTTTCTATTCGGCATGAAGGCTTCCGCAACCTAGGCGAACTGCCCACAGGCAGCATTGCAGGTGTGTTGATGGACCTGGGAATTAGCTCCCCCCAAATTGACAACCCCGGCAGGGGTTTTTCTTTTCGTTTCGATGGCCCCTTAGACATGCGCATGGACACCACGCGCGGTCAGAGTGTGGCCGAGTGGCTGGCCACTGCCAGTGTGGATCAGATCACGGAGGTTGTGCGTGACTATGGCGAAGAACGGTTTGCTTTTCCGATTGCAAAGGCGATTGTGGCTCGCAGACAAGAGCGGGGCCCAA
>JBDLWA010000008.1:0-34423 GCA_039804505.1 Pseudomonadota bacterium
ACGCCCGGCAGGGGTGTCAAAGGAGGTGTAAATTTACGGTCGGCTTCGGTAACGATCTTATTGCCCATCAATGGCTCCAGGAAAAAAAGTTCAAGGCGATATTAAGCCACAGATTCGGGGCTTATCCTGTGAAAAATCCCAAATTAGCCCTCAATCTTTCTGCCCTACCTGTGCTTCACTCAGTGATTTCAAGCTTCGTACCTTTGAAAAGGTGATCACAATGGCTTGAACAACAAAGCCTGCGACAACCAAAAATAAGCATGCCAAGTCTGAACCCATTTCGCCAACAAAGCCGCCCAGCAAAGCCCCAATAGGCCTTGCACCAGTGCCAGCAACGATCAGAATGGCTGTCACCCTGCCCATCATGCTGTTGGGCGTGACACTTTGACGCAAAGTGGTTGACGTGATGGTCCAGATGATGGGGCCAAAACCAAAAAAGTAGTAAGCCAAAGAGGCCACACCCACATAGGGTGCCCAAAGACTCAAAGCCATCACCATGGCCGCAAGCACTGAGAAAAAAGGTCCCAACAGAATTGCCACACCAAACGGCATCATTGAGACCACACGAGAAGCCATTAAAGAGCCTGTGATCATACCGAAGCCATAACAGGCCAAGGTAAGACCCACTTCACTCGAGCTCATGCCGATGGTGCGAATAGCGTAAGGCACATAGATAGCCTGAAGCACAAACCATGAAATATTCCATGCCACAGAGGTCAACAAAATAGGGCGCATCAATGGGTGCGCCCATACAAAATGTGCCCCTTCTTTGACTTCCAACCATGGATGCCGGTCGGGTACAGCTTGACGAACAGGCTCTTGAATTTGCCTGAGAAATCCAACTGCTGCCAAAGACAACATCAATGAGAGAACAAAGGATGTCGAACCGCCCAACCAAGCAATCAATGCGCCCGCTAGCGCAGGTCCACCTGCAAAGGCCATGCTGCGAGCCAATTCCAAGCGCCCATTGGCTTTGGCCAAATGTTGACTGTCTACCAAGGCAGGCACCAAGGAAGGCGCGCTGACACTAAAACCAACTGTGCCCACAGCCGCCAAGAACCCAACGCATGCCAACAAAGGCACACTGATGAGATTGAGTAGCATGGCAGCAATGAGCACCATCAAGGCACACACACGCAGCAACTCTGACATCAACATGAGTTTTTTGCGTGACATGCGGTCGGCAAGCAAGCCCAAAGGAATAGAGAGCAATAAGAAAGGCAGAGATTGCACTGCGGCAATGATGCCAATTTCACCCGGCCCAGCTTGCAGCAAGAGAACGGCCACGATGGGCACAGCCGCCAACGTCAATTGCTCTGCGGACTGCGCCATCAAATTGGAAAATGCCAGCTTGTGAAAGGCTGGCGGCAGTGTCTTTGAATTGGCGCTCATGAGTCGGTAGCAGATTGCGCTTTGTCAGCTGACCCTTCTAGGCCGGCCAGTAAGGCTTTGTTATTGCCGCCAATCACCATTTCAAACTTGTTGTCGACATAGGTGTAATCGTAGTAACCCATGCGCGCAAGTGGCTTGATTTTGAGCACGTCCAACATGCCCTTTCCGTCAATGACCTGATCATCAATGTGAATGGCCACGACACGACCAAACACCACATCGGCTGTACCAAAGGGTGGCTCACCAGGGAAGCGCAAGGTGTTGAGATACACACATTCAAACTGAATGGGGGATTTGGCCACACGCATCGGTTTGACTTTTCTGGAAGCTAATTTTTGAAGACCTGCGTGCTCAAATTCATCGACGCCATGAGGCAGTTCTTCAGCCGTCAAATTTACCGCATGGCGTAATTCATAGGTGGCCATGTTCCAAACAAACTCTCCGGTATCTTCTGCGTTGCGCACTGAATCTTTGCGATGACCCGTGGTGGTTTGATTGGCAGAAAACATCACGATGGGTGGGTTGAATGTGACGTTTTGAAATTGGCTATAAGGGGCCAAATTGTGGCGGCCTTCTCTGTCGATTGTAGAGATCCACCCAATGGGTCTGGGAATGACGCAGGATTTAAAAGGATCATAAGGCAAGCCATGCAGCGTTACGCCAGGTTCGTAGTACATGAAAATCTTTCAAACAATGAGAGGGGCAAATTACGTAGCATGTCTGATATCGTCTTGCCTTGATTTTGCCTCCATTTATACAACTGCTATGAGCCTTCAATCTGTCAAAGACTTCTTTTCTTCGCGACTTATCGACATCGAGGTTATCGAGTTGCCCGTTAGCACGGCCACAGTCGCTTTGGCGGCAGAAGCCCATGGCGTCGAACCTGGTCAAATTGCAAAAACATTGGCATTCAGATTAAACGACGGCCGTGTGGTGTTAGTAGTCGCCAGAGGTGATGCACGCATTGACAACAAAAAATTCAAGGACGCTTTTGGAAAAGGAAAAATGCTGGGGTTGGAAGAGGTGGCAGACATCACAGGCCATCCTGTTGGCGGAGTTTGCCCGTTTGGCCTCGCCTCGCCTCTACCCGTTTATTTGGATATTTCGCTGAAAACTTACAACGAAGTCATACCTGCAGCAGGCTCGGTCAACAGTGCCATTCGCATCAGCACAGAAAAAATGGCAGACATTACCCAAGCTGAATGGGTGAATGTCTGCCAATCAATGTGAGCGCCAGATTCAACAGGCGTCAAGGTTTAAGCACTGCCTTTATTTGCCGTACAAATAGTTAGGCAACCAGAGCGTGAGTTCTGGCCAGATGTACATCAAGACCAAGCACAAGATCACGATGAACATGTAAGGCATCATGCCGGCAAAAATCTGATTGATGGTGACGTGCGGCGGCGACACCCCTTTCAGATAGAACGCAGACATGGCCACAGGTGGCGACAAGAAAGCCGCTTGCAAGTTCACAAACACCATCACGCCCCACAACATGGGATCGATTTGGAAATGCGCCAGCAAAGGCAAGAAGATGGGGACGAAAATCACAATGATTTCTGTCCACTCTAAAGGCCAACCCAACACAAAGATGATGGCTTGAGACAGCAGCAAGAATTGAATGGGCGTGAGATTGAGGGCCATGACCCACTCTTCCACCAAACGCTGGCCACCCAAAATTGCAAACACCGCAGAGAACAATGCAGAGCCCACAAACAACCAGCACACCATGGAGGTGGTTTTGGCTGTTAAGAACACGGCTTGCTTGATCTTTTCAAAGTCTAGGGTGCCAGCAGACCACGCCATCAAGAAGGCGCCAGCAGCGCCCACCGCAGCCGACTCTGTGGCCGTGGTGATACCAAACAAAATGACACCCAGAACAATGAAGGTCAGGATGCCAAGAGGCATCACAGAACGCACCAACATGTTCAAGATTTCATATTGCTCAGCATCAAAATGCCAGTAGTAGTAGGCCAACACGCCCACTGCGAGAGCACATGCAATCCAGAAGCCCACATAGAAGCCTTCTGGCACAGGTTCTGTTTTAGGTGCATCAGACGTGTCGCCATCACCCAAAGCCTGCAGTGGCGCATCGCTTTCTGCGGCTTTCCCTTCAGAGGTTTCAGCACCCGGTGGCAACTGCACACCATTGGACACACTGGCCGTCTGCGTTGTTTCTGCGCCGGGGGGTTCCTGGACACCATTGGCGCCAGGCGGCTCTTGCAAGCTACTTGAACCTGGCGGTTCCTGAACGCCACCCGAGCTTGGCGGCTCTTTCACACCCGAGGCACCGGGAGGCTCTTGCACACCCGATCGTTCTGCGACCGCTGTGGGCGCAGAAGCTTCAGCCCCAGCTGGGCTGGCAACGGTATTGTCCTTGGCCGTTTGCGTGGCAACCACTTGTGCTGCGGCAGCGTTGTTTTCTTCTTGAGAATGAATGACCACATACCACCAGACGGCACCCAAGGTGGCAACCGTCATGAAGACGGGAACCAAGCTCATGATGAAGCTCTTGGCAATGAAACCCCAGGTCACCACGACGTTGTCAGCTGTTTTTCGCAGGGCCTTTCCAGGAGAAACAAATGCCTGCAACAAAGCCAAGAAATATTTGGGGGCGTAATGGTCCGCAATTTTTTGAACTGCTGGTGAGATCACGGCACGGGTTTGCTCAACGGGTAGCTTGGGAGCCACTTTGGGATCAATCAATACCCACGCAATGACATAAATCAGATACAGCGTCGCCAAGAAAAACCCTGGGAACATGGCCGCGGCATATAGCTTGACCACAGACTGACCTGCAACAGCAGCGTACACAATGATCATGACGGAGGGCGGAATGAGAATACCCAAAGTACCGCCAGCCGTGATCACGCCTGCAGCCAAACGCGTGTCGTAACCCGCATTTAACATGGGACGCATGGCAATCACGCCCATCAGAACCACCACAGCGCCTACCAAGCCGCTGGCAATTCCCCAGAAGGTGCAAATGACCAAAGTGGCGACCGCCAAGGATCCTGGCAATTTGCGAAAAGCCAGTTGCACACTGTGGAACATCTTGTCGACCAGCGCGCCTCGTTCCATGACATAGCCCATGAGAACGAAAAGCGGAATAGACAACAAGGTGTCATTGGTCATGGCACCAAAAGTGCGCTGCACCATGAGGTTGAAAATTTTATTGTCGAACCAAGGGGCTGAAGGATCGTAGAAGGCGCCAAATCCAAAGGCCATGCCCAGACCCATCAGGGTGAACGCTGTTGGAAAACCCAACATGATCACCACCACAATGAGTGACAACATCAAAAGGCCGAGTGCGGGATCGCTCATGCTTGGCCTCCTTTTGCACGTTGGTGGGCTGATTCTTCAATGTTTTTGGCGTTGGCAATCGCTTCCAACGCAGCATCTTGATCCACCAAGGTACTGTTGGCCAATTGCTGCTCAACCACATCAATTTCATCAGCGTCTTTCAAACGTGGTGTCCACTCACCCGTTCGAATGCACACAATGCATCTGAAAATTTCTGCTAAGCCTTGAAGTAAAACAATGACGCCTGCCAACGGGATGACCGATTTGAAGGGGTACAAAGGCAAGGGATCTGCATTGAAGGTTTGCTCGTGGATGGCCCAAGAATCGGCTGCGTAGTTCCATCCCGCCCATGTGAGGGCAATGACACCCGGAATGAAGAAAACGATGTACAAAACCAAGTCTAACCAAGCTTGTGTTTTGGGTTTGGCACTGCCATAAAAGAAGTCGCCACGCACATGGCCGTCTTGGCAAAGTGTGTAGGCCCCCCCCATCATGAACAAAGTGCCGTACATCATGTTGCTGGCATCAAAAATCCAGGCTGTGGGTGCATTCAATGCGTAACGCTTGAACACTTCCACAACCACTAAAAGCATCAGACCGACAATGAGCCAGGCAAATGTTTTCCCCACCCACGTACTGATCTTGTCAGCCGTGTGTAGCAATGTTTGCGTATTCATATAAAACCGATAAAAAAATAATTCGACAAAAAGCAAAATACCCATCCCGGCAAAACCAGGATGGGCAAGCTCCTCAATACCAAAGGCTACTTAGGCTTTTTTGTTGAAGTAGCGGTTGTAGGCCATTTTGAAGTCGACCATGTAGTCGTTCTGCCACTGACCTGCACGCTGTGCAAATGCCATTTGAGAGTCCATGACTTTCTTGAAGAATGGATTCTCAACAGACTTCTTGGCAACCACTTTGTCCCAAGCATCGAGTTGAGCTTTCAAAATGGCATCGGGAGTTTTGTAAAACTTGATGCCTTGCTTCTTCATCTCGGTGTAATCTTTGGAGTTGCGATCGATGGCCTTCCAGCTCATCTCAGCAGAAGACGCTTGCACGGCGTATTCGATGATGGACTTCAACTCGGCGGGCAATGCATTGAGTTTGCCTTTGTTGAACAAGATTTCAAATTGCTCACCGCTTTGGTGGAAGCTTTGCAACATGCAGTTTTTAACCACATCGGGGAAGCCCAACACGCGGTCTGAAGAAGCGTTGTTGAATTCGGCTGCATCGATCAAACCGCGATCCAGAGCGGGCACAATTTCGCCACCTGGCAAAGGGTTCACGGAAGCGCCCAGCTCAGTGAAGATGTCAACAGCCAAGCCCACGGTGCGGTACTTCAAACCTTTCAGGTCAGCCACTTTGGCAATGGGTTTTTTGAACCAGCCCAAGGGTTGTGTTGGCATTGGACCATACACGTACGAGGCCACATCAATGTTGAGTGACTTGTAAATTTCTTCGAGCAGCTGTTTACCACCGCCGAAGTTGTGCCACGACAAAACCATGTTGGGGTCCATGCCAAAGGCGGGGCCTGAGCCCCACAAAGCCAAGGCAGAGCTTTTGCCATAGTGATAAGCCAACACACCATGGCCGCCGTCCAACGTGCCCTTGTTCACAGCATCCAACAATTGGAACGCTGGCACCACAGCACCTGAAGGCAACACTTCAATTTTCAGACGACCACTGGCCATGTCATTGACTTTTTTGGCAAAGTCATTGGCGTATTCGTGGAAGATGTCTTTGGCAGGCCATGTGCTCTGAAAACGCAGGCTCACGGTGTCTGCTTTGGAAATCATGGGCGCTGAAATCGCGCCTGCTGCAACAGCGCCTTTCAAAAGGCCGCGGCGAGAAGTGGAAGCTTTCTTTTCTGTCATGGTGGGTTCCTTAAGTTGATAAATCAGCCGTAATAATGCATGGACTGCGTTTGTCAGCCTTTAGGGTTATTACCAAATTCACCAGGAATATTTTCTGAAGTTGTCAACTTAATTTGACAGTTATCCCTAGTCGCTCAAAGCCCATTCGCGAAGTGATATTTGCAGTCATAGTCATGCATCGATTTCTCTCTCAATAACTGCTCTAAGCCCCATGAATACTCGATTTCAAGAAGCCATCCAATTGATTCAATCGTGTGAAACACCTTGGACTCGAGACAATACGCCCCCATGGGGTATTCATGATGCAGACACTCCGCCCTACAACCGTTTGTATGGCCCCGTGCATCCACGAGGTCCTGTGTCTGGTGTTATTTTTCAGCATCGACAGCTTGTGGCTGAGTGGGGAGAACCTCACAAATCCGATCTCACCTTCAGTGTGGCCAAAACTTATTTGGCGTTGTTAGCGGGCCTTGCTTTCGACCGAGGCCTACTGACCGATGTGCACGAGCCTGTGATTGCAAAATGTCCTGGCATCGGCTTTGAAGGTGAACGTTTGTCTCGCATCACCTGGCATCATTTATTGCAACAAACCAGTGAATGGGAAGGCACTTGTTTGGGCATTCCAGAACAAGTGGATCGCTATCGCTGGCTGGCTTATCAAACCGGTGAAGCAGACGGCAAAAAAGGCGACGCACGTCCCCTTGGCGAACCTGGTTCGCGCTTTGAATACAACGATGTTCGCATCAACCAATTGTCATTGGCCCTGTTGCATCTGTTCAATCGTCCCTTGCCCGAGGTCTTTGAAGAAGGCATTCGTCAACCCTTGGGCTGCAACGATCCATTTCAATGGCAGGGGTACGAGCAAGGTTGGACCCAGGTCAAGGGTCAGCGAATGATGTCAGTGCCCGGTGGCAGTCATTGGGGCGGCGGTGTGTCCATTTCCGCCATGGATCAAGCCAAAATTGGTTTGATGCTCATGGGCAATGGCCAGTTCGATGGGCAACAAATTTTGACAAGCCAATGGCTGCAGATGATGCAAACCCCTTGTGATATTGCGCCCTACTACGGTTACCTCATTTGGTTGAACCATGAGGGGAAATTATTCAAAGATGCCCCACGGACTTCTTGGTTTGCCATTGGCGCAGGTTCATCCATCACTTGGGTTGACCCCATACTTGAGTTGGTCTGCATCCTTCGCTGGATTGACTCGACCAAAACAAACGACTGTATCGCCAGGGTGATGCAGTCGTTGACAATTTAAAGTTTGGAAAGGCTCGTAGCCTTTCTGGTCTGCTTACTTGGCAAACAAGCTTGCTGGATTGGCAAAAGCCTTGAACTCAACCGCGTTGCCACAGGGGTCCAAGAAGAACATGGTTGCTTGTTCGCCCACTTGGCCCTTGAAGCGAATGTGAGGCTCAATCACAAACTGGGTGCCGGCTTTTTTAAGCTTTTCGGCCAAGGCCTCCCATTGGCCCATTTCCATCACCAGGCCAAAGTGTCTCACCGGTACGTTGTCACCATCGACAGCACTTGTGTTGCGGTGTCCGGCTTCATCGGGCGACAAGTGCGCCACAATTTGATGGCCATAAAAATTGAAGTCAACCCATTCATCGCTAGAACGACCTTCTGGACAACCCAACAAATCGCCATAAAAAGACCGCGCTGTGGCCAAGGATGTCACTGGGAAGGCAAGGTGGAAGGGTTGCATGGTGTTCCAATCAGGGTCAAAAATAGGATTCTGCCTCAAGCGATCGAACCGGTTAGGAGCCTTGGCTTGAGAAATTAAACTGCATGATAAATTAAGTTAGCGCAAGCTGCCAAAACACCCTCACATCCATTGATCTGTCATGGCGACCAACCCCTCATTTCTCAACCAAGTGAACTGCTGGAAGTGCAAGCACTTTGCCACCAGCTGGGATCCCAAAATGCCTTACAGCTGCAAACTTTTGGGATTTAAATCTCAAATATTGCCCAGCATCCAAGTGATGAATTCAGATGGCAGACCCTGTCTTGGTTTTGAAGCCAAACCCACGCCCCCCAAAAATTAAGCTAGCGCACCACCCATCCATGAACTTACCGATTACCTCAAACGAGCCCCATGAGTCGCCTCACATCGTGGTACTGGGGGCTGGCGCCATTGGGGGCTACTTGGGGGGATGGCTGACAGCCGCAGGTGCAAACGTCACGCTTCTGGGGCGCAGCAAAACACTTCAAACAGTAGATGCGCATGGCTTGACCTTGACCGATTTGCACCAAAGAAAAAAGGTGCTGAAACCTCAGGACGTTCGTTTTTCAACCGCGCCCGAAGTCTTGCAGTTGGCAGACTTTATTTTGGTGACCGTTAAAAGTCGAGACACTGAAACAGCCGCAGCGTTGATCCATACCCATGCAAAACCCAACGCAACCGTGATCAGTTTTCAAAATGGTGTGGGCAATGCAGAGCAGCTTGCAAAACACTTGCCCCATCTCCATGTGATTGCAGGCATGGTGCCCTTCAATGTAGTCACCCTCGCCCAGGGCCACCTGCACTGCGGCACAGAAGGCGATCTGAGCGTCCAACGCCACCCTTGCGTTGCGCCCTTGTTGCCCTTGTTTGAACGTGCAGGATTACCCCTGCAGCAATACGATCAATTTACAGAAGTCCAGTGGGGCAAACTCATTCTTAATTTGAACAACGCGGTCAATGCCTTGTCAGATTTGCCTTTGAAAGAAGAACTCTCTCAACACGCTTACCGTCAATGTCTGGCTGCTTTGATTGCAGAAACCCTGGTGGTCTTGAAAATTGCGGGAATCAAGCCGGCCAAAGTTTCCAAGGTATCACCAGCATTGCTCCCTTACATTTTGCGATTGCCCAATTTTGTCTTCAAACGACTGGCGGCCAGCATGCTGAAAATTGACGAAAAGGCGCGCTCATCCATGTGGGAAGACCTCCAAATGAAGCGCACCACAGAGGTCAATGAGCTCAACGGTGCTGTGGTACGTTTGGCTCAAGCAAATGGCACCACGGCCCCTTTGAATGCCAAAATGGTCGAGCTGATTCAACTTGTTGAAGGCGGCCAGATTAAAGGTCTTTCTGGCAATGCACTTTTGCAAAAACTGGTTTAGTTTTTAACTGCCTGTCGTTTGACCTGAATCAATTCAAGGTCTAACAACCCCCGTGTGTTTCAAACCCTGTGCGTATCATGAAACCATGATGCCAACACTCTCTATGCCTAGCACACTCGGTCAAGCACGAATACTGAAACGTGTTGGCTTGCTAGGACTTTTACTAGTTGCCATCGTCATGTTGGTGAGAGGATTCTTAGGGCCAAGCATCACCACTGACCTGATTGAAAAAAGAGACTTCGTTCAAACCGTGGTTGCCAGTGGTCATGTTGAAAGTCCTCACCGAGTTGAAATGGGCACTCAACTCACAGGCACCGTCAAACGAGTGCCCGTCTTGGAAGGACAAACGGTTCAACAGGCGCAAATTCTCATTGAGTTGGAAAACGCAGAGTTGCTGGCTGGTCTCAAACAAGCGGAACTGAATGTGGTTCAGGCCAGCGCCAAAATTCGTCAATTGAATGAAGTTCAGAGGCCTGTTCTGGAACAAGCTTTTCAACAAGCATTGGCAACACAGCGCACCTCCCAAAATGCGCTATTGCGCGCTCAGGAATTATTTGCCAAGGGCTTTACAGGTCAAGCCGCCTTGGATGATGCGCAACGTCTTGCCCTCGTGTCGCAATCGCAAGTCATCAGTCTGACAGAGCAATTGAACAGCCTTCGCCCTGAAGGCAGTGATCATTGGTTGGCACAAACCAATCTGTCGCAGGCACAAGCCAGTGTTGAATTGGCCACAGCACGCCTTCGTTACACACAGATCAAAGCTCCCGTTGCAGGCACGCTCATCACACGCAATGTCGAACTTGGCGATGCCGTCCAGCCCGGCAAAGTTTTGATGGTCTTGTCGCCCTTGGGCGACGTTGAGTTGGTGGTGCAAATTGACGAAAAACATTTGAGTCAACTCAAAACAGGACAGGTAGCTGTGGTCTCTGCCGACGCCTACAGTTCTCAAACATTCAAGGCAACGGTCTCGTTCATCAATCCTGGCGTTGATGCACAACGCGGCTCGGTCACCGTCAAACTCAAAGTGGCCGAGCCCCCCGCTTATCTTCAGCAGGATATGACCGTATCGCTCAACATTGAGACCGCCAGGCACCCCCAAGTGGTGATGGTCCCAAGCGATGCCGTGCACAACCTTTCTAAATCGCCTTGGGTCATGCTGGTGCGGGATGGCCACACGTTCAAACAAGACATTGTTTTGGGCATGCGAGGCACCCCATGGAGTGAAGTGGTCAGTGGCCTGAGTTCTGGCGACAGAGTGGTTCACGATGTGTTGTGGACTGAAGAGAACGCACGTGTTCGCCTGAAGTGATGGGCATGAATACACCCACCCCAAAGGCCTCTGCCAATGAGGCCGCGATTGCCACTTGGATGCCCTTTGAATGGCTGGTCGCGCTTCGGTTTTTGCGCGAGGGGCATGTGCAAACCTTGTTCATCATCGGCGGCGTGGCCATTGGTGTCGGCGTCATTGTGTTCATGTCAGCACTTCTCAGCGGTCTGCAGGCCAATTTTGTCAAACGTGTCCTGACCGGACAAGCTCATATACAACTATTGCCTTCCAAAGAGGTGTCGCGCGTCCTGCCTCTCGCCAATGATCAAGCACGCCGAAACAACATCGTGATCGCCCCCTTGCAACGTGCCAAAAGCATTGATCAATGGCAAAGTCTGTCCACTCAAATTCAAGACATGCCAGAAGTTGCGGTGGTCTCCCCTGCAGTCTCTGGATCTGCCTTGATCCTCAGGGGGGCTGCCAATCGCGCCATCAGTGTTCTGGGTATCGAGCCCGACTTGTATTTTCGAATTGTTCCCATGTCAGAAAAAATGGTGCAAGGCTCATCTCGCATCGCGGTCAACGACATCTTGATTGGCACCGAATTGGCCGCTGATTTGGGCTTAGGCGTGGGTGACAAGCTAAGAGTGTCCGCAGCCAACGGCAATGCCAACACTTTTTTGGTCAGTGGTATTTTTGATCTTGGCAACAAATCTGCCAATGCGCGCACCACCCTCATGCCCATTCGGGCCGCCCAATCTTTATTGGGCATGGTGGGCGGCGTGACGGCCTTAGACATCACCGTGCACGATGTTTATGGCGCTGAAATCGTGGCACAAAAAATCACAACGCAGACAGGTGTACAGGCTGACAGTTGGATCAAAACCAATGAGCAGTTCTTTACAGCCGTCAATGCACAAACCACGGCCAATACGGCCATCCGGATGTTTGTGGGACTGTCTGTGGCCTTTGGCATTGCCAGTGTGTTGGTGGTCTCAGTGGTTCAAAAATCACGAGAAATAGGCATCCTGCGAGCCATGGGCATTACCCGTGGGCAAATTCTTCGAATCTTCTTGCTCCAAGGTGGGTTGCTGGGTTTGGGGGGCGCCTTAGTGGGGAGTGCCATGGGCTGGGCGGGCTTGCTCATTTGGCAGCTAGCTGAAAAAAATCCAGATGGCACAGTGATGTTTGCCATGACCATTGAACCCGCCCTCTTCATGACCGCACTTCTATTGGCCAGTCTCACAGGACTGATCGCCTCCTTTGCGCCCGCTCTTCGCGCAGCGCGCCTAGACCCCGTGGTGGCCATCCGTGGCTAAGCCAGTCCTTTCAGATCGGGCGACGCAGCGGGTCGCAGAACAGGTCGTTGAGTTGACCGATGTCTGCAAGTCCTTTAATGTGGGCAAGCCCAATGAAATTGAAATACTTCACGACATTCATTTGCAACTGAAGCGTGGGGAATTTTGTGCTGTGGTGGGCCCCTCTGGCTCAGGTAAAAGCACCTTGCTGAACATCATTGGCTTATTAGATCGCCCAACAAAGGGGCAGCTGCGTATCAACGGCGAAGACACCACGCAACTCGACGATCATGCACTCACCCGCTTAAGGGGGCATGCCATTGGCTTTGTGTTTCAACACCATCACTTACTCAGCGCCTTTAGCGCGCTTGAAAATGTGATGATGCCCATGATGGGCTCACACGGCCGATGCACGCCAGAGATGACGACTCGCGCCCGAGCACTCTTGAACAGCGTTGATTTATTGCCCATTCAAGATCAAGCATCGGGCAGTTTATCTGGCGGACAACAGCAACGCGTGGCAGTTGCCAGAGCTTTGGCCATGCGTCCCGCCCTACTATTGGCAGATGAGCCGACAGGCAATTTAGATACCAAAAGTGCAGATGCGGTATTTGATCTGTTACGGCGTGTGAGTCAAGAAGAAGGAACGGCCGTCTTGTTTGTGACTCACAATCCCGATTTAGCTGCGCGCTGCGACAAAATCATTCAAGTCATTGATGGACGAGTGGTTTAACGGCCTCAACAACAGAGTGCCGCAGCTTCTCTCGCCGCAACGCGACCTTCATCCGTTGGAATGACCCACACTTCAATGCTGCTACCACTGGTATGAATGGCACGGATGTCATCACCACATGCTAGGCTGTTTTGAGTTTCATCGATTCGAACCCCCAACCAGGTCAATTGTTGACAAACGTCTGATCGCAATTGGGCATCGTGCTCGCCAATGCCACCACTGAATGCCAACACATCCAAACCTTGACGACAGGCGATCAAGGCGCCGCACTCGCGAACGATACGATGTGTGAACAACTCAATTGCCCATTTGGCGGCCGGTGAATTCTCGCTGCGAAGTTTGCGCATGTCTGCAGAAATACCTGAGACGCCCAACAAACCCGACTGCTTGTACAGCAAGGTTTGAATTTGATCATGCGTCCAAGACTGCTCTAGCAAATACAACAGCACGCCGGCATCTAGCGAACCGCTTCGCGTCCCCATCATCAGACCATCGAGCGCAGAAAACCCCATGGTGGTTGCGCGACTCAGGCCAGCTTCTGCCATGCACAAGCTCGCCCCATTTCCCAAATGCGCCATCAACACTTTGCCACCAGCACGCGCACTGCGCGCTTGCAAAGTGCCCATGATGTATTGGTAGGAAAGACCATGAAAACCATAGCGTCGAATGCCTTGCGTCGTCAACGCTTGTGGCAATGCAAATTGTCGCTCTTCCTCGGGCACCGTGACATGGAAAGCGGTGTCAAAACAAGCCACTTGTGGCAAGGCGGGAAAGGCTTTTTGAAAAGCCTCGATGCCGGCCAAATTGTGCGGCTGATGCAAGGGGGCCAATGAGTTGAGTTTGGCCAAGTCAGCAAGCACTGCCTGATTGACGATTAAGCTTTTTGTGAAATGTTGTCCCCCATGAACCACCCTGTGCGAGATGGCCTGCAAGGGTGGCAATTGGCTCATGCCTTGTAGCAAGTTTCGCAAGGCCAACAAAGCCGCTTCGAAGATATCGATGCCCTTCGAAACCACGGGTTCAGAAAATGACTGCCCCTCAAATGTCCACCCCATCTCGGGCACACCTTGGGGTTCCAAGCCTTGAATATTGCCAGACAACACACTGGCCTGAACCGCACCCCCGACCACAGGATGGACTGAAAACTTCAGAGAGGAAGACCCCGCATTGACAGCAAGAATGGCCATGTCATTAACCCCTTGGCGCTTGTGCTCGCGCATGGTGCGCTGCCAACAAAGCCAACAAGGCCGAGGCCACTCGAGTGGCGGGACCATCTGCACGGCTGGTCAATGCGATGGGAACGCGAGCGCCCAAAACCAAACCAGCACCTGTTGCACCTGCCAAGTACTCCAATTGTTTGGCCAGCATATTGCCGGACTCTAGGTCTGGCACCGCCAGAATGTCGGCATCCCCGGCAACATCCGACACAATATTTTTGATGTGAGCGGCATGCATCGAAATGGCATTGTCAAAAGCCAACGGACCATCCAAGATGCCACCCTTGATTTGACCGCGATCGGCCATTTTGCAAAGTGCCGCAGCATCCAGCGTTGAAGGCATGTCGGCATTGACCGTTTCCACCGCAGACAAGATGGCCACTTTGGGATGGGGCAAGCCAAGAATGTGCGCAAAGTCGATGGCATTTTGCACAATGTCGACCTTCTCTCTCAAGCTGGGACGAATGTTCAATGCCGCGTCTGTCACGAACAAGGGCTTGGGATACATTGGCACATCGAATCGAAACACATGGGACATGCGTCGGCCCGTTCGCAAGGCGGGCTGTGCCAGCACCGCATGCAGCAATTCGTCGGTGTGCAAACTGCCTTTCATCAGCATTTCCACATTGCCGTTTGCAGCCAACTCGGCCGCTTTCTCTGCGGCTGCATGACTGTGTGCGACGGCAATTAACTCAACTTTTGAAATATCCAAGCCAGCCGCCAGCGCCACCTTTTCAATTTTTTCTTGAGGCCCAATCAACACCGGTACGATCAGTCCGTGCTTTGCGGCATCAATGGCACCGCTCAATGACTCTGGGTCACAAGGATGAACCACCGCACACCGCACCGCTGCCAAGCCCTGACCCTTGGCCAACAAGGCATTGAAACGTGCTTCTGGGTCAAACAATTGAATGTGTGGCACCGTGGCTCGGGGCCGCTTGACTTTGACTGTGGGTGCCAAGACACGTGCGGTTCCGTAAAGTACGCGCTGGGCCTGCTGGTTCATGACCAAGCAATCTAAATCAACCCGTTTTTTTGAATCCTCTTTGGCCGTCACAGTGACAGTGACGGTCAGCGTGTCACCAATCCGAACAGGGTGCGTGAAATGCAAATCTTGCTGGAGATAGATGGTGCCGGGTCCGGGAAATTCTGTCCCCAACAAAGCTGAAATGAGTGCCCCGCCCCACATGCCATGCGCAATCACGCCATGAAACAAAGTGTCGTTGGCGTATTCCGGATCCAGATGTGCAGGATTGGTATCACCCGAGACGGCTGCAAAAGCCTGTATGTCTTCAACCGTCAGGGTTCGAACCAAGCGGGCACTTTGCCCTACCTGGATTTCGTCATAGAGCACGTTTTCAATCAAATCGGAATGGGTCACAAAGGGCTTTCAAAACAACATGGATGGCTCAATTCACGCGACCGCATGGCAGCCAGCATCAACATAAATGGTTTGCCCTGTCATACCCGAAGCTGCGTTAGAGCTCAAAAACGCACACAGTTGGGCAATTTCTTCTAAGCTCACCAAACGTTTTAAGGGGGCTTTGTTTTGCGCATGGCTCAATAACTCGTCAAAGGCATCGATGCCCGATGCAGCACGCGTCAAGATTGGGCCTGGTGAAACTGCGTGAACTCGAATATTTTGAGGACCGAGCTCAACGGCCATGTAGCGCACCAACGACTCTAGTGCAGCCTTCACAGGGCCCATCAAACCATAGTGGGGCACGGCTTCGTCAGCACCCAAATAGGTCATGGCCAACATGCTGCCACCGTTTGGCATATGGGGCGCACACAATTTGGCCAAGGTTGCGAAGGAGTGACATGACACTTCCATGGCGCGAGCAAATCCCACGCTGGAGCTATCGATTACTTGGCCATGCAAATCTTCCAAAGGTGCCCATGCAATAGAGTGAATGACAAAGTCCAAGTGGCCTAAAGTTTGAATGGCTTGGGCCACCACGTTTTCAAGGCTGCCCTGCTCTTCTACATTGCACGACACCACGGGGATGTTGAGGGGCTTTGTGAGCGGCTCAACATATTTCAAAGCCTTCTCATTCAAACAAGTCGTGAACAGATCTGCGCCGGCTTCATTCGCCAACTTAGCGCAACCCCAAGCAATGCTTTGCTCATTGGCCAGGCCCAAAATCAAGCCTTTTTTACCTTGCAAATTGAAGATGTTGAGGGGTGTCATCGTCGTCTGTTCCCAATCAATTGAATCGAATGCCATCGGCACCCGGCTTGAAGCCTGAACGTTCCAAGTGGGATTCGGCCTCTAGCAAAATTTGCTTCAAAGTTTCAGCGCCTACTTTTTCAGCAAAATTCTTTTCCATGCTGTAACGCAACACCAGCAAACCTCTCAGCTCAGTCCACGAGCGCACCTGATGTATGTCGTGGTGCTGCTGCGGTTCGGCCACGCTTAACAGCTCATGAATTTGATGGTCTTCACTCAATTCAATCCCCAGGCCAATGGACAACCTGGCAATGCGCTCGTTGAGTGCTTCAAATGAAGCTTCAATTTGCATCACTTCGCGCCATTCATTGGCTTCTGGGGTGGATGACTCAATCGACATATTGGACCTTTACGTATTTGCCAGCAGAAGTGTGCCTTCAATCAAGGGTTTTCCCTTGACCTATTTTCCATCAAAAAACCAAATATTGACTTGAGTCAAGAAAATGAAGACTTAAAGCTCGAAAATCACCACTATTGACAGAATTAATGAGTGCCGACATGTCTCACCCCACCCCCTCATTTCATCGCACTCGCCCTCAAAACGTGCTGTCTTTGATCTATCAATGGTTGTTCGACCCCCATTTCGAAGAAGGCTATCAACGCAATCTTGAAAATGCAGTGGGTTGGCTCATCATCATCAGTGTGATGGCCATCATTGCGGAGCACATCGAGCCCATCTACGCCGGCCGCGAATTTGCATTTCATGTCTTTGATGTTGTCACCGTCGCAGTCTTCACCGTGGAGTATTTGCTCAGGTTGGCTACAGCCCCGCTAGACCCAGAATTTGCTGGTAAACGTTTTGCACGATTGCGTTATGCCACCAGCTTTTACGCCATGGTCGACTTGCTGGCCATAGCGCCTTTCTACTTTGCAGGGTTTGTGAATTTAGACGTCGAAATGATGCGTGCGCTTCGTCTGTTGAGACTCATGCGAATCATGAAGCTGTCACGCTATATGGTGCCCGCATGGCGTGAGTTTCAAGAACTCAACAAGGGCAGAACTTTTAGAAGTCGCCTGTTTGCTTTGTTAGAACCGACAGGGCACTCTGGTCGCTTGCACGTTTACGTCGACAACTTCATTATGTTTTGGGTGATGCTGTCGATTGTTTGCGTCGTCCTGGAATCAGTTCAATCGGTTCACAGCGTGCTGACGCTTGAGTTCTTCTTAATCGATGCGTTGGCCTTTTCTATTTTTACGGTTGAATACATTGCGCGTCTGTACACAGCCCCCGAAAATCCAAAATACAAGAAGCGCTTCTCGCCCCATTTCTCTCACTTTAAAGCGGGCCAAAGCATCATCGATTTGCTGGCCATCTTGCCCTTCTTGCTTGAGCACTTTCTGACCACCACTTTGGATTTGCGATTCCTTCGCGTCTTCCGATTGCTCAGACTTTTAAAGCTCACGCGTTACACCACCGCCGTTGAAACGCTTTACATTGTGGTGAGACGTGAGTGGCAAGTGATTGTGGCGTCTGTGTTTGTCATGCTCTTGTTGGTGGTGCTCACAGCCAGCTTGGGTTATTTGTTTGAACATGAAGCTCAGCCCGACAAGTTTGAAAACATCCCCCAGTCCATCTATTGGGCGGTGGTGACCTTGGCTTCCGTGGGGTATGGCGATATATCGCCCATCACCCCCATGGGTCGCGCATTGACAGTGGTATTGGCCTTGGTGGGCATTGGTATTTTTGCCATTCCAGCGGGTCTCTTGGCGTCCGCCTTTACCGATCAATTGCGCATTGACCGCGAGTCCTTCAAGCAAAAACTACTTCATGCCTATGAACATGGCGAGTTAGATACCAAGGCTCGAAACATGATTGCGGAGGAGACTGAACGGCTTCACCTGTCAGACGAAGACATCAAAAGGCTGACCCGCGAAGCTCGTGAAGCCATCAACGAAAAGAAAAAAGAAGACAGCAAGGTCAATACTGCGGTACTGGTTGACCCCAAAACGCATCCCGAATTGGCGGCACAACAATGGCGTTTGCTGGTCGCCCAATTGCAATTGCTCCATGCGGCAGCCGGGCCGGGCGTGATTGAAAGTCAGTTAAAACCTGAAGAAATTGACCGAGAACTCTACCAACGTGTACTAGCGGCGATGCCCCTCCCGACTAACCCTAGTTTGCCCCCTGATTAATTGGAACGGAAGTTCCGAAAAGCTTAAAAATGCATGCATATTTGGTATGCTGTGTGACTTCTGTTTGCCTGCGATTTTCCCTTTAGAACCATGCCGTACAACTACCCTTCTTCCAATAAAAATCTATCTAACTTAGGCGGCACCATTTGGGCTATTTTGGGCGTCATTTTGTTGGCAGTTTGGTTAGCCGTTTTGTTTGGCCTCAAGTCATTGCACCAAGATGCCATCAACAACCAATTGCAGGAAAGTAACAACATCACCCGGGTGTTGCAGGAACAAACCACGCGCGTACTGTCCATCATCGACAAAGTCACGCTACGTGCCAACGAGAGCACCGCCACAGCGCCCAAAGATGACTCTCTCCTAAAACTCGTCGATACCGTTCGCTTGAGCAACGAGTCGGGGCTGTTTCCAGAAATTTTGTCGCAGTTCAGCGTGGTGGGCCCAGACGGCAAATTTTTGGGCAGCAACTTAGATCCTACCGGCGATAAATCGGGCCACCCCGACTTGTCTGACCGAGAGCACATTCGTGTCCATTTACAACCCGAGTTGGTTCCCGAAGCCAGCAAACGCATCAATGCCAATGGCCTCTTCATTGGCAAACCTGTTTTGGGCAAAGTCTCCAAGCTCTGGACCATCCAAGTTTCTCGCAAGCTCACCAATCAGGAAGGCAAACTTGTGGGTGTGGTGGTGGCTTCGGTCAACCCCGCCTATTTCCAGGGTGTTTACTCCTTTGTGCAGTTGGGCCCTCAAGGCACCATGGCGCTGATTGGTGACGACGACTTCGTTCGTGCACAAGTCGTTGGCGGCGAGGCCAAAGGTATTGGCGAACTTTTTGCACCGGGCGTACGTGATCCCGCTGATACTAAATTAGCCGACCAAACCAGCTTCATCCGTAGCAACGACAATGGCGTGAACGAAGTGGTGGTCTCACGCCACATTCCCAATTACCCGTTGCGATTGCAGGTCTCCACAAGCACCGACTGGGCTTTGGCCAATTGGAACGAGACCAAAACCATTACGCTGGTTCTCACCTTCTTAATGAGCTTAGGCGCTATTGCAGCCACGATTTTCTTTGTTCGCATTGTGAAGAAAATTGAACTGCAAAGCGAAGAAATTCGTGCTCAGAATCAGTTGCAAGAAATGACCATGGACGCCATGCAAGACGGCGTTTTGTTGATCGATCGAAGCGGCAAATTGGTTGAGGTCAACCCCATGGCACTCGAGTTATTGGGCCTTCGTAAAGATGGCGTCATTGGCGTCGCCATTGACGAAGTGTTGCCTGGCGAACAAGGCCATCAGCGCATGAACGACTGGTTTGCTTTTGATTACCCAGAACTCATGGCGTATTTGAATCGCAAGATTCACAACGAGAATGGCGCTGTTCCCGCCATACCCATTCCGCTGTTGTGTCTCAGTCCACAAGGCCAATTGATGTGGGCCACGTCCTCAGCTTGCGAGTTGTTTGGGCTTGACACTGAAGCGCCACAAGCCGATGTGTTTGCGGCCGAGACCATTGCAGAGTTGAACGAGATGGTGGCCTCGCAACAAGGTCGACTGGAGACTCTGAAAACAAAACCTCATACCGTTGACATTTCTTGGCGTGCCGGCAATTTACTGCCCCTCAAGTTGCCAACATTATTGGTTCCGTCCGAAGACCCAGAAGCGCCTGCCGTGTTCTGGATCATTCCCAACCTTGACTCCTTGTCTGCGTATGCCATTCGCATGCTTCACAACCGCGAGTGGCGAATTTTGCGCCAAGAAGAAGGCACCATCATCCCCGTCTTGCTCACAGCATCGCCGCTGCTCGACCCCTACAGCCGACTCACAGGCGCCGTGCTGTCGATGAAAGACGTGCGCGATGTGAAAGAAAAAGAAGAAGAAAACCTGCGCATGGTGAAGAAGATGGAGCAGTCGCAAAAGCTCGACGCTTTGGGCCAGTTGGCTGCAGGCGTTGCGCACGACTTCAACAACTTATTGGGCATGATTCAAAGTCATGCTGAATTGGTTGAAATGAAAGTGGGACCCGACTCCCCTGCTCAGAAAAATTTGAACGCCATTGTTCAGGCCATTGGCCGCGCGCACAACATCGTGCTCACGCTCAACAGCTTGGGCCGCGAAGCTAAAAACGACCAGCATGGTGAAGAAGCGCAGAGTTTGTTTGAACTCTTGCCCTTGCTAGATGAAACACAATCATTGCTGCAAGCCAGCTTGAAGGGCATTGACATCAACCTCGAGTTGTTGGGCGAAGCACCCGAACACATCTTGCTCAACGGTGAGAGCGGCGCCTTGCAACAGGTATTGGTGAATTTGTGTGTAAACGCCAGTCACGCCATTGGTGAACATCGCAAAGGCAAGCTCACCATCGAAACGCGTTATTTGCCAGAAGGCTTTGTTGGCATTGATGTTCTAGACAACGGCAGCGGTATTCCACCCGAAATTTTGCCGCGCATTTTCGAACCCTTCTTCACCACCAAAGGTGTGGGCAAAGGTACGGGCTTGGGCTTGGCCATGGTGCATAGCATCATCACCAAAATGCACGGCACCATCGATTGTCAATCGGAGATGGGGGTTGGCACCCGCTTCAGCATCAAGTTGCCTTGTGTGTCTCAGTCGGCTGATCGCTTGCCGTCAAGTCAAAATGGAACAACGAAGCCTCTAATGGACGTTTGAGGCGATAGACCTGGGAGTCAGTTTTCAGGTCTTGCACCAAAGCGTCAAAAAAGACCATGGTTTCATGGGGCAGTCTAGGCATTGGGAGCCAGTCTGCAGGACCAATATTGCGCAGCCCCACCACTTCATCGACTTCCAGCATGACAGGTGGGGCCCCCTCTGAGGCGCTGTACACCACGCCCATCACTCTCTCGCCCTGATCTTGCGCAAAGAAAGCATGCACAGGCACAGAATTCAAAACCTGTTGACGCCATTCAACGTGCTCACCTTGCCCACCAACGGGCAATGCGTCTAAGCTCAAAATTTCATGCACGCCCAAGGCATCTACCAACAATTGGAGATTGCCTGCGCGAACTTGAAGGTAGATGGCCATTGGCTTTATGCAGCAACTGGCATGGGTGGCAACTTGGCCTTGGTGCCAATGTTTTCAGCCAAACGATAGATGGCTGGACCATCCAAAATCAACACCACGCGACCATCACCCAAGATGGAGGCACCGCCCACACCTGGCAATGCGGCTAAGCGTGGGTGAATGTCTTTGGTGAACAATTCTTGTCGGCCCACAAACTCATCCACAGACACGCCCAGTGTGCGCTGTCCGTCGGACAAGACCACCACAAACTTGTGCGGTTCATCGCTGATTTGCTTGAAGCCCAAAAGTTCTTCAAGGCGAACAATAGGCAGGAAGTTACCGCGCAGGGTAATGGCTGTTCTGCCTTTGACCGTCTGCACGTCAGACTCGTTGATTTCCACCAACTCAGCCACATAGCGGCCAGGCATCGCCAAAGTTTGCCCTGCTGTGTTGACCAGCAAAACTTCTTGAACAGCCGCCGACAAAGGCATCTGCATCGTAAAGATGGTGCCACGGCCCAATTCTGAATCGAGATGAATGTTGCCACCCAGTCGCATCACATTGGTTCGGACCACATCCATACCCACGCCTCGGCCCGATGTTTCGGTGACAACGTCGGCCGTGCTGAAACCAGCGCGAAAAATGAATTTTAAAATTTCGTCGCGGCTCATCAAGAGGCTGTCTTCCTCTTTGACCAAACCGCGTTCGACCGCTTTGCGGCGCACGCGCTCGGGGTCAATGCCTTTGCCATCGTCGCTGACGCGAATCAAAATGCGACTGCCCTGCTGCTCTGCCTGAATGCGAATGACCGCTTCTTCAGGTTTGCTGGTGAGTTTTCGTTCAGCAATGGTTTCAATGCCATGGTCGGCACTGTTGCGCACCATGTGCAACAAGGGGTCGGCCAAGGACTCGACCATGGCCTTGTCAATCTTGACCTCTTGCCCAGTGAGCTCCAAACGAATTTGCTTGCCTTGCGCTTGTGCCAAGTCGCGCACCATACGGGGGAAGCGCTTGAACACCAACTCAACAGGCACCACACGCAAGCCCATCACGCTGTCTTGCAAGCGAGACAAGGCGCCTTGAATCAAGGCATCGGTTTCTTGTAAACGGCGATTTTGTTCATCGATCAAATCGATCAATCGTTGGAACTGCGCGACGGCGGCAGGATCTGTTGTGCTGCTATCGCTTGAACGACGCAAGGCCACTGCTTGCTCACGAATTCTTTGATCGGCAATCACGTGTGCCAATTGGCCACGCACCAACACCATTTCACCAATTTGATTCATGAATTGGTCGAGCATTTCGCCCGGCACACGAATCACATTGGCGGCGGCAGCTGCAGGCGCAGGGGCACGCTTGGCAGCATCGGCGGCAGGTGCTGCTTTTGCAATCGGTGCAGCTGTTGCGGCTGCAGGCGCTTCGGCGGCTGCCACTGGCGCAGGTGCATTTGTCGCAGCGGGTGCAGCGGGTGCAGCAGGCGCAGTATCAGCAACGGGTGCTGCGCTTGGAGCGACGGCAGCGGGTTCTGGTGTTGGGGCTGCAGGCGCAACGGGTGCTGTAACGGCTTCAACAACTTCTTCTGCAGTCTCTTCTGCATACTCAATTTTTCCAGGACCACTCTTGACGCCAAATTGACCCAACAATCTGATCAATTGCTGGTCACCGTCCAGTTGTTTGATTTCTTCATCAATTTCTTCGAAGCTGCTCTTGGACACCAGCAACATTTCATACCAACTCTCTTCCTGCACAAAGACAGAACGGTTGGTGATGATGCGGCCCTTTTCCGAGACCCACGATAAAAACGACGTGGCAATTTGCTCAGATGACTCCAAATGAGCCACGACCAAGTAGGCCTTGGAGCCGCTGTCCAACAGCTCTTTCAGCTCCAGTGTGTTTTCTGAAGACAACAATTGCGCCAATTCTGGCTGCAGTCCCAACTCAGCGTGGAACTGTTCAATTTGCTCCGCCGACATATCGCTGGCGTTGTCATGCGCCCAGACGGCATCTTTAATTTGCTGCGACAGGCTGTCTTGTTTGGCAACAAGGGCTGCATTGAGCAAGGGCTTCTTGTCTTTGCTTTGGCAAACTTCGCGCACAAATGCCACAGCATCTTTGGCCGCTTGCAAAAACTGTTCGTTCAATTTCAAATCGGAACGTCCAGCCCGCGCATAAGCGTCCATGACAAACAAGGGCAAATCGCAATGCGTGTCTGGGAACAAGGAGGTGAGGTACGCCTCAACGCGTGAGAAATCTTGCGCCACTTGAGAAGCCAATGCTTCATCGGCAAATTCGGCCTTAGCTTCTAACCCGCCAATGCTTTCGAGCACATCCTTCAGCACATGCTCAAGGCTTTCACGCAAGGTACGGTTGAGCACTTGGGACAATGACTCACCGCCCAGATCAGTGCCTGTGGTTTCGCCCAAGTTACGCAAGTCGCTGAGGAAGGCAACAATGGTGTCCACCACTTTTTCGCCAACTTCACGGCTGATGTTTTCATCCTTGGGCAAGGCATCATTGATTTCTTTGATGCGTCGTGTAATGCCCAAATAACCCAATTTGTCAGAAGCGCGCATCATCCAAATGAGTGGACGGCGAACATCGTTGCTCACGGCAACAATGTGTTTGGCATCTTCGTTGGTGGCAATCGATACCGCCAGTTGTTCCAAAATGGGCAAACCATTTTTCAACAAGCGCAAAAAGATCGACATGTCGTCGGGCGTGTCTTCGTCCGTACCCGAGGCTGAAATCTTGACCAACTTTTTGGGTTCAGGGGCTGGCTTCTTGGGCGCAGACTTAGGGGCGGAAGCAGGCTTGGTATTGTTGTTGGTGTTAGCAGATGACGTTGTGGAGGGTGTTGCTTCAGCCGACGGCGCAGCAGCAGCGGGCGCAGCATTGACAGGCGCAGGCGCAGCCTCAGCCGCCTCGGCGCCACCGCCCCCATTGGCTTTTCGGAACGCTTCTTCCAATTCTTTGCACAAAGCATCGGGCTTTTGGCCGTCAGAGCGTTCGGCCACAGCGATGTCGCGCAGACCTTTAATAGCATCGAGTGATCTCAACAAGAGATCCACATTGCCTTTGTCCAAACCAGTAACGCCTTCGCGCACCAAACCGAGCAAATCTTCAGCACGGTGAGCAACAGCTTCAAGGGCACCCAACTCCATCACCCGGCTCAAGCCTTTGAGCGAGTGGAAGGCGCGGAACAAACTAGAAATTTCTTCTGCAGACAATTCGCCGCCATCGGCACGCACCAACAACGCCTCAATGCCCTCAATATGCTCTTCTGTTTCTACAGCATATTGAGCCCATATGGTCTCGATAAAGTCATCAGACATTGACTAGTGCCCCTTTAGCTTAAGCGCTTGTTACCTGAACGATTTGCAAATGCAATGCGTTTCGAATTTGAATACTTTAGATGCCCAGCACTTTGCGTGAGGCGGTCACAATTTCATGACCTTTTTTGGCATTCAAGTCGAGACTCATCGCACCAGAGGGTTTGGCAATGACTTCGGCTGCACCCAACTTGCGTGTTTCCAAGGCTTGGGGAGAACCTGTTTGCGCCACGGAGGACACAATGATCACAGGCACGTTGCTGATGAGGCGCAAACGCTTCAAGCATTCAATACCGTCCATGTGCGGCATTTCAATGTCGAGCAACACCAAGTCGGGGTTGAGTTCTTTGATGGTTTGCAAAGCTTCCAAGCCATTGGTCGCCTCACCCACGACCGCCAAATCGGGGTCAGCACTGATAATGCCGCGCAAAAGAGCACGCATCACAAAAGAGTCATCAACAATCAGGATATTTTTCTTAGACATTTAATTACACCTCAAACAATTTAATTAACGGATGCGCTTGAAAGCCCACCCACACCCGCCATACGACCTAACCGAGCACCCAGTGCCGCGGGATCTAAAACAGCAGTGGCCAGGCCCGCCTCAATGACCGAAGATGGCATGCCATCTACGATGCAACTGTCGGGAGACTGAACCAACACGGGACACGCTTTGCGTGCCACCAATTCTTGTGCACCCACCATGCCGTCGCGCCCCATGCCCGTCATGACAACGGCGACCACTGGGCAAGAGACTGTGGCTGCAGATCGAAACAACACATCGGCATTGGGATGAATGTTGGCTTCAGCGCTGGTGCGCTCATACAACATGATGCGGCCTGGAAATGGCTCGCGAATGACAGCATCCGAGCCACCTTTGATGATGATGACCATGCCAGGCTTGGCCTCCATGCCATCGGTGCTTTCCACCACTTGTAAGCCAGTTTCTGTGCTCAAGTGACGCGCAAAACCACTGGTAAACATAGGTGGCATGTGCTGGGCGACCACCAAAGGGCACTTTAATTTGCCCATGGCCTTGAGGGTTTGAGGCAATGTGGCGGGGCCGCCTGTAGAGATGCCCAAAACCACCAAGCCAGGGACGCCCTGATTTTCAGTTTTACGCTGGTAAACCGGCTTGCTGGTATCCAGTCGCACACTTTGAAGCTTAAGGCCACTGGTGGCAAATCGCGCACGCTTTTTGGCCCAATACCGAAGCTTATCGACCAACTCATCACCAATTTTGACAATGTCGAGCTGCACAAAAGAAGACTTTTTGGCAATGAAATCGACCGCACCCAATTCCAGGGCCTTGATGGTCGTGACCGAATTGCGCTCGGTCAAGCTGCTCAGCATGATGATGGGCGTAGGGCAACGTGCCATGATTTGGCGAGTGGCTTCTAAGCCATCCATCACCGGCATTTCAACGTCCATCGTGATCACATCTGGCCGAAGATTTTCAGCCATTTCGACACACATTTGACCCGTACGCGCCTCACCCACCACTTCGATGTCGGCATGACCTTCCACCATCTTGCGAATGGCAATTCGCATGAAGGCGGAGTCGTCCGATATCAGCAATTTGATCATACAGGCACCCCATTTCGAACATACCAAGGACCACCATTGCCCAGGCGTTGTTCAAAATATTCTGGTACGAGCATTTGTACTGAGGCACCCATCACCAAGACACCACCGGGTGCAAGGGAACGAGCCAACATGGTCTGAACCGCTTTCTTCACGGTGTCATCAAAGTAAATCAACACATTGCGGCAGAACACCAAGTCCATGCCCATCACAGGCGGACGGCTGTTCATCAAATTGAAACGCTCATAGCGAACGCAATTTTTGACCCAAGAACGGACCTTGTGATAGCGCACGCCTGGCATAGCATTGGACGGGGCCATTTCCACGTCCTCGAACATGGCACGCCAATGGGCTGGCAAGTTGCGGAACGAGCCCATGCCCAGTTCACCGTAAACACCTTCACGTGCTGTACGAAGCGCTTGGTTAGAAACGTCACTGCCCATCACAAACAAGGACCAGCCCTGCTCTAACACCACTTGACCATCTAATTGTTGTCTGGCTTTGCCGGCTTTCTCCAAGCCACGCAGACACATGTAGGCCAAGTCATAAACTTCTTCGCCAGTAGAACTGGCACCTGACCAAACCTGCAATTGGCGGTGCTTTTCACGTGAGGCAATGAGCGGCGGCAAAATATCTTTGCCCACCATCTCCATCAAGTCGGGGTCGCGGCAAAAATAAGTTTCGTGAACGGTTAAGTTCTCTACCAAGGATTGCCACTCAGGGTGCTCGGATGAGCAAGTGCCCATAGAGTTGACCCAATCGCGCAGAATATTGATCGGCATTTCTTTCAAAATGCGCACCAGTTTTCTTTCAACCAAAGTGCCGGGCTTGATACCGAAGCGTGACTCCACGCCCAGCATCAGTTGATTGACCAACTCCAGTTGAGTGGCGCTGTCGGAGCGTTCTTTAGGGCTAGCAACAGGCTCATTGCGATGTACTGAGTTAGAAATACTAGAGCCAGCATTGTTCATGGCAGAAGTGTTACCCCGCGCGTTTTTCACCGCGGTATTCATCTGCGCCAGCAGATCATTCATTTTGTCTTTAGACAAGTCTGTTCCTTTAACTGTTAGGCTGCCCTGGACAAGGGCTCAAGAGACAGCAAGGAAACCAACTCGCCATCTAAACGACCGACTTCGGTCAAATAATCGTTTTGATTGGTTCGTACAGGCGTGATGTCTCGCTCTGCAATTTCAATCACACGATCCACCTTATCGACTACCAGCGCCCATGGCGCACCTTGAATTCGAACCACCACATAAGCAGAGGTATCACCCGCTTTAACGCCCAGCATGTCGCGCATGTCGAGCACAGGGGCCACTTCACCTTTGATTTGAACCACACCGGCAAGCGTATCGTCACCTTCGGGCAGATTCACGGCAGAGCCATACTCTTCAACGCGGTCCACCAATGAGAGCGGCAGCGCACAGCGCTCTCCACCCAAACGGAATGACAACAAGCGGCGAACCGATCTCAACTCTTGCTCTGAAACTGCAGCCATGTCGACTCCGTGTTGACTCAAATAGCGCCGGAACACGGCCATGTTTTCAATAGAAATCAAACCGCCAATGGACACCAAACCGGTCATACGGCTTTCTGAGACACCCATGCCGGGCAAGTAACCCTCGAGCTGCGTGTCGCCACCAGAAATTGCCTGAAGCATGTCTTTTTCGTAGCGCTCAATGCCCACAATGTCTGCCACAGCGATGCCCACTTTGGCGCCGTCCACTGCGACCACCAAGACAAAACGCGGATGTGTTTTATGTTTGCACTTGAGCAGTTCGGTCAGCGACAAAACCAACAAGGCCGTACCGCGCAATTGCATCAAGCCCTGCACTTCAGGCCCCGCGCCGGGCAGTGCTGTCAGCTCTTTGATCTCAACGATTTCAAGCACATCGCCCATATGAAAAGCGTAGGCTTCATCACCATCTCTGACCGTGACGGTAGGCAAATCATTTTTGGAAATTTCTGCTGCTTTCGCGGCAGCCGATGCGTCCACTTGCCCTAACAATCCACTGCCGCCTTCCGGGACGCCCTCGGGTTCCATGTTTTGCAAGCCCAGCACTGACTCGTTGAGTAACAACACCATGCCGTCAGACAATAAAAACTCACCGCGTACCAACGCAGTGTTGTCTGAGGTGTCGTACATATTGATGTCTTCAGGCTCTACGCTGATTTTGTTGAAGACACGGTCCACTTGAACCACCACAGTATCTTCTCGCGCAGAGACGACCAACAAATTGCCATTGGGATCGGCGGCACGAGAACCCAAACCAAGTCGAGCTGCCAAATCGACTTTCAAATAAACAGCACCCGCCACATTAACCAGGCCTTCTACGTCGGCAGGCGCATAGGGCAGCGGGGTCACGGGCAATGCATCCAGGACCTTGCTGACACCAATGGCGGAAAAGGCGAAACGCCCCTTGCCGACTTCAAAAAGAACCAGTTCCATGTCGTCTTCCGTCAGATCTTAAATTTATCAATTTCACGGCGTGTGGAGTCGGCCACTTTAGACAACTCAATCATGCTGGCTGCCAACTCTTCGGAGGCCGATGAATTGGTGTGTGCAATTTTTTCCAAATTGGAAACGCTGTTGTTGATCTCTTCCATGGTCTTGGTTTGCTCTTCAACCGCAGCCGAGATTCTTTGCAACATGCCATCTGTTTGAGTAGAGCTTTGAACAATTCGCTCCATGTCGCTACTGACTTCTCTGACCGCAAGCACAGCACGATTGGCTTCAGACACCGCCTGCTGAATCAGCAAGGTAATTTCTTTGGTGCTGTCTGCACTGCTGGCAGCCAATTTGCCCACTTCGTCGGCCACCACCGCAAAACCCTTGCCGTGCTCGCCAGCACGCGCCGCTTCAATGGCAGCATTCAAAGACAACAAGTTGGTTTTGTTGGCAATCTTTTCAATCACATCGGTGATCTTGTTGATCTTTTCTGAATTGCGGGCAATGCCATTCACCACTTCCACCATCTGCTCCATTTTGGCGCGGCCCACATTCACAATGTTGGCAGACTCCTGAGCCTGATTGCTGGCTGACTCTGTGCTCTTCGAAATGTCGCTGACGGCACTAGAGGTTTGTCGAATGGCCGTCACCACTTCACTGATGTAGTGAGTTTGGCTTTGTGCGCCATCGGCCAATTGACCAATTGCGGTGCTGGTATCGCTAGCGGCACCAGCCACTTGTTGCGCATTGTCACCAATATTGCGCATCGCGCTGGCCAGGGAATCTAACGAACGGTTGATGTCATCTTTCAACTTACCCAAACTGCCTTCGCCGTTTGCATGCACTCGGCTGGTCAAATCACCTCTGACCATGGCATCCATCACATGGACCACTTCGCTCAAAACGATGTTCAATGAACCGATCGCCAATTGGGCGTTTTCAATGATCAGCTTGAATTCACCTTGATCTCTAGAAGCATCCAAACGAACAGAAAAATCGCCCTTCGCCATGGCAGTCATGGCGGTACGCAATGACTCCACCGTGCGGGACACATTGGTTTGCGCGTCGGCAATTTTGTGCAGGACTTGTGGGTAGATACCCTTCAAGCCGGCAGGCTGAGGTTGGCGTGAAAAGTTGCCAGCACTCATGCGGGTCACAACTGTCAAGGACTCACGGAAAACAGCTTCAACTTGGTCGAGCACTTCGTTCAAGCTCCAAGCACACTGTGCCAAGGCGCTGTTGCCTTTGATGTTGGTCACGCGAGGCTCCAATGCACCATTGGCGGCACCATTGAGCACCGACTTCATGTTGCGAATCAAAACTTCTTCACGGCGTTGACCACGGATGGACAACACCAAAACCAGAACAATCAAAACGGCCAACACAATGGCCAAGTCAGACACACTGTTCAGCAACAGCGCGGCCACCGCAACTGCCGCAATGAGTGCTTGCACCCACAAGCCCTTAACGGGGCTCAGCTCAAGCCGACTGAAGAGAGAGAACAAATTGTTCATAGCTCATACCTTTTTCATTCAAATACTGATGCATCAATTTTGTGGATGCGTCGATGGCGTCACGCGCCCCGACTCTGCGCTCTTCTTCCAACATCTTGCGATACAAATCGGTAATGATTGGTATTGCGCGTGGATGGGGTTTGCGACGGACCGAGTAGTAGCCCAAAACTTGGCCTGACTCGTCCACAGAAGGTGTGACGTTGGCGATCACCCAATAAAAACTGCCATCTTTGCAAATGTTTTTGACATAAGCAAAAATTTCTTTGCCGTCTTGAATACTGCCCCAAAGCAACTTGAAAACAGCACGCGGCATGTCTGGGTGTCGAATCACATTGTGTTGAATACCCAAGATTTGCGACTCTTCAAAGCCAGAAAATTGAATGAAAGTTTGGTTACCGTAGGTAATCCGACCTTTCAAATCGGTTTTGGAGACAATGAAGTCTTCCTCGCGCATCACAATTTCTTTGTCCTTCGGGACAATGTCTCTCAGACTCATGGTCAGTTGCTCCTCATCAGCCGAATTAAGGGGGATGGCATTGGGTTTACGTTCATGTGCAGGATCATTTTTGAAATCAATTGGCCGCGTCAAGTTTGGGGCCGACAAAGAAAGTTTCCACTTGTCCCAAGCTTTTCACCTCAATCATGCCGCGAGCCTCTAGCTCAAACTTGCCAGCCAAAAGGTCGGCAGTTGCAGATGACACATGAATTTTTCCGGGTTGGCCGGTTGACTCCATGCGGCTGGCGACGTTAACGGTATCGCCCCACAGGTCATAGGTAAATTTACGAATACCAATCACGCCGGCCACAACAGGGCCACTGTGAATGCCAATGCGCATATTCAATGCCCCATTGGTTTTTTCGTACAACTCTTTCAAGGCTTCACACATGTCCATGGCCGCCATCACGGTGGCCTCAGCATGGTCATCGCGCGCCTCAGGCACCCCCCCTGCTAACATGTAGCAGTCGCCAATGGTTTTGATTTTTTCAAGACCATGGCGTTCGGTGATCAAGTCAAAACGAGAGAACAAATCGCCCAACATCTCCACCAATGCCGTGGCCGTAATGGTTCGGGTCATTTTGGTGAAGCCCACCATGTCAGCAAACAAGACGCTGACAGAGGGACATGCATCGGCAATGCGGGCTTCACCCGACTTCAATCGGCCGGCAATTTTGCGCGGCAAAATGTTCAATAACAGTTGTTCTGTTTTTTCCTGCTCTTGGCTGAGCTGCTCGTGCTGACGCTTCAGTTGACGCATGCGCAATGCGTTTTGATCGCGCAAATGCTTTTTATCAATACAGGTTGTGACACGCGCTTTGAGCAACACCGGGTTGAAGGGCTTTGGCAGGTAATCTTCCGCACCCAGCTCAATACAACGCACAGCGTCGTCAATGCCAGAGCTACCCGCGCCACCAGAAATCACAATGACAGGTGGCCAAGCTTGGTAAGGTGTTTCTCGAATGACTTCCAACACCTCCATGCCACTCATGACGGGCATTTCCATGTCCAACAGCATGAGGTCAAAGGGTTCACGCATCAAAATTTCAATGGCTTCTTTGCCATTGTTGGCTTCGCGAATGTTGCGCAGGCCAACAGCTTCCAAGGAACGACGAAGCCCCATGCGCAGCATGACACTGTCATCCACCAGCAACACATTGGCGCTTTCCAAGCCTTTTCGGCCTGTTGCAGCCGCTTCAATGGCTAATTCTGGGCTTTCCGACTCGGAAGAGAAATTTAAATTCAACGAAGACATCGATGGCGGGTTTCGTTAAATATCAAGCAGGCAACAAAGTTTTGACTTTTTCAATCAACTGCTTGGCTGTAAAAGGCTTGGTCAGGCTGGCGTTTGCGCCAGACAACAAGGCGGAATCCAGTCCAAAACGGGCGCTTACAACGCGGCTACCGCCTGAAATGGTCAAAATTGGTACATCTGGAAAGGTTTCGCGCAACTTGGTCACGAAATCCACCCCGTCCATATTGGGCATCACGATGTCAGAAATGACCAAATCAATCTTGTCAGCCAAGGCAAATTGACGCAGAGCTTCCTGGCCATCAGGGGCTTCAATGACTGAAAAACCGTTCATTTCCAAGATTTCACGGACGCCTTCACGAAGCAAGTCTTCGTCGTCCACTAACAAAATTGTCGCCATGACCTACCTTTATAGATTTTTGAACTGTAATGCTTTATGCAAAATTTCGCGAATTTCGAGATTAGATCACAAGTCATTGTCAGATTTGATTGAAACGAGCACTCGTTTTAGACAATGTGCTTGATTATTCGTTCTACAAAATAGATTCAATTTTGACCTCCTCGGGTATGCCCTAATTTTCGACCGAATGATCAATGAGTTTTTCGAAAATGATGATTCTTTGAATTGGTAGTAACACCAAATTCAATAGTCACAAAAAAGTTGATTTCTTAGTACACAATACCGCCATATTTAAGAATTAGCTTAAAGGAAGAGACGTGTTAAAAAATTTGAATGTTGGTAAGCGCCTAATGATTTTGGTCGCCTTTTTGGGCGCCCTCTCCATCGCCATTGGTGTCAATGGCTTGCGGAACATGGCCCAATGTGTTGCTGGCATGCAAACCGTCTACGACGACCGTGTGGTTCCTTTGCGTGACTTGAAAGTCATTGCTGACATGTATGCCGTGAACATTGTCGACACCTCTCACAAGGTACGCAATGGCAATATTTCGTGGGAAGAAGGTCGTAAAAACCTAGACGATGCTGAAAAAATCATCGGTGAAAAATGGAACGACTACAAAAATACCGTCTTGGTGGCAGAAGAACAAGCCTTGGTCGCAGACATTGAACCCATGTTCAAAACGACCAAAGTGGAGCTAGACAAATTACGCGCCATCATGAAAGCCGAAGACAAGCAAGCCATTGCGGAATTCACAGCTGGCCCACTCTACCCTGCCATCGATCCCATCAGCGGTAAATTTTCTGACCTGATTGAAGTTCAACTCAAGGTAGCCAAGCAAGAGTACGAAACCTCCACTGAGAATTACATCAGCAACCGCTTCACTAGCATTGCTTTGATTTTGGTCGGTTTGGCTTTGGGCACTTTATTTGCAATCTGGATTGTTCGCTCGGTCAGTGAGCCTCTAGAAAAAGTTCGCAAGATGGTTCGTGAAGTAGCGAAAAGTTCAGACTTCTCCAAACGCGTCAAAGTGGAAAGCAATGACGAAGTGGGACAGACGGCTCAAGCCTTCAATGCGCTTTTAGAGTCGCAGCAAAACGCCATCAAAGAAGTGAACAACGCTGTCACGGCCATGGCGCAAGGCAACTTTAGCAAGCGCGTTGAAGCCAACTTGGATGGCGATCTGAAAACCATGAAAGATGCGATCAACTCATCGGTTGACAGCATCCAGTTGACCATCGAAGACTTGCGCAGAGTTTTGGACGCCATGTCGCAAGGCGACTTCTCTGTTCGCTCAACAGTCCACGTACAAGGTGAGTTCAAGCAAGCCTTGGATCAAGCCACGTCAGCCATGGATTCGCTCGATGAAATGATTGGCGGCGTCGGACAAGTCATGAGCCGTGTCGCTCGTGGCGATTTGACACAACGCGTGACAGCACAAGGTCGTGGTGACTTGATCACTCTCAAAGACAACATCAATGCATCTTTGGACTCCATGAGCCAAGCGCTACGTGCCATCCACAGCAACACGCGCCAAGTGGCCACAGCGGCCAACGAGACCAGCAACGCCATTGCCCAGATTTCCGATGGCGCACAAAATCAAACCCATGCCATTTCTCAAGTGGCTGCGGCTGTTCGTCAAACAGCCACTTCCGTGGGCGACGTATCACGCAACACCAGCGTGGCCAGCCAGAAGTCACAAGAGTCGATTGCCATCATGCGTGTTGGCATGCAAAAGATGACTGACATGGTCGATGTGGTGAACAGCATTGCTGTGAACTCAGACAAGATCAACAAGATCACAGAAGTGATTGAAAAGATTGC
>JBDLWA010000009.1:0-7114 GCA_039804505.1 Pseudomonadota bacterium
GCTTGTCGCGCAGGGCCTGGGCAAGTTCCCGCACAGACAGGTCATGCAGGGCGGTTTGGGAAAGGGGAGTCGACATACGGGCTATCTTCTTATTCGATGACTTTGGGGACCAGAAACAGACCGCGTTCGACCGCGGGGGCGCTTTGTTGGTTGGCCTCCCGCTGGTTGGGCTCACTCACCACGTCCTCGCGCAGGCGCAGCACGATGTCCTGGATAGCTGCCACCGGATGGGACAGCGGTTCCAGTCCGGTGGTGTCGACGGCTCGCATGGTTTCCACAATGCTGAAAAAGTCGTTCATTTGGGTCTGCAGGCGAGCGGTTTCGGCGGGCGCCAGTTCCAGGCGTGCCAAATTGGCAATGCGGGCGATGTCGGAAGATGTCAGGGACATGGGTGTAGAAGAGTTGAAACCAAGGGTAAATCGTGTCAGGCCGCGGGCTTTTGCACGAGTTATTCACAGGCGATGGGGTATTATCCTGCCTTTGGTAAAAGTGCAGCGGCAACGCGACATTTGACGCCAAACGGACACATTGAACTGAAAAACCATGGCGACGGACGGCCGAAGCGCCCTCCGTGCCCGAGAGGATACGTAATGCTTGGAGCTTTCCGTCGGTACTTTTCCACCGACCTGGCGATTGACTTGGGTACCGCCAACACCCTGATTGTGGCGCGCGGACAGGGCATCGTCCTGAATGAACCCTCGGTGGTGGCGATTCGCCACGAAGGCGGCCCCCAGGGTAAGAAAACCATCCAGGCGGTTGGAAAAGAAGCCAAGGCGATGCTGGGCAAGGTGCCCGGCAACATTGAAGCCATTCGCCCCATGAAAGACGGCGTGATTGCCGACTTCACGGTCACTGAGCAAATGCTCAAACAATTCATTCGCATGGTGCACCCCCGCAGCACCTTCAAACCCAGCCCCCGCATCATCATTTGCGTGCCCTGCGGATCTACCCAGGTCGAGCGCCGTGCCATTCGCGAATCGGCTTTGGGCGCCGGCGCCTCTGAGGTATACCTCATCGAAGAACCCATGGCCGCTGCCATTGGCGCGGGCTTGCCCGTGTCAGAAGCGTCTGGCTCCATGGTGGTCGACATTGGCGGTGGCACCACCGAAGTGGGCGTCATTTCCTTGGGCGGCATGGTCTACAAAGGCAGTGTGCGCGTGGGTGGCGACAAGTTTGACGAAGCCATCATCAACTACATTCGCCGCAACTACGGCATGCTCATTGGCGAGCCCACCGCCGAAGCCATCAAGAAAAGCATTGGTTCTGCCTTCCCCGGCAGCGAAGTGCGCGAGATGGAAGTCAAGGGCCGCAACCTGTCAGAGGGCGTGCCCCGCAGCTTCACCATCAGCAGCAACGAGATTTTGGAAGCGCTCACCGATCCGCTCAACAACATTGTGTCTGCGGTCAAAACAGCCCTCGAGCAAACACCCCCCGAGTTGGGTGCCGACATTTCCGATCGCGGCATGATGCTCACCGGCGGCGGCGCCTTGCTTCGCGACCTCGATCGTTTGCTCTCCGAAGAAACTGGCTTGCCCGTCTTGGTGGCCGAAGACCCGCTCACTTGCGTGGCCCGCGGTTGCGGCATGGCCCTCGAACGCATGGACCGTCTGGGCAGCATCTTCACCAGTGAATAACACTGGCGCAAGCAATGGCGCTGGAGTCTCTTGACCGCAGCCCCCCACCTTTCTTCAGGGTGGGGTTTGCGCCCCTGACCAAATTCATTTTTTTTGGCGCCTTGTCTGTGGTGCTGATGATTGGCGACAAACAACTGCAATTCACACAACCACTTCGAGCAGGGCTGTCGACGCTCATCTTGCCCGTCCAATGGTTGGTCCTGCAACCTGGTCGCGCCTTCTCATCCATTGGCGATTATTTTCAAAGCCTAGACGAAGCCCAATCCGCATTGCGTGCGGCACAAACTAAAAACGCGGTTCAAGCGTTGCGCTCACAGCAAGTTGAGCAGCTTCAACTTGAAAACGACAACTTGCGGGAGCTGTTGGCGCTGCAAAGCTCGGTAAGCACACCTTCGCAAGCCGCCGAAATTTTGTTTGATGTCCCCGACCCCTACAACCAACGCATCGTGATCAACAAAGGTCAACTCAAGGACATCGCCTTGGGCTCGCCTGTGATCGATGCTGGGGGCGTTGTGGGTCAAGTCACTCGCGTCTACCCACTGTCGGCAGAAGTTACCTTGCTCACCGACCGCGATCAAAGCATTCCCGTGCTCAACAGCCGAACAGGCGCGCGCAACATTGCCAGCGGCGACACCTTCAATGGTGTGCCGCACATTGAATTGAAATTTGTGCCGGCCAGTGCCGATGTCAAAGAAGGCGACTTGCTCACCACCAGTGGCATTGATGGCGTTTATCCGGCCGGACTCAAAGTGGCTCGGATCAGTCACATTGAACGGCGTGTCGACATTTCATTTGCGCGCATCCATGCCACACCCTTGGCTGAAGTGAAGGGGCGTCACGTCTTGGTCATTCAACCCACGGGCTTCAAATCAAGTGACAGTGGCAACGCCCATGCCCATTCAAAAGACAGCGCCAAAAGCAAAGGTAAAACGCCATGATCATGGAACGTGGTCAAGCGCTTTTGTTGCCTGTCAGCCCCTGGTTCATTGCCACCAGCTTGGTGGTCACTTTGTTCATCAGCATGCTCTTAGGCTTGTCGCAAGCCTTTTGGTTGCCCGATGTCCTGGCCGTTTGTATTTTCTTTTGGGGCATTCATCAACCTCGGCGCGTTGGCATTGGCTTGGCATTTTTCTTAGGCCTGTGGATGGACGTTCAACAGTCTTCACTCATGGGGCAACATGCCCTGACTTATGTCATGTTGAGTTATTGCGCCTTCTTCATGCATCGTCGTTTGCACTGGTTTCCCGTTCAAGAACAAATGGTGCAAATCATTCCATTTTTTATCTTGGCCGATGCCACGGGTTGGGCCATTCGTCTCACCACAGGAGATGACTTCCCTGGTTGGTCCATGCTCTTGTCGCCACTCCTTGAAACCTTGCTGTGGCCTGTGGCAAATTTCATCTTGCTGGCACCTCAGCGCAGGGCTCACGACCCTGACGCCAACCGGCCCATTTAAGCCATGGCCTTGCATCTGCCCTCGTTAAGCGAGTTGCGCAACACAGAGTTTGAAATTTACAAGTTTCAAACTCGCGTGATGGTGCTGCAAGGCGTGGTGCTGTTGTGTTTTGCCTTGCTGGGCATGCGCTTGTTTTACCTACAAGTGATCAGGCACGACGACCTGTTGGAACAAGCAGAAAACAATCGCACCGCCATCTTGCCCACAGTGCCCAACCGAGGCACCATCATCGATCGCAACGGCATTGTCTTGGCCAACAATTACTCGGCTTACACCTTAGAGATTACGCCTTCGCGTGTGAAAGACTTAGAAGCCACCATCGACAGCCTGTCTGAAATCGTCGACATTCCTTTGCGCGATCGCCGCCGCTTCAAAAGGTTGCGCGAAGAGTCCAAGAACTTTGATTCATTGCCCATCCGCTCACGGCTCACAGAAGAAGAAGTGGCCAAGTTTTCGGCGCAACAATACCGATTCCCAGGTGTAGAAATCAAAGCGCGCCTGTTTCGTAACTATCCCTATGGCCACTTGGCCAGCCACGTGGTGGGCTACATCGGCCGCATCAACCAAAAAGAAAAAGAGCTCATTGAAGAGAGCGACGAAGAAGGCAACTATCGCGGCACGCAATACATCGGCAAATTAGGCGTCGAGCAAAAGTACGAACGCGAGTTGCATGGCATCACTGGCGTGCAAGAAGTTGAAACTTCTGCGGGTGGCAAGGCCGTGCGGCGATTGGCCAGCAGACCGGCCACACCGGGTCAAAATGTGGTCTTGTCCATCGACATCAAATTGCAAAAGATGATCGAAGATTTGTACGGTGATCGGCGCGGTGCTTTGGTGGCACTCGATCCTAGGACTGGCGAAATTTTGGCCTTTGTCAGCAAGCCTACGTTTGATCCCAATTTGTTTGTCGATGGCATTGACACTGAAAGTTGGAAAGCGCTGAGCGAGTCCATCGACAAACCGCTTCTCAATCGCGCCATCCGCGGCACTTATCCACCGGGCTCGACTTACAAGCCCTTCATGGCCTTGGCCGCCCTTGAAACTGGCAAACGCAGTGCCAGTGACATCATCAACGACTCGGGTTCTTGGTCTTATGGCGGCCATACCTTCAGAAGCCATGGCGACACAGGTTTAGGCCCTGTCGACATGGTCAAGTCCATTGTGTTGTCGAGTAATGTTTACTACTACTCGCTGGCCAACACCATGGGTGTAGACGCCATTCACGATTTCATGAAACCCTTGGGCTTTGGACAAATCACAGGCATCGATTTGCCTGGCGAATTGCGCGGCGTGTTGCCCAGCACGCAGTGGAAAAAGAACGCCTACAAAAAACCAGAACAACAAAAATGGTATGGCGGTGAAACCATTTCGCTGGGCATTGGTCAAGGCTACAACGCCTTCACCATGTTGCAATTGGCCACGGCCACGGCCACCTTGGCCAATGGCGGCATGCAATTGAAACCGCGCTTGGTCGCGGCCACGCAAGACCCCATTCAACGCGTTGATCGCAGCATTGAAAGCAGTGCCCCCGTCAATCTAGGCTTCAAACCCGAAAACGTGGCGGTGATTCGTCAAGGCTTAATTGGCGTTGCACGCGATGGCACGTCAGCGCGTGTCTTTGCGGGCACCCCCTATCAAAGTGCCGGCAAAACCGGTACCGCTCAGGCGGTAACCATTGGTCAAAAAGACAAATACAACGCCAGCAAATTGGAAGAACACCAACGCGATCACGCGCTGTACATGGCTTTTGCACCGGCAGAAAATCCACAAATTGCGCTGGCCATGGTGGTTGAAAATGCTGGTTTTGGTGCCGCCCAAGCGGCCCCCATTGCAAGGCGCGTGTTTGACTACTGGCTGCAGGGCGATTACCCCAGCCTAGAAGACATTGACGCCTCCCAAAAGGGCACAGCCGTCACCCCCATCGGTGTTCGCAGGCGCAAGGAAGACATCCAATTGCTGTCTAGCGAAGGCGTGGTGGGCTTGATGGGGAATCGGTAAATTGGTGCGACTGGCGGGGATCGAACCCACGACCCTTGGCTTCGGAGGCCAATACTCTATCCACTGAGCTACAGTCGCACGAGAAAACACGGGTTTTTTGCAATTATGGCACGCAAGATTCCAATCACAGCTTGCGCAGGAGGCAAGCCCGCCTCGGCGGTTATAATCTGCGGTTGTTTTCAAACCCTAAAAAACAGTTCCATCCAGATTTACTGAGGACGCCATGAGCACGAACAGTCACGATCAAAGCCACAACGGCAAATCCAAAATTTCAAAATCAGACCTTTGGTTGATCATTGCGTCAGCTGCCATTGTCATTTTTGCTTATTTCGATCTGAGCAAAACCCCGACGACGTACAGTCTGGCCGAGCGTGATGTGGCAGAACGCATTCAAAAAGTGGGTGCTGTTCAATTCCGTGATGGCGCCAAAGCACTGCGCGCTGGCGAAGAAGTTTACAAAGCACAATGCTCAGCTTGCCACGCAGCGGGTGCAGCAGGCGCACCTAAATTTGGTGACGCTGGCGCTTGGGGTCCCCGCATCAAAAACAGCCTCGAGACTTTGGTGACCTCTGCCCTCAAAGGCAAAGGCGCGATGAGCGCTCAGGGTGGTGGTGAATTCAACGACATTGAAATTGCACGCGCTGTGGTTCACATGGCCAATGCAGGTGGCGCTAAGTTCAAAGAGCCAGAAGCACCTGCTGCGCCTGCTGAAGAAAAGAAATAAGCAGGTTAATCGCCTTTAACGCGACAGTGCTTTTTATAAGCGCTGTCTACACAAACCGCTCGATGCAAATCAGAGCGGTTTTTTCTTGTCTGCGGCAGGGCTGATCTTGAAAGCAAATCGCGCTGGCATCTCGTGCGCTGCCAGCGACTCTAGCTGCCAAATATTTTGCGCTAAGCCATCAGCCACTTGCGCAACATCCAAACTGTGCACCAAACCAAATCCTAGAGGTGTGTCGAAATAAACGCGCCCTGCTTCGTCTGTATAGCAAACGGATGCCTCGGTCTCCTGACCCGTTTGTGCCACCAATTTAAAGTCTGCGTTCAAACGCCAAACGAAGGGCGTAGCGGCCAATTCAACGTAAACACGTTGCGGTCCATTTTGAAAAAACCATGCGCCTTCGTCATCGTGCGCGTAATTGCGATGGATGAACTCAATCAGTTTTTCATGCTTCAAGAGCGACCCTTTAGAGCCGGGCTCACCACTTTGAAAACTGCCACGCGCTTGCGTGGGATCGTCCCGCAAGTACCAATGCCCCCGCTCATCCAGTCCCAACCAATCGTAGCAATCGGGCACGTTGGGCCATTTGGCCATGGCTTGTTTGACGAGATCATCCATGCTTCGCGCTCACTTAATTTGACTGAGTAACCACGCCCCAACGGCTTCGGGCATGGTTTTCAAATGCCCTGGCCAGTGGCCACTGGCAAAGCCCACATGGCCCCCGTCTTGGGGTTGCCACAATTGTACGTAAGGACTGACTTTGTCTTTGTCTGGCAAACTACTTGCCGGGATGAAAGGATCGTTTTGCGCGTTGACGGCCAATGCAGGTACTTGTATGTCAGACATCAAGGGCAATGCGGAGGCCCTTTGCCAATAGTCTGGCGTATTGGCAAACCCATGCAAGGGTGCAGTGAAGACATCGTCGAATTCGTAAAGGTCTCTAGAAGCCATGAGCCGCTTGGGATCAAACAGGCCTGGGTGCTGCTTTAACTTAGCCATGGCTTTGGGCTTCATGGTGCGCAAAAACATGCGTGTATAGACCAGTCGATTAAACCCTTGGCCAATGGCATGACCGCTGGCTGTGAGGTTTAAAGGTGAACAAACCGATGCCACTGCGGCCACACTTCTACGTGCCGCTTGTCCTCGTTCGCCAGCCCAGCGCATAAGGGCATTGCCACCCAACGAGACACCTGCCGCAATGACGCCGGGCCTGCCTTGTGCATCAGCCATTTGTTTAAATCGTCGCAACAAGAAATCAATCTCTTCGTGGTCGCCCGAATGGTAGGCACGTGGCGCCAAATTCAG
>JBDLWA010000010.1:0-4125 GCA_039804505.1 Pseudomonadota bacterium
GCTTCTAAATCTCGCGCGGCCATGCACGCCAAAAACTGCGCCACCACGTCACTGGCAGACGGCAGCACGGCGCCGCCTGCTTCAAAGACACGGCCATCGCGCCGATAGGTGCTGACCTCTTGAATGAACACGGTGGTGCCGGCATCGCTGGCGTCAATGACCGATCGGGCCGTCTGCGCCAAGCGCTGCACCAGACGATGTTGTGCGTCCGATTCATAACCGGGCAATAAGGTGACAGAGATCACTGGCATGAGACGCTTTCTGCTTAGGCCAAAGGTGCTACGCCAATCCACTTGGCATGGAGGACAAAGGTAAAGACGGCCCAAAAAACACCTCCAGCCCCGAGGGTCACAAGGGTGGCGATCATACGGGGCCGTGTTGCCGTGGTGGATGCGTCGTCAGACACATCATCAGGGACGGCATTCAAACGATCACGCGCTCGGGCCGCTCTAAAGTTCAACACCGCCCAAACGAGGAAACTGCCAAACAAAATGACATCGGCCACATTGCCATTGGCCAACAAATGCGACAAGGCCCACACCTTGACCGACAGCACCATCGGATGCTTTAAACGCAACTTCAGATGATTGCGTGGCACATAAGCTGCGACCAACAACACGCTAGCAAACAACATCAACAGCACGCTGATATGGCGAGTGGCGACTGGCGGTGTCCACAGCACCATCGGTTGTAGCCTAGCTTCGCCATATCCCATGATGATGGCCACAAAGCCCAGCACAGACACCAAGGTGTAAACACCCTTGAAGCGCAATTCGCCCCAAGCGGCACGCTTGTGTGAACGCCATTCTTCAGCAAAGATGCGAATTGAATGTGCACCTAGAAATAAAACCAAGCCAATTAGCAACCAAATCATGCGAACTCCTTCTTGAAAGCTCAAGCATGCATTGTCTAGGCATTTCCGTCTATCAATTGCCGTTGTAACAAAGGTTTTTGAACCTTGCCCAATGCACTTTTGGGTAAATGGGTCATGAACACCACGCGCCTGGGCAATTTAAAGCGTGCAATGCACTTCTGCAAGTGCAACAGAACCGTTTCTGCTTGCAGACTGGCTCCCTCGTCATTGGCTTGGCGAACCAGTACCAATACGGGCACCTCGCCCCAACGATCGTCGGGCAAGCCGACCACGGCACATTCTGCAACCCCGGGAAAAGACGCCAACGCATTTTCAATTTCGGCCGGGTAAATGTTTTCCCCGCCCGAAATGATCATGTCTTTGTTGCGACCCACAATTTGCAAACAGCCTTGTGCATCTAGGTAACCCATGTCGCCTGAATAGAACCAGCCCTCGTGCAAACCCGTCAGGACTTTAGGATCGCCTGCATTCCAATAGCCACGCATCACGTTGGGGGCCATCACACAAACTTCGCCCGTCTCACCTTGACGCACTTCTTGGCCTTGTGCATCCATGAGTTTCAAGGACAAGCGGGTGTGCGGCCAACCCGCAAAACCCATCCGTGTAACAGCATCTTTCAATTTCAAAATGACACTGACAGGCCCAGTCTCGGTGGTGCCGTAAATTTGTCCTACAGGAATGCCTCGCGAATGAAATTTTTCTAAATACGAAATGGGTAAAGTGGAAGACCCGGTCATGATGCCGCGCAAACTTTGCAGATCAGCGTTGGACCAGTCAGGATGATCGAGCACCGCCCTCAGGGTGGCTGGCACCAACAAAGACAAAGTGGGGCGTTGCTTCAATTCCCCCTGCGTCACGGCCGTCAACCACGCCGCCGCATCAAATCTAGGCTGCAAGTGCACTGTCACCCCAGACAACAAGGCAGGCAAGGTTTGAATGCACAGGCCACCCACATGGAACAGGGGCAAAGCCGACAGCACAATGTCTTGCGTCATAAATTCATGCGCTTCTTGACTGGCTTTGGCATTCGCCAAAAGGCCCGCTTGCGTGTGCACCGCGCCTTTCGGCAGGCCGGTGGTGCCCGAGGTGTAAACCAGCAACACATCGGCATCGTTGGGCACTTCAGGCAAGGTCAGATGTTTGGATGACGGCGTTGCAATCAAGTCCTCCACCTGGCACGACTTGAGTAAAAAGACTTGACCGGCTTGCGTCAAGGTGTCTGCAGCGTCAGCATGCAGGGGGTCGTACACCAACAAGCTGGGCTGCGCGTCTTGCAACACCGAGTTGAGCTCGGCCACCACCAATCGAAAATTAAGTGGCATGAAAATCAAGCCGAGTCGCGCACAAGCCACCAGGGTCACACACTGCAATTCATGATTCAAACCCAGCCACGCGACTCGTTGACCTGCCTGCAAACCATGAGTGGCTTGTAAATGCCCTGTCACCCGCTCCACACGTCGCCAAAATTTGGCAAAGTCAATGTCCACCGTTTGACCCGGCATGCCAAAGCGAAGCGCCAAGTGCGCCGGTTGACTCAGCGCCAGTGCTTTAAAGCGTTGCGCGAATGCTGAACTCTCGTTCATTCGTCTTTCTCGCCCGCTTCGTACAAAGTTTCGCGGCCCAATCGATCGAGGCACAGCTCTGCCGTCCACGGCAGCATCAGGGAACCGCAACGTGCATCACGGTACAACCGCTCTAAGGGCAAAGACTTGAGCATCGATTGACCGCCGCACGTACGAATGGCCAAACGCGCAATGTCTTGTGCGTTTTCCATGATGGTGTATTGCGCCGCATAGGCACGCAAACGCGAAGATTTGGGCGGGTCAATTTTGGCGTCTTCAATAGCGCGCAAAAACAAGTTGCGCGTTTGTTCTAACTTCACAAACATTTCGGCCACCGCAATTTGTTTGGTGGCAAATTGACGACGCTTGACGGGGCCTGTGCCAGGAATTTCCCCGCGCAAATAAGCTACCGTAAAGTCGTAAGCGGCCTGCGCAATGCCCATGTAAGTGGGCGACAAGGTCATGAACATGTGCGGCCAACGACTGGCCGCCTGAAAGTAAACGCCTTGTGGCATGAGGGCAGCATCGTCAGGCACAAACACATCTTTGAAGATTAAATTGCGCGACACCGTGGCACGCATGCCCAGCGGATCCCAATCACCCTCGATGGTCAAACCAGGTGCAGTACGCGGAATGGCCAAGTACAAAGTGTCACGGCGTGACAAGTCGGCGTCCGCTTTTTTTTCAGTGCACAGCACACCAAAATAATCAGCCGCATCAGACAAGGACGCAAAAATCTTTTTGCCATTGATTCGCCAACCGCCTTCGACTTTGACGGCTTGCGTCCCAAAGGGTTGCGCACCCGAGGCCGCCGCGCCGCCCTCAGAAAATGGCTGCGCATATATGGCGCCTTCATTGACCACGCGCGCAAAGTGTGACTTTTGATGCATACGGTGCACAGCACGTTGCTCGGGCGCCATGTCCAAATCCTCGGACAACAAGCCACTCCACATCATGGTGCAGACATGCATGTTGAACGTCAGCGCAGTGGCCCCGCACCAGCGACCAATTTCCGCAGACACCATGGCATAGGTGGCGTAGTCTGCCCCCAAGCCACCATGCGCTTCGGGCACACACAAAGCCAGCAAACCGCTGTCTTTCATGTCTTTGTAATTCTCAAAAGGAAACTGTGCATCACGATCGAGCTGAGCGGCACGCGGTGCAAATTTGTTTTTGGCCAAGTCGTGGGCCAAGGCCATCAAGTGTTTCTGCTTGTCGGTCAAAGGATAGTCTTCGCCGCAGATCGGCATGTACTTGGCCGTGCTGTTGTAAGGGGGGCTGGCTGTATTGGCTTGGGTCATAACGGTTTGACTCGTGTGAATTTCCTGCAACTTAAAAAGATGAGCGGACAAAGTTCAAGATGGCCTGATGAAATGGCGCTTCTTGCTCAAAGCCCATCAAATGACCAACACCCGGAATGCATTCGTATTGCGCGTTCGGAATTTTTTGCGCCATGCGCCGCAGCACTTCGGGTGGGGCGGTTTTGTCATGTTCACCCGCCAGACACAAAGTGGGCACGGCAATGCTTGGCAAAGCCGCCCGTTGCTCAAAGGTCACCAAGGCTTGCAAAGAGGCGCGATAGGTGTCGGGCGGTACTGCGGACATACAGGCATGCGCCAAGGCCAAGCCTGCAGGGTAATCTTCAAGGTTGGCACCTTCAGGCAAGGCACCGGGTGCCACCATGCTGGG
>JBDLWA010000011.1:0-6887 GCA_039804505.1 Pseudomonadota bacterium
AGCAGATGATCAAAGATCATCTGCTGCCTGCGCAAGTACAAATTATTTGCAACTGAAGTTTTTCGCATCTTCCACAGAGCCACTGCCGTTATAAGTAGCGACTGTGGGGTAGGCGCACAAAGGGCGTGTGCGTGTGGCGGACCAGTTGGCTGGCAGCTCTGTATTGGCACCCCCTGCATTGCCTGCGCCGCGCACACTGGCAAGCACCGCTTGGGGCGCAATGCCTTGTTCAACCCATTTGACCAAAGGTGTGAGCAAATCAAACTGATCAGTGGCCAAACCTGCGCTGCAATGGTTCATGCCTGGCACAGGGAAGTAGCGCGCAAAGTCGGCGCCAGGATTGACATTTTCTTGGTTCAAACGCTCCATCCACTGACGTGTGTCTTCCGCTGAAAAGATCGCATCACTCACGCCGTGATACAGAACCATCTTGGCACCGCGGTTGCGCAAGGCGCCCATGTTGCTGGGCTTGCTTTCTTGCGGCGGTGTCATCAAAGACCAACCGGATTCGCGGTAGGTGTCGTTGGTGCTAGAGAACATGGCCAAACGCTCTGTGACGTTTTCTTGCAGTGGGTTGAGGGGCTTGGGGGGCACGCTGAAAATAGTGCCGATGGCCAACGGGTCACGAATCAGGGAGTCGATGAACTTCCAAGTGCCCCAGTTGGCGCCGGCCACGCCGGTGTCATAGGGGAAGCTGGCATAAAAGCGTTGGCCGGTGTTGGTTTTGGCACCGCCAAAGACATCTGCAATGACGGTCTTTTGCGCTTCTGTGAGGCAAGCGCCATTTCTTTCGCCCGTACAAGTGGCTACGTCTTTCTTGATGTCAAACACAGCTTGGCAAGCTTGTGTGGCTTGCACCATGCCATCGGCCACGCCATCGAGTGCATCACACTTTTGGGCAATGGCCTTGGACACAGTGGCACGCTCTTGAGGCGTGAAGGCACTGGCCAAATCGGGCAACGTGCCATTGGGGTTCATCGGATTTTTAACAGTGGCACCGGGGGTTGCGATGGTGGCCCATTGCTGAGCGCCCCAAATTTGCGTCAAGGCGGCATAAGGCAATCTGTAGCCAGGGGCACCCACCAAGTAGCCGTCGTATTGATCGCCTAAGCGAGAAGCCGCCACCATGGCATGACGTCCGCCATTGGAGCAGCCGCCAATGTAGGAGCGGTCTGGGCCTTTGCCATAGGCCGTTTGAATCAATTGCTTGGCCATGGGGGTGAGCTTTTCAACCGCTTGGTAGCCATAGTCCAAGCGTGCTTGGGGCTCGGAGCCAAAGAAGGGTGTTTGTGGACCGGAGTGACCTGCGTCCGAGCTGATCACGGCAAAGCCTTGCATCAAGGCACCCGTCAGAGGGCCACCTCCCAAAGCGCCCAAGGCGGGAACCACAGCGCCATCCAATCCGCCATTGCCTTGGTAGAAGAAACGACCGTTCCAAGCAACGGGCAGACGCATCTCAAAGCCAATGGCGTAATCGCGACCGTCCGAGCCTTTGCGCTCATGCATGCGACCTTTGACCAAGCAATGTTCGGGGACTGCGTTGTCACCCAATTTGATCGTGCCAGTGCTGACCAAAGCGGAAGACTCAATTCTGGTATTGGCCAAATTGAGTTGGCTAGCCAAGGCAGCGCAGTTGGGCAAATTTGCGCCCGTTGCAGCTTTTAAAGTGGGCGTAGAACTGGATTGAAGTGTGCTGCATGCGGCCAGTGCTACGGCGGCAGAAATGACGCCTAGGCTTTTGAGACCTGGCTTGTATTTGAAGGGGGTCATGGGTTGTCTCCTTTATTTTGGGTTCATGATATTTCAAAACGATTGATTTGGGTCGCTTTAAAACCTAGTGAAGACTCGCATGCGACATCTTGAGCTCTTTGGTAAAGTCGTCTCGAATTATTTTGAATATTGCAGAGGGTGTGCTCCACACAAAGACAGATGGCGTTATCAAAAACTCAACCCGTGCAAGGCATGTGCATCTTTGCCAAGAACATAGAGGCCGTTTCTGCTTTTTATCAGCAGACCTTGGGCTTAAAAATACAAGAGTCCGATAAAACGCATGACCTGTTGGTAGGCAAAGGTCAAGAGGTGGTGGTTCACGCTATTTCCAAAGCCTACGCAGACAGCATTCAAATTGAAACGCCCCCTGTGCCACGGGACGATGCGGCCATCAAGCCCACTTTTGTGGTGAAAGACCTTGAAGTCGTTCGCGAAGCAGTAGTGCAAACGGGCGGTTACTTAAAACCCCTCAAAAAAGCGTGGCGCTTTCGGGGCTTTATTGTTCTAGACGGTTGGGACCCCGAGGGCAATATTGTTCAGTTCAAGCAAGCCGATCCCGAGGCCTAAGCTTTACTGCGTGCAGGTACGGGTGCGGCTAATGCTGCCGTCGGAGCTTTGCACCTCAACCCATGGGGTGCAATTGGGGCTGGCTTGCTCTAGGAACACTGGTGGTTGCTGAACAATGACAGGTGCTTGCTGCACGATGACGGGCTGCTTGGCCGCCTCATAGACCAACAAGCCACCAATGACTGCTGGTACGGCCCAGCCCCAGCCACCGCCGTGACCTCTGGCCCAATGGCCATGTCCAGAACCATGACCATGACCATGGTTGAAGCCATGGCCTTGTGCCTTGGGAACGTAGCGATCATGCCCAGGATGTCCTGCCATGGCTGAAACACTGAGGGTGAGCAGTAGCAATGCAAACAGTTTTTTCATGGTTGTCTCCTGTATTTGTACCTTCAACGTTTGTGAGTTTGTTTTGGTTTACGACCATTCGGCAGAAATGCAGGGATTTGCAGAATCCTTCAAAATTCATTTAGCCGCAAGGTACGTCAACGTTTTAGCAAAGTCTTTAGCAACCGGCATTTCACGCACTATGAAGTCAATGACTCACTTACGACTGATCACCACGCTCTTTGCCCTGTTTTTGATGGCGTTTGGCCAGGTCTCTGCTCAAAGCACGCCCAAGAGCTGGGGCTCGCAAACCATGGTGCACGGTGTGTTGTGGGATGTGCACGAGGTGACTGTGGCGCAAGTGAAAGAATTTGCCAACCAAACAGGCTTTGTCAGCCGCGCTGAGAAAGAAGGCGGTGGCCAGATTTATGAGGCCGGCTTTGTTCAGAAAAAAGGATGGACTTGGCGTGCACCCTTCGGCAAACCGGCGCAGGATTTGGAGCCCGCTGTTCACATCACCTTTGATGAAGCACAGCAAATCTGCCGTTTCAAGGGCAGAAGACTGCCCACTGACACGGAGTGGGTGAAGGCGGCATTTGTGGAGCAGCGAGACAACCCACCGCCGGCTTATGTCAAGGGGCAACGATACCCGTATCCCATGGGTGCCAGTGCCAAGCAAAGCCATTGCCTTAGCGGATGCGGCAACTACGCTGGAAGTGCGCCACAAGGCTCGCTGTGGCGGGGCGTAGGACATGTGCCTGTCATGACCACACCCCCTGGCGTGAATGGCTTGTTTGACATGGGCGGCAATGTGTGGGAGTGGGTCGACACCGGTACAGGCGATGAACAAATAACGCGAGGTGCCTCATGGTGGTACGACGCCGACCGACAAAAAGAATCTGATGTGGCGACCAAGCCAAAAGACACCCGAGTCGGTTACATTGGCTTCCGATGTATTCAAGATCTCAAGTGAAAGAAGTCCTATGAATTTCGCCCCCATGGTTGAACTCACGCGCAATGGCATTTCTGAATGCCTGCACTATGGCGCATTGGCCGTCACAGACGTTGACGGAAAAGTGGTGGCACAAGTGGGCAATCCGCATTGGCTTTGTTTCACGCGATCTACCCTCAAGGCTTTGCAAGCTTTGCCATTGATGCAAAGCGGTGGTGCGCAACACTTTAATTTCACGTCGCAAGAACTGGCCCTGATGTGCGCCAGTCACAACGGTGAAGACATGCATGTGGCCCAAGCCACTTCCATTTTGGAAAAGGCAGGCAACACCTATCAACAGTTGCGCTGCGGCTGTCATGTGCCGTATCGATTTAGCTTCAACGACCAACCCTTGCCCGAGGGTTTTGTGGTGGACGAACGTCATCACAATTGCAGCGGCAAGCACAGTGGCTTCTTGGCTTATTGCTCGTTGCATGACGTGCCTAAAGAAACCTACACCGACCTTGAGCATCCATTGCAATTGGCTGTGCGCCAAGCCGTGGCCGATGTCACAGGCGTGGCCTCTCAAGACATGGCTTGGGGCATTGATGGTTGCTCGGCCCCCAACTTCGCGGTGCCTTTGTCTAACTTGGCACGCAGCTATGCACGTTTGGCCAGACCCGAATCGGACGACAAGTACGGTGCCAGCCTGAAGCTTTTAGGTGAGGCCATGACGGAACACCCCGAGTTGGTGTCGGGCACGGGCCGCAGCGATGCCGACTTTATGCGCATTGGCCGGGGCGATTGGGTCAGCAAGGTGGGCGCGGATGGTGTTCAAGTGATTGGCAGCCGATCCAGAGGGCACGCATTGGCGATCAAAATTGCGGATGGCAACAAGCCGGCTTTATTTGCTGCAACTGTTGATGCCTTAGATCAGTTGGGATGGTTGGATGATGCGCAGCGTGAAGCACTCAAGCCTTGGCGGGCGGCGCAATTGAAAAACATCAAGGGTTTGGATGTGGGGGCGAGGCGCAGTATTTTTAAGATTGAAAAGGCTTAACGAGCCCAATTGGTTTTCCAAACTGCCAAAGCCGTCAGCACCCCGTAGCTGGCCATACCCAGCGCAATCAGGCCAAACATTTGGTCAATGGTGCCGTTGTGCTGCGTGAGCCAAAGCCCGCCCGCAATGACCAACACCAAGCGCACGGTGCCCGCCAACACGGGCCCTAACAATTTGCCCGCGCCTTGCGACGCAAAGTACAAACACAAGCCCAGTGCAAAGAAGCCGTAGCAAGGCCCCACCCAAAGAAAGTATCGACTGGCCGTGCTGAGTACATTGGCGTTGCTGGTAAAAATTTGTGACCACAACTCGGGCCAGAAAGTCACCACCAAGCCAATCAGGCCAACCAATACACTGGACATCAATGCACCGGTCCAAGCCACACGTTTGGCACGCTCCACCATCTTGGCACCCAAGGCCATACCCACCAAGGGCAAACACGCCACACCAAAGGCAAACGTTATGGGCACCAACAAAAATTCCAATCGCGTACCAATGCCATAGCCTGCTAAAGCTTCAGGACCAAAACTAGAAATCAGTTTGGTCAATACCAAAATAGTGGCTACCGTTTGCAAAGAAGAGATGCTCGACATGGCGCCCACCTTCAGAATGTCCATGAACAAGGGGCGCGACAAGCGCGTGTTGAAGCTCAGCTTCAGTTTGCTGTTGGGCGAGCGAAGGTAAAAGAAAAAATACAGGGCGCTGCATGTAAAGGCAATCAAGGCCCCGGATGCAATACCGGCCATACCAAAACTAGGTACAGGTCCCCAGCCCAAGCCTAGTAAACCACTCAACGTCACTTGAACCAAACATGTGATGAGCAAGGCTGTAGATGGTGTGCGCATATTGCCCGAGCCACGAATGACGGCCGCAAAGGCATTGGTCAGCCAAATGCAGACCGAGCCCAAGAACACCACATGGGCATAGGCCAAACATTGCGCCAGCGCTTCACCTTGTCCGCCCATGGCACTGAAGATGATGTCTCCAAATACGACAAAGAGCAGGGTAAAGAAGAGGCCGATGCCCAAGGCAATGATGGCGGCATGCAACACCAAGGCGTTGGCTTTTTCTAAATCATTGGCACCTATGGCGCGACTCACGGCAGAGGTGATGCCGCCGCCCATCGAGCCCGCCGACAGCATTTGTTGCATCATCACCAAGGGAAACACCAAGGCCATACCGGCTAGCGGCATGATGCCCAAATAGCCCACGTACCAAGTTTCTGCAATGCTGACCAAAGCGCTGGCCGTCATGGCCAGCATATTGGGCAGCGCCAAGCGCCAAATGGTGGGCGCAATGGGCGCCGAGGTGAGTGCGTTTTGCAAAAGGACGGCTTAGCGGTGCGTGAAGTTGGCTGCGCGTTTGTTCAAGAACGCATCCATGCCTTCTTTCTGATCGTCTGTGGCAAACATGGCGTGGAACAAGCGGCGTTCAAACATCACGCCATCGGTCAGGCCACTTTCAAACGCGCGGTTCACGCTTTCTTTGGCGGCCATCACAGCCAGTTGGCCCATGCTGCAAATGAGCAAGGCAGCGCCCAAGGTTTCTTCCATCAGTTTGTCGGTGGGCACCACGCGGCTGACCAAGCCAGCGCGTTCGGCTTCAGTGGCGTCCATCATGCGGCCTGTGAGCACCAAGTCCATGGCTTTGGACTTGCCAATAGCGCGGGGCAAACGCTGTGTACCGCCTGCGCCTGGAATGATGCCCAGTTTGATTTCGGGTTGACCAAACTTGGCGTTGTCTGCGGCAATGATGAAGTCGCACATCATGGCCAGCTCACAGCCGCCGCCCAGCGCAAAACCGGCAACTGCTGCGATCACCGGCTTGCGGATGCTGCGAATAGTTTCCCAGTTGCGGGTGATGAAGTCTTGTTTGTAGACCTCGTGAAAGTTGTACTTGGCCATGGCCGAAATGTCGGCACCTGCGGCGAAGGCTTTTTCACTGCCGGTGATGACCATGCAGCCAATGGCCTCGTCGGCATCGAAAGCCTTGAGTGCCGCGCCCAGTTCGTCCATGAGCTGGCTGTTCAGCGCATTGAGCGCTTTGGGGCGGTTCAGGGTGATGATGCCGACTTTGCCGCCTTCGGTGCGGACTTCGATGGTTTCATAGCTCAAGTGCTTCTCCAAAAGGGTGTGAAATTCTGTGTTTACTATAACCATCCCCTCTGAATTAAGCCTGTCAACTGTGTCTTCCTTATGAGGGAAAACATTAACCACCCGAGCGGTCGGGTAA
>JBDLWA010000012.1:0-2882 GCA_039804505.1 Pseudomonadota bacterium
CCAATTTTCACAAGGTGACTAAATGTCTGACACCCCCTACGTTCCCCCTAAAGTTTGGACTTGGCAGAAGGCCAATGGCGGCCGTTTTGCCAACATCAATCGCCCTGTTGCTGGCCCCACGCACGAGCAAGCCTTGCCCCGTGGCAAGCATCCCTTGCAGCTTTATTCATTAGGCACACCCAATGGCATCAAAGTGACCGTGATGTTGGAAGAGTTGCTAGAACTGGGCCACACCGGCGCCGAATACGACGCTTGGCTCATTCGCATCAACGAAGGCATGCAGTTCAGCAGCGGCTTTGTCGATATCAACCCCAACTCCAAAATTCCTGCGCTACTTGATTGCAGCGGCCCCGAAGACATTCGCGTGTTTGAATCGGGCTCCATCCTGTTTTACTTGGCCGAAAAATTCAAAGCCTTCCTCCCCACCGATGTGGTCAAGCGCACAGAGTGCATGTCTTGGCTGATGTGGCAAATGGGCAGCGCACCTTACCTGGGCGGTGGCTTTGGGCATTTCTTTGCCTATGCGCCCACCAAAATTGAATATGCCATCGATCGCTTTGCCATGGAAGTGAAGCGTGAACTGGATGTGCTCAACCGACATTTGGCCGATCATCGCTTCATGAGCGGTGACGACTACACCATTGCCGACATGGCCATCTGGCCTTGGTATGGCAGTTTGGCCAAGGGCGAGCGTTATGACGCGGGTGAATTTTTACAGGTCCACGAGTACACGAATGTGATTCGTTGGGCCGATGAAATTGAAGCCCGCCCTGCCGTCAAGCGCGGCCGTATGGTCAACCGTGTGATGGGACCGCTTGAAACCCAGCTTCACGAACGCCACGACGCCAGCGACTTCTTGCACAAGACGCAAGACAAATTGCAGAAGCCAGCCTAAGACAATGTTTGGCGGGCGCTAGGCGCCCTTTTCAATCACTCATCTTCTGCGTATATTTTGCCGCCAAACTTCAAGGCGCTGTATTCACGCTTTGACTGGAACAAGGGGTAAAACATCTGGTGATACCAGTGCTCTTGTCCAAACAATTGGTCGTCTTTTAATCCCACCTGCGCGGGGTATTTTCGCGTGATGTGCGCCGATCCAAAAATGATGTCCCAGACAAATAGCAAATTGCCGAAGTTGCCTTTGTAATGACCCACGCCATCTTTTTGTGTGATGGCATGGTGAGCCCAGTGGGTTGCAGGCGTGGAGATGGTTCGCTCTAGTACCCACATCAAGGGACGCAAAGCAGGAATTTTGTACAAAGGTTCATCCCAGCGCCATGCGCAGTGAGCGCCCAAAATAACAGTGAGCTTCACCACAATGTAGAGCGCGTAGACCATTCCGCCCACACCCAAGTAGAGTAACGCGCCAGCGAACCAGAGGCCTGGCATCATGAGGTAGTAAAAGAAATTGTTTCGGAACGTCACTCGAATGCTCATGTACGCAGCAGAGTGATGCGCGCGATGCAAAGGCCACAGCAAAGGTGAATGCGACAAGCGATGCCACCAGTATTGCGTCATGTCATCACACACCAACAGCAAACCCACCATGGCCCACCAGGGCAAGTCGGCCAGGATGCCCTTGTGGTCTGGCGCCAACCAAGCGCCCAGCTTGGCGGTAGACAACATGGCCAAAGGTTGAGTGATGGCCAACAAACTGACGAACATGAAAAGTTCGAGCTTGGTGTCGTTGGCGGTAGCGGTCACTGTGTTTTTGTAACGCCGACTGATCACTTCAGTGGCGGCGTAGCCCAGGATCATGCAAAGGACCAAGGCATTTTGAATTTGATTCGCGTCCAAACTGTCTCCTGAATAAGTTGGCAAAGGCCAACGCCCATTTTAGAGAGCCAGTACTGAGAACACATTAGGGAAGACGCCGATGCCTTCCCTTGATTGTCAATTGAGCTTATTGGCTCAATTGAGCCAAGGCAGCTTGCAAACCGGCCAAACCACCAACGCGTTGGTCGTTGATAAAAATTTGCGGCATTTGACGGACTGAAGGCCCGCACTTTTCATAAAAAGCCATGCGCTCGGCTTCATCGTCAATTTTGATTTCCTCGTACGCCAATGAACGTGTTTTGAGGATCATTTTAGCGGACTCACATTGTGGGCACGCAGACTTGGAGTAGACAACGATTTTCAGGCTCATGTTAAATAGTTTAAGGGTTGAAGAAAGGACACGTCAACTTTGGTGCCCGTCACACTTGTTTGTGCGCAACAGTCATCATCGAACTGATGGGCTTCATCGCGTTCAGTTTTTCTTGCTTGTCTAGCTCTGTCTCGAAATAACGCTGCGTGCCATAAGCAATGGCGGACATCAGCGCCGCAGTGCCTATCAACAAGCTAAAGATGATGCCAAACACGGTGAACCAGCTGCTTTTGCCAGCCAAATCTTTGGGCTCAGCTTGGGGATTGAACTGTGCATTCCATTTTTCAGGCGTGGACAAGCCATAAATAATGGCCTGCAAACAACAAGCGGCAATGTGAATGCCAAAGATGGGCAACAAGACCCAACTTAAGGTGTCGTCTAAGCCATAGGCTTGAACTCGTTCAAAGCCCCAAACACCCAGCGCTGTGGGGATGGGCATGAACCATCCCAAGGTGTCTTGAAGACCCTTCAAATAAAAGCGATGAATGCCAAAAGGACCCAGCACAAAAGTGAGCCACGTTGCGATTGTTTTTGATTTCATAAATTGATCAACGACCCGGTTTATCCCAAGATGACGAGGCGCGCAACAAGCGCTCAATGTCGCGCTTCATGTCAACCACTGTTTTGGCGTCTTCAGGGTAATTGAAGCGCATCATCCAGTTCCCCATGGGGTCGATTAAATACAAGTGCTCATCTACTGCACGGCCAGTGGCTGGCAACAACCACTGCGACAACA
>JBDLWA010000013.1:0-5379 GCA_039804505.1 Pseudomonadota bacterium
TTCAATCGCGCGTCACGCGCAACAACTCTTCTGGCTTGGTGATGCCCAACTTGACCAGTCGCTCGCCATCTTCACGCATCAGCACCATGCCGCCTGCAACGGCTGCATCGCGAATGTGCGCTTCCGATTGTTGGCTGTGAATTTGGGCGCGCAGTGCATCGTCGGTGATGAGCAACTCAAAGATACCTGTGCGGCCGGCATAACCCGTTTGGCCGCACTGTGCGCAACCTGTGCCCTGACAGGCGGTGCACACTTTACGCACCAAGCGCTGTGCCAACACCCCTAGCAAAGAGGAACTGAGCAAGAAGGGTTCGATGCCCATGTCAGTGAGGCGTGTCACGGCACTGCTGGCATCGTTGGTGTGCAGCGTGGCCAACACCAAGTGACCCGTCATAGACGCTTGAATGGCAATTTGAGCAGTTTCAAAATCACGAATCTCACCAATCATGATCACATCGGGATCTTGTCGCAGGATGGCGCGCAAGGCCTTGGCAAAGGTCAGATCAATCTTGGCATTGACCTGTGTTTGACCCACACCCGCCAATTCATATTCGATGGGATCTTCCACCGTCATGATGTTGCTGCTGGCCGCATCCAAACTTTGCAGTGCTGCATAGAGCGTGGTGGTTTTGCCAGAGCCCGTGGGGCCTGTGACCAAAATCAAACCATGCGGTTGTTTGACCAACTGTTCAAAGCGCTTCAGCGTGTTGCCTTGCATTCCCACCGCTTGCAGCGTGAGGCGTGATTCAGATTTGTCCAGCAAGCGCAGTACAGCGCGTTCGCCATGGGCGCTGGGCAATGTCGAGACACGCACATCCACGGCACGGGAACCCAAGCGCAAACTGATGCGGCCATCTTGTGGCAATCGCTTTTCTGCGATGTCCAATTCGGCCATGATTTTTAAACGCGAGATAAGCGCTGCATGCAAGGCACGATTGGGTTGCACCACTTCGCGCAAATTGCCGTCCACTCTAAAACGCACACTGGAGTGTCGTTCGTAGGGCTCAATGTGAATGTCGCTGGCGCCATCGCGTGCGGCTTGTGTCAACAAAGCATTGAGCATGCGAATGATGGGCGCGTCGTCGCTGGTTTCAAGCAGGTCTTCAACAGCAGGCAGTTCTTGCATCATGCGCGACAAATCGGCAGCCGATTCCACTTCACTCACCACAGCCGCCGCGCTCGATTCGCCGGGACCGTATTGCGTGGTGTAGGCCTGACTGATGCGCTGTCTAAGGCTGGCGGTGTCTTCTTTGGCAATGTCCAAACCAGCAAGCTCTTGGCCCCACTTGCGCATCACTTCAGACAATGCGGCAGGCGCTGAGTCGGCACACAGCCACAGCGTGAGCCGCAAGCCATCGTCCTCCAACAAAAGTTGGTGGCTGCGCGCAAAGGCGTAGGGGAGGGGGTATCGGCTGGCCATTAAGGTTTGCGAGTGGCGTCGGGTAATACAGGCGCCCCAATAGCAGGCAATCCAGGATTGGGCGAAGGCTGGGCTTCAAGTTGCGCATTGCGCATTTGCTCGTAGCGGCCCATTGAAAGGCCTTCTGTGGCCGCGCCATCGCGCACCACCACAGGACGTAAGAACACCATCAGGTTGGTTTTTTTGCGGCTTCTAGATTCTGCGCGGAACAGGTTGCCAAACAAGGGCACGTCACCCAAGCCAGGCACGCGCTCCTGGCTGTTGCCGTAATCGTCTTGCAGCAAGCCACCCAACACCACAATGGCGCCATCTTCTACCAACACGCTGGATTCGATCGAGCGTTTGTTGGTGATCAAACCCGTGGCAGAGTTGACCGATGCCGGATCGAGGCGGCTCACCTCTTGGTAAATTTGCAACTTAACGGTACCGTTCTCACTGATTTGCGGTTTGACCCGCAAGGTCAAACCTACATCTTTTCGTTCAATGGTTTGAAACGGATTGACGGCGCCCGAGTTGGTATTGTTGTTGGTGTATTGACCCGTGACAAAAGGTACGTTTTGACCAATCACAATTTTGGCTTCTTCATTGTCCAAGGTGAGCAGGTTTGGCGTGGACAGTACATTGCCATCGCCCGTGCTTTGCAGGAACCTTGCCAAAAAGCCCAGCACATACGTGCCGTTGCTGTTGTGGGCCACGCCCAAGTTCAGGCCCGAGGAAGGGGCCACCGTGCCACTGGCGCCTTGGGCTGCCAAAGAGATGAGGTTGGCACCACCCACTTTGAAGTTGGTGCCCAGCAAACCAATGTTGGTATCGCCTTTGTTGCCCACAGGGCCTTGCCACTGCACGCCAAATTCTGCGGCTTTGTCGGCACTGACTTCTGCAATAAGACTTTCTACAAAGACCTGCGCGCGACGGGCATCGAGTTTGTCAATCACCGCACGCAGTTGACGGTATTGAGGTTCAGGCGCGGTGATGATGAGCGCGTTGGTGGAAGGGTCGGCTTGAATTTGACCACCCGTCGAAGGTTGATTACTGTTTGAACTAAAGCTGCTGGCGCCATTGGCTGGGTTGCTGCCGCCCATGGTGCTTGTATTGGGGGTGTTTGCGACGCCTGCATTGTTAGCGCCAGGTGTCGTGCTTTGAGCCGTCAGTGCGGCACGCAATGTGGCCGCCAATTTGGTGGCGTCGGCATTCTTCAAATACACCACATGAATATTGCCGCTGGCCGCGTTGGGGCCAGTGTCTGTGGGTTGATCCAGCTGTGCAATCAAAGAACGCGCCAGTGCCACGCGTGCGGCATTGGCAGCGCGAACAATGATGGCATTGCTGCGCGTTTCAGCCAACACGGTGGTTTTGAATGAAGAATCTGTTTGGCCCGCAGCGGCGGCACCAGGATTTGCGGCCCCCGAGTCCAGCAAACGTTGCAACATAGGCACTACGTCGGTGGCCAAGGCATGTTTCAAGCGAACCACTTCCACGCCGGTGGCATTGGCCACATCCAGCGTGCTGATGATGCGTGACAAACGTTGCAAGTTGTCGGCATAGTCGGTGATGACCAAAGCGTTGGTGCCTGGGTTGACGTTGATGGTGTTGTTGGGACTGATGAGGGGGCGCAGGATGGGCACCAAGTTGTTGGCGCTCTCATGATTCAACTGAAAAATTTGCGTCACGATTTGGCCATTGGAAGCAGGCACAGCACCGGCAGACACACCGCCACTTTGCAATTTGGCATCGGCTTCAGGCACCACCATGTACAAGCCTGCCGACTCCACAAGCGCAAAGCTTTGTGTTCTGAGTTGAGCGGCAAACAAGCGCAGTGCCTGTGTGGGTGAGACGGCCACATTGCTGGTCAAAGTAATGGTGCCCTTGACGCGCGGATCGACCACCACGTTGTGACCTGACAAGGTGGCCAATGTTTTGGCCACCGCCTCAATTTCTGCGTTGTTGAAGTTGAGGGTGACCGGCTCTTGCGATGTCTTGGCAGCGCTGCTAGATTTAGGCGTGGTGTTTTTACCTGGCGTGACGGCTGGCGCCAAGGCGCAGTGGCTGACCATCAACAGGGGCACGAGCAAACGCCAAGCGATCAAACTTTTCTGCTGAAGGCTCGGACTGCTTTTGGAGAGGACGGTTGCGCGATGAAGCAGAGCGCTAGAAGGCATGGTGCAAGAAGACATGATGTTTAACCCAGTGAGAGCAAGCTACGCGCCCCTTGGCGGCGTCCAATGATGTTCAGTAAATTTGACAAAGCTGCAGCGTGTTCGGGCACGGCAGACGCTTCGCCTCTAAATTGAAAATGGGAGCCTTGCCATTGGCCTTGGCCACTTAAGAGCAAGCTGCCCGAGAGTGTGGCCAACGACAGACGAGGCGATGAAAGGCTTGAAGCGTTTGTAGACTCGGCACTGAGTTTGATTTGATAAGTGCCCATGGGCCGCAAGGTGCTGAGTTTGGAGCTGATGTTTTGCCCGGTTAACTGCAACATACCTTGAAGTTGAATGGGTTGTTGCGACCACAAAATGTGCAGCTGTTGTGTCTCCAGCAGCAGGTGACCTTCGGGCTGCATCGTGTTCCAGGGCGCCCCCAAACCGCTGAGCAAATCTGCGGGCCATCGAGACTGGTGATCATCCACCGTCAGTTGTAGTCCTTTGAAGCCTTGCGCCAAGCCAATGTGCATCTGAGTGGGTGTACTCATGCAACAAGGCGCATGCAATTGCAAATGAAGCTGTGGTCGGCCAGCGTCAAACAGCGACAAACCCAATTGCCATTGAAGACGACCCGGCAAGGCCAACGCATCACGACTGCCTTCGCCGCCTGTGAACACCAACTTGCCAGAGCCCTGCCACAGGGTGCCGCGCGCTTCTTGAATTTGAACTTGTGCGTGCGTGGCAGTAGACAGTCCCGCGGCTAACCATTGCGCGGGTAGCTGAATGACCAATGCCAAAAGCGCACCCATGACAATGCCCACCCAGGACCAGATTGACATTGAATGTGCGCGGGCCATGGTCAGCTCGAAGGCAAACTTAGAATGACGGTGCCTTGCCAAACCGCCTGCGCGTCTTTGCCTTTTGCTTTTTGCAAATGGGCTTCAATGGGCAAAGCCAGTGCTTGCGTTCTGGCCAGGGCCAAAAACTGAGCCAGGTTGTCTGCAGAGACGCCCGTCAAGGTGAGGGTGGCACGTGCGCCTTCTAAGTTGAGACGTGCACCCGTGCCCAAAACTTCTGCCGTGTGCTTTGCCAAACTGGTGCTCGCATCCGCTGTACTTTGTCGCGGCGCTTTCTGAAGTATCAACGCTTGCGATTGCATTTGCTTCAAACGCTGCGTTTGCAAATCAAGCGTGTCGAGTTGTTGTGGCACCTCGCGCATGGTTTTGAGCGCAGGTGCGACATTGAAGGACCACAGCAAGATCAGTCCCAAGAGCAGGGCCAACACTTTCAGCTTTTGCCGATCGTTGTCGGGTAAATTTTTGAAAGCTTGAAGGAGGGCTTGTTTCATCGTGCCTCCTGCTTGGGCGTGATGCGCCACTGTGTGCCGCTCAGTTGCGCGTCATAAGATTTTCTAAGGAGCGATTGGGCAAAAGAGTTTTGCGTCTCACCGCTCAAGGTCAAACCTTGTAGTCGTGTTTCACTGGCGCCTTGTGCTTGATAGTCAAGGTGTGTCACGCCTTGATCGTTGGGTAAAGCTTGCCCCACTGCGTCCAGCACAGACTCCAAATCGCGAGGCGAAAGTGTGCCAGCGTTTCTTTGCAAACGTGACAATTCGTTGCTCATCTGCAGCGACGCGTCGACCAATGGCACCTTGGGAAAAGTTTGCGTGAAGATGCTTTTTTGCAATTCACGCTGGGCTTTGAGTTGCGCATTCAATTGCCAAGCAGAAACATTCACCCCAAGCCATTGCGCCAGTATCAAAACGATCAAACTCCAACGCGCGGGTCGCCAAGCTTTGTCCTTTGAAAAGCTGTGCCA
>JBDLWA010000014.1:0-3785 GCA_039804505.1 Pseudomonadota bacterium
GGTCTTGCTGTGGCTTTGCGTTGTGAACGCCCGTGCTTCGCGGTTGCTGCGCGAAATTAACAAACTGTGCCCGCCCTCATCGGGTGACGCTTCATCCAAGTCAACTGGCGATGCACCTTGATAGAGGGCCGCAACACCCACTTTGGCGCCCAATTGTTTCAAAGTCAAATGGTTCGGCGACAACGCTAAAACAGTCTCAGGTGAGTCCAGTAAAAACGACCACCATTCTGGACCATTGTTCAAAATTTGACTGTCGATGACTTGGTGCGCTTGAAGACCCAGCGCTTCCAAGAGGGCCACCAATTTGTCTTGAGGCACGGCTTGTTGCTTGGCAGGCGGCGCTGCAAAAGCCCAGCGCCCCTCTTGTGCTTCCAGCCGAACCAGCCCGACGCCGCACTCTTGAATAAGCACATTTTCTTGGGCAGGCTGCCCACCCCCTGCTAACCAAGCGCGCGCGCTGCCCAAAGTGGGGTGCCCTGCAAAGGGCAGCTCACCGCCGGGTGTAAAAATCCGCAAGCGATAGTCAGCCCCTGCCGCTTTGCCCGCAGCAGTCGGTGGTAACAGAAAAGTGGTTTCGCTCAGTTGCGTCCATTTCGCAAAACTTTGCATCACCGCGTCACTCAGGCCTTCGCCATCTAAGACCACGGCAACAGGGTTGCCCAACAAGGCATCCTGTGTGAACACATCGATTTGCTTGAACCTTCTTAAAGTCATGGGTACCTCGTGCTTTAAAAGCTTGATTTAAACATCCAATAGGCCGTCAGAACCAGCGCCAAAGACATGCCGCGGTTAAACGCAATGAGGCGAACGCCTTTCGACAACCATTCACGCAGCAGGCTGCCCATCAAGGCATAAGTTAAATTGCTGACCAATCCAAAACTCATCATCACTGGCAGCAAGATCAAGCAGCGCGCCAAGGTATCTGGCTTGCCCGCCACCCACCCCGCCACCACAGACAGCGCCAACATCCAGGCTTTGATGTTCAAAAATTGAACTGCCACGCCCTGCATAAAAGTGATGTTCAGCCGATCTGTATTCACTTGATTGAGTTCACGTGTGCCCCATAAACGCTGCGCCATCCACAGCAAATAAAGCGTGCCACTCAGCACAATGACCCAGCGCAGTGTGGGCACAGCCAGTACCAAGTTGCCCACACCGGCCATACAAATGGCCAGCAAAATGCCCCACCCAACGGGCACAGCCAAGATGAATTGCAGGGCCGATTTCATACCCCGATTGGCCGCCAATGCGGTCGACAGGGTGGTGTTGGGGCCAGGGGTAAAGCTGGCTGCTGTCGACAGCAAGAGCAAGGCGCTGATCTCTTCAGAGTTGAAGACGAAGTTCATGCTGTGCGCTTGTGTGGAAGCTTGAATGAAAACTCAAGTGGGTTGAGATTTGGACGAGAGCGTTTCCCACCGATCCAGCGCTGCCAACAATTCCTCATCAATTTGTGCATCACGCGCATACAAAGCTGTGGCCTTGGCGGGATCGTTCACAAAAAGTTGACTGTCTGCCAGTGCGGCTCTCACTTGTTTTTGTTCTGCTTCCAATGCCTCGATCTGACCCGGCAAGCCATCCAACTCGCGCTGTTCTTTGTAGCTCAGCTTGACGGCCGGTTGACTGGCGGGCGTCGCCTCAGCCACTGTGCGCTGGGCACTCGACGCTTGCGCTGTGGCCTGTGATGCCGTTGCTGTTGGGGCCGGTTTATTTTGCAAGCCCGCATTTTTAGCGGCAAGGGCTTTGTTTTGCGCTTGAATGGCTTGACTCCGTTGCGATTGCGTCAGCCAATCTTGCACCGAGCCTTCATACTCGCGCCAAAAGCCTGGGTTCTCATCGGTCGCTTCACAGGCAATGATGCTGGTCACCACGTTGTCCATAAAGGCGCGGTCATGGCTGACCAAAAACACGGTGCCTTCATAGTCTTGAAGCAACTCTTCCAACAACTCCAAGGTGTCGATGTCCAAGTCGTTGGTCGGTTCGTCCAAGACCAAGACATTGGCAGGCCGCGCAAATAGCCTGGCCAACAGCAATCGATTTCGTTCACCGCCTGATAAAGATTTCACCGGTGACGTAGCTCGCGCAGGTGAGAATAAAAAATCGCCTAAATAACTTTTGACGTGCTGGCGCTTGTTGCCAATCTCAATCCATTCGCTACCAGGACTGATGAAGTCTTCAAGCGATGCTTCTAGATCCAAGGCATTGCGCATTTGGTCAAAGTAGGCCACTTGCAAATTGGCGCCTTGTCGAATGGCACCGCTGTCGGCTTGCAGCTCACCCAAGATCATTTTGAGCAGTGTGGTTTTACCTGCGCCGTTGGGTCCTAACAAGCCAATCTTGTCGCCTCGAAGCAAGGTGGCTGTGAAGTCTTTCACGATCACTTTGACATCGCCCTCTGGCGAGGTGAATGCTTTGCAGACGTCTGTCAGCTCGGCCACCAATTTGCCACTGGGTGCGCCTGAGGCCACTTCCATGCGCACACGGCCTACTTGTTCACGACGAGCGCTGCGTGTTGCGCGCAAATTTTCCAGGCGAACAATTCGACTTTGACTGCGAGTACGGCGAGCTTCAACACCCTTGCGAATCCAAATCTCTTCTTGCGCCAGAAGCTTGTCGGCCTTGGCGCTGATGACCGCTTCTTGCGCCAGTTGTTCTTCTTTGTTAATTTGATACTGGGCAAAGTTACCAGGGTAGCTGCGCAGTCTGCCGCGATCTAACTCAACGATGCAGGTGGCAATCCGATCCAAGAAAGCGCGATCGTGCGTAATGGCCACAACGCTCCCTTTAAAGTCGATCAGCAATTGCTCCAGCCACGAAATGGAATCTAAGTCCAAGTGGTTGGTGGGCTCGTCGAGCAGCAGGACATCTGGCTTGGTGACCAGTGCTTGCGCCAGTGCAACACGCTTGCGATTGCCGCCCGACAGTGTGCCGATTTTTGCGCCAGGGTCTAAGTGAAGTCTGTGCAGCGTTTCGTCGACGCGCTGCTCCCAGCCCCAACCATCGAGGGCTTCAATTTGACTTTGTAAGGTGTCCAGGTCGCCAACACAATTGCTGTAATCATCAATCAATTGCATCACGGGCCCTAGTCCACGTTTCACAGATTCAAAAATCGTATCGTCTGTTTCAAGCAGAGGCTCTTGTGCGACATAAGCAATGCGCACGCCTTGTTGGATGTGCATGTTGCCATCATCGGCGTGCTCCATGCCTGCCAGGATTTTGAGGAACGATGATTTGCCGGTGCCGTTTCGGCCGATCAAGCCAATACGTTGCGAAGTCTCCAGGGCAAAGTCTGCGTGATCTAACAAGGCAACATGGCCGAATGCCAAGGATGCGTCTAGTAATGTGATTAAAGCCATGAGCCCATTATCAATGAGCCCATGAAATTTTTTTTGAAAAAGCTTGCGTAGCTTGTAAAAGTAGTGCTATAGTCGAGGGCTTCGCTGCACACAAGTGACATTTTGTTTCAAATTGATGAAACGTCAGATGACACAGTTGTTAACAGTTACCAACAGTAACGTGCAGCAAAGGTAAGCAAGACATTTTTTGTTTTGTGTGAGTGCTACCCAAGGGTGCGTTCACGCAGTCCTTAATAAAAATGACAAGAGCTTCAAAAGTATTTTGTAAATAATTTTGAAATTTCTTAAAATTTTTTGAAAGTAGCCAAAAAATGCGTGCTATACTGCAAGGCTTCGCTGATCGCAGCGAGTGATGCAAAAACAACAAGGGCTTCGGTCTGAAATTGTTTGCAAGAGATCTTTAAAAATATACAGCCGATAAGCGTGGGCGTT
>JBDLWA010000015.1:0-3307 GCA_039804505.1 Pseudomonadota bacterium
GGCCTGCCCGCCACCGTGGTGCTGGCAGAACACTTGGGGGATGCTTCTATCTATCATTGCCAAGTGGAAGGCATGGCGCCTCTTGTGAATGTCAAAGTCAGTTCAGACCGCAAGTATCACCATCAAGATACCCTGGGACTCAAGGTCAATCCAAATCACATCTTGGGTTTTGACGACAAAGGTCAAAGAATTTAAAGCTGCAAGATTGACGCTGACAAACAAGCTTCCAACAAAAAGCCCTGGCACTGCATTCACAGTGACAGGGCTTTTGTCTAAGTCAACTACGGTTTATTTAGACCAATAAACGTTGTCAATGTAGATCTTCGTGCGATCGTTCAAATTGGTGGCCTTGCCTGTGTTGGCATATCTGTCGGCAATCACCAAAGGATTGGTCACTTTGGTCAGATCCAATTTTGATTTATTGGGATCGGTCATGCCGTAGGCCATCGCGCCACGCGGTGTGATGGCGCTGATGGGGATTGACACATTGCGCCACGTACCATCGTTCACATAACCGTAGGTATTGTTGGCAGGATCGACAGCCAAATACACATCGTAGGCACTGCCGGCTGTGGTGGTTCCTGTTAAGAAGCCAAATTCAAGCTTGCCAGGGTAAGTGGTTTTGATGCTGAAATTCAAACTGCCAGTACTTGCAAATTGAGACAAATCATCGGCTGTGGTTTGCAAGGCAGCAATCACACCCCAGCCCCAGCTGGTAGGCGCAGGTGTAATTTCCAATGAATTGGGACCGTCGCCTGTGACAAAGCTGAGCGTACTGCTGCCGGCATAAGCCGTCGCAGGATTGTCCCAACCCACCCACAAAATGGACTCGGAAGGCCTGGCTTCATTGGCCGTGATAGTGTCTGCAAAAATGGTGTAACGGTTGGCAGAGACAACACCATTGCTTTGCGTTGGAATGAAGTAAACGGCATCGGCTGCTGTGTAAGTGCCGGCTTCCCACACATTGCTTGGATAAAGCGACTGCACCACATAGCGGGCCTTGCGGTCTACATTGAACAAACCCCATTTGTCGTCGGCTTTTTTCCAAGGCTCGTCAAAGGCTTCAAAGTAGAAGATGGCTTTGGGTTTGGCCGTGGCACTGGAAGACAACCAAGACGTTAAACGGTCAAAGTACATTTTTTGGTTGACGGGGTGCGCGCGGTAATTTTCACCGCCAGAGGCAATGGCTTTCCAACCTGTCTCGCCCACCACAATGGGCATGTTGGTCAAGCCCAAACTGTCCATGTAAGTGCGCACCGCTGTGAAATCACTTTGAGCTGCAGCAATGGCGGCGTCCATCATGGCGGCAGCCCGAACATTGGCCGCTTTATCGGTTTGCTGCCAATTCCATTTGGCAGCATCGTGAACAGAGTCAGCCAAGGGGTAGGTGTGCATGGCCACAAAATCAACCGCATTCAAAATAGCTTTGGGATCTTGGTTGCCCGTTGCCTTGGCAAAGAAGGCCCAGTTGTCATCGGTGGTCACCGGTTGAGACACCTGATTGCGAACGGCGTTGATGTATTTCACCATGTCGGCCACAGGCACTGCATTGAAGGACCAATTGACCATGGTTTCATTGCCAACGCTCAACGCGACGACCGTGCTTTTGTAATTATTGGCCAACGCCACTGCACGCGCTATTTCGGCATCATTGATGGCGGCAGAGTTACCAGACTGAATCCAGACACCCAACATCACCTTGATGTCCAAGTTGTTGGTCTTGATCGTCTCCAAAATGACTTTGGCCATGGCATCGCTGCTGTTGAACAAGCGAATGAGCGTGAATCCGCCGTCTTGCAGCAAACGTAAATCTTGAAGCACATTGGCTGGGGTCACGATTTCATTTTGAAAATTGGTGCCATCTGTGCTGGTACTACGGTAGGGCGAATAGGACACGGCTTTGCGTGTCCCAAAGTCTGCACTCAAAGGGCGAATTTGAACGCCATTGGACGGCACTACGCCGCCACCGCCGCAAGCCACTAGCACTAAGGCGACGCAGGCTGCCGTCATTGTTGCAAGGCAACGATTTAAAAATGTTGTCATGGTGAATTTTTGAAAGTTATTCATGGAAGTGTTCAATTCATTTAGAACACGTAGACAGCGCCCACACCCGCCCAATTACCAGAGCGCGTGACACGCGAATCCACATTGGTAAATGCTGAGTTGCCTGGCATCGACATGGGTGCTAAGCCAAGTTTTGAATAGTTGACAACGCCTACAAAGCCATAAACTTGCAAGCCTTGACCCGCGTCATATCCCAAGCCCAGAGTGTTGATCAAGGCTGAATTGCTTTGACCACGTTCACTTGGGTTTTTGGTATTGGCCTTGCCTAGGTAAGCAAGACCGGTGTGCGCGGTCCACTGACCCATTTTGTAGCGTGCGCCCAGCATGACGTCTGTGGTGGTCGCGGCATAGCCAGGATTGGGCACGCCATTGAGTTGACCATTCCAATCGACGTTAAACATATTGTTCCATTGGGCTTGGGTACCAGGCGCTGTGATCACCGCGTAGGCCCCGCTCCAACGGTTCAAACGAACGCCACCCGACAATTCGAGTCTGGCATCCCATTGATAGCGTCCCATCACCATGGCAATGGATTGTCCTGAACCACCCAGTTTGGCATCGTCTTCAATGTTGGGCGTGAGACTGGTGAAAGGCCCGTGACTCCACGCTTGAGGATTGCCATTACGCGTATCTTGATACATGGCATCCACCACCAAATCACCTTTGTGGTACTGCGCGTACAGCTCCAAAAATTGTGGCTTGTGAATTTTAAAGTCACGATTGCCTTGGTCATAACTGGCCTCAAGCACCAGGTCGCCCTCTGCAACATCAAAAACGCGTGAGGTGTAGCGAACCGCTTTGGTCAGCAAGCCGTAGCCAGCGCCGCTGGAACCCCAAACATCCGCCACACCGATGTTGGTGCCATACGGATAGTCGGCCATGCTCCAAGTTCGAGTGGTCATGGCACCCACACGCACACTGCCATAGTCGTCATGGCTGATGGCCATATTTTTCTCATACCAAAAGCCAGGAATATCTTCTTTGCCATCACGCCATCTTTGGCTGACCAGTGCATTGAATTTATAGCCTTGTCCTAAATCGTACTTGGCTCCAAACCATGTCTGAAACAGGCTGACGTTTGTGTTGCTGGTGCCGTAGGGGCGGCCCACAACCAAGTCATCAGCCCAAATTCTTTGTTTGTTTTCTTGAGGGAAAAGCTGACAATCATTGCAATGATTGCTCCCTCTTTGAGCCTCTACTTTGGCAAATCCAGTGAGACTGAACATGCCTTCTGGCCCAAAGT
>JBDLWA010000016.1:0-42155 GCA_039804505.1 Pseudomonadota bacterium
TTCCCCAATATGAATTTGCAAAAGTATTCAATTGGTACACGATTGAGCTTCGGCTTCTTTGTGATCGTCCTGTGTCTGCTGTTTATTTCAGTGGTTGGGTATTTGCAACTTGCCCACACCAATGACGACACAGACATCATCGTGAAAGACCGCTTGGTCAAAGTCAATTTGGCCCACACCATTGAAAGCGAAATCAATCGTCAGTCGCGAGCCCTCAGAACGGCCATCATTGCGCAGGATGAAAAGATCATTGATCAAGAGTTAAAGAAGATTGAATCTTCCAAACCGCTGATTCAGCAGTCGCTTCAAAAACTGTCAGAAACCGTTCAAACAGCAGAAGGAAAAGCCGGGTTGGCGCGCATTCTCAAAGCACGACAAGAATTTATTCAACATGAAGATCAGTTAGTTCAGCTGATCAAAAATGGCCGTAGCGAAACAGCACGAAATTACTTGCTGACAAACATGATTGCGGCGCAGACCGAATATCTGAGCAGCGTGGAAGACTTCTCAACCATGCAACGACGGATGATCGACACTTTTGCTGAAGACGCCAATATCAGCGCCGAAAAAGGCGAACGAGTCATCGTTTGGATGGCTGTCTTTTCACTCATCGCTTCCGTTTTGATTTCTGTCGTCACAACCCGCTCTATTGTGGATCCGCTCAAGCGATTACAACAAGGCATGAAACAAGTCGAACGCACTTCTGACTTCAGCCAACGCATCCAGGTTTCTGGCGCGGACGAAGTGGGCCAAGCCTCTAGCTCATTCAATGACATGCTGTCTGTTCAGCAAAATGCATTGACGCAGGTCAATCAAGCGGTCGGAGCCATGGCGGCTGGTCAGTTTGAAACCACAGTCACAGCAGCCCTCAGAGGTGATTTGAACATTACCAAAGATGCGATCAATCAAAGCATTCAAAGCATGAAGATGACCATGGCGGCCATCAACCATGCCATGGATGCTTTGTCTAAAGGACGCTTTGACGTCCAAATCAACGCAGAGGTGTCTGGCGAATTTAGAACCACATTGAATCAAGCCGATCAGGCTATCCGCATGTTGCATGACATGTTGGGCGATGTCGGCAAAACCATGGCGAACGTGGCCAAAGGCGACCTCAACGGACGAGTGATGGCCAACGGCCAAGGCGATCTGGATGCATTGAAGTCAAACATCAATTCTTCGTTGACGAGTTTGGGGCAAGCTATCCGTTCCATTGGTCAAAACGCACAATTGGTCTCAAGTGCCTCTGGCGAAACCACCACTGCGGTCGACCAACTGTCTGACAATGCCGCCACCCAAAAGTCAGCCATTTCACAAGTGGCCTTGGCCCTGAAGCACACCACAGAGTCGGTGGCAGATGTTTCCCGAAATACAGCCATTGCCAGTGAGAACTCTCAACGCGCCATGGTGGCTTTGCAAGAAGGCATGCAAAAGATGGCCGACATGGTGGAAGTGGTTGACAGAATTGCTGCCAATTCCAAAAAGATCAGTGGTATTTCTAGTGTGATTGAAAAAATTGCCGACAAAACCAACATGCTTTCCATCAATGCAGCCGTTGAAGCGGCCCATGCCGGGGAAAACGGCAAAGGCTTTGGTGTCGTAGCCGATGAAGTGGGTGCTTTGGCAACCAGCAGTGCATCCAGTTCCAAAGAAATTACAGAGCTGGTCAGACAAGCCAGTGAGGAAACACGCTTGGCAGTGTCCACCGTCCAAGAAGTTAGCAAAGAAATGCGGGTGATTCAGGCAGATGCCAGTGCCACGCATCAAACTCTTCAACGAATTGCTGCTGCCCTTGAGGAGCAGTCCTCGGCCATTGAAGAAATTTCGATGAACGTCAACAGCTTAGAACGAATTGCGCATAGCAATGCCAGTGCGGCCGAAGAGATGGCACAAACCGCGGGTGAACTGAACAAAATTGCGGCAGAAACTCGTCAGGAAATTGCCCACTTCAGAACCTGAGACACGCATCAAGGTCACGGGCTCGCTGAGCCTGGCCCTGTTTACCCACCTTGTTGATCAAGATCGATCAAGTTTTGCCATTCTATGTGGGGATCCGCTTCATAGTCCGCCACCACCCAAGCGCGGCTTGGATCTTGACCGACATCCTCCAAAAAATCACGCAGGACTTGAATGGATGCTAAATCAAGCGCCACATACGGTTGATCCAGACACGTCACCTGAGCACCACTGGCCAATAAGCCGACCAAGCCCACCTTGCGCCGACTTCCCGCAGAAAGCATGAAAAGTTTCTTGCCCAAGTGTTCTTGCAAGTTCAGGGCTTCGCTTAAGTCCTGACACAAAGTGGGATGCCATTGGGGCCATTGAGATTGAATGATTTGCCACACCTCTTCAGGGGTATGTTCATCGTGCGTAGGCACCTTGAGGTCAAGCCAAAAGGCTTGAGGGTGGGTCTCACTCAATTGGCGTAAGAAGCGGGTTTTGCCACGGCCTTCGTCACCACAGACCGCATTCAGCCCCGCCACTATTTTGAGGCCATCTAATTCAGCGAGGGCCCTTGAATGATTCGACAAAATGGTTTGGACAGGCATTGCCCAATACTAACAAGCGCAGAGCCTGCCGCACAAGCCACATCGACCACTTTAACTAATTTGCGGCATTAAAAACTCTCGGCTGATTCTGCCACCCAACCCATTCACTCGCTCTAAGAATTGGGTCAAGTAAGCATGCAAACCGGTGGCCAAGATTTCGTCAATGCGACCATACGCCAGGTCAGCCCTCAGTTTGCCGGCATGGCGCAGTGTGTCGCTTTGCATATTGTCTGTGACCGCAACTAAATTATTGACCACCTCATTCAAGCTGGCGTGCAGCGAGCGCGGCATGTCGGGGCGCAAAATGAGCAATTCGGCCACACGGTCTGGGCGAATCACATCACGATACACCTTGCGATAAATTTCAAAGCCACTGACGCTGCGCAAGATGGCACTCCAATGGTAAAAGTCAAACTCCTGTGAACTGTCCAAGATCCCCTCTGCCGACATGGCCTGCGCCTGCATTTGAAGCTCAGAAGGAGACGACAGGGGCATTAAGGGCAAAGCACCAAATCGATCGTTTTGAACGGCATGAAACTTCACATCTACCAAGCGTGCCGTGTTGTCGGCACGCTCTAGGAAGGTGCCCAATCGCATGAAGTGCAATGATTCATCCATCAACATGGTGCCCACCGTGACACCCCGCGACAAATGGGATCTGAACTTGACCCACTCAAAAAACTTACCCGGATCTGCTTTGAATTCGCCCGAGCGAATCATGCGATTGACTTCCAGCCATGTTTGATTTTGCGTCTCCCAAACTTCGGTCGTCAGTGCACCGCGAACCGCGCGTGCGTTTTCGCGAGCAGCACGCAAACAAGAAATAATGGATGAGGGATTGTTGGGGTCCGTCACCATAAACTGCATCACATGCTGCGGCGTGACTTCGCCATGCAACTTAGTGTAGGCCGGCAGTAACTCACTGATTGACAACAAGCCTTCCCAACCGGCTTGCACCGTGGCGCTGGACTGTGGCAACAAAGAGGTCTCGTAGCTCACATTCAACATGCGTGCGGTATTTTCAGCGCGCTCGGTGTAACGTGACATCCAAAACAAATGATCAGCGGTGCGGCTTAGCATGAGGCAACTTTCAAAATCTTAATGGGTGGGTGAGGCTGCGTTGGAGGCAGATCAAGCCTGCAAAATCCAAGTGTCTTTGGTGCCACCACCTTGGGAGGAATTGACCACCAAAGAGCCTTCTTTCAAGGCCACACGGGTTAAACCGCCTGGCACCATTTGAACAGTTCGGCCACTCAATACAAAGGGACGCAAATCGATGTGACGCGGGGCCACACCACTTTCAACATACGTGGGGCAACTCGACAAACTCAAGGTGGGTTGCGCGATATAGCCCGAAGGGTTGGCCAACAAGGCAGCACGGAAGTTTTCAATTTCGGCTTGGGTAGAGGCTGGCCCCACCAACATGCCGTAGCCCCCAGCACCATGCACTTCTTTCACGACCAGGTCTTTCAAATTGGCCAAGGTGTAGGCCAAGTCGTCTGGTTTGCGGCACATGTAAGTCGGCACGTTGTTCAAGATGGGTTTTTCGCCCAAATAGAACTCGATCATTTGCGGCACATACGGATAGATCGATTTGTCATCGGCCACACCCGTTCCAACCGCATTGCAGATGGCCACATTGCCAGCCCGATAAGCATCCATCAATCCGGCACAGCCCAAGGTGGATGTGGGTCTGAACACTTTGGGATCCAAGAAATCATCGTCGACACGGCGATAAATCACATCCACTTTTTTAGGTCCGCGCGTGGTGCGCATGTAGACAAACAAGTCTTTGACAAACAGGTCCTGACCTTCCACCAACTCCACGCCCATTTGTTGGGCCAAGAAGGCATGTTCAAAGTAAGCGCTGTTGTACATGCCAGGTGTGAGCACCACCACGGTGGGTTCGGCCGATGAGGCAGGACTAGAAGCTCGCAATGTTTCTAGTAGCAAGTCGGGGTAATGCGCCACGGGCGCAACACGATGACGGCTGAACAACTCAGGAAACAAGCGCATCATCATCTTGCGGTCTTCCAGCATGTAGCTCACGCCACTGGGCACCCGCAAATTGTCTTCTAGCACGTAGTACTCGCCCTCCCCTTGGGCATTGGGTGCACGCACAATGTCAATACCGCTGATGTGTGAGTAAATTTGGTGCGGTACATCCACACCCATCATTTCGGGACGGAACTGTGCGTTGTTCAGAATTTGGTCGGCGGGGATGATGCCGGCTTTGATGATGTCCTGATCGTGATAAACGTCATGGATGAATCGGTTGAGGGCGGTCACGCGCTGAACCAAACCCTTTTCCATACTTTGCCACTCATGGGCGGGAATGATGCGTGGGATCAGGTCAAAGGGAATCAGTCGCTCTGTGCCCGAGCCGCTCTCGTCTTTGTCGCCATAGACGGCAAACGTAATGCCCACCCGCCGAAAAATCATTTCGGCCTCTTCACGCCGCGCCAGCATCGAGCTGTCGCTTTGTCCGGCTAACCAGTCGGCGTAGGCTTTGTAATGGGCCCTCACAGGACTACCCGGCTCGGTGGCCGTTGCCTGACTGTACATTTCATCAAATCTCTGCATCTGACTTCACTCCTGTTTTCCTAAAAGCAAGATGCATACCCGCAACCTCACCCCCTCATTGAGCCACAAAGTGCCAATAGCGACGCGCTAGGGTCCTTTCGCACACCAAATCATCAGGTTGGTGGCTTTGCCAATAGGCCGCGCCACAGTTGGCGGTTTGAACCAAAGGCACCGACAAAGTTTGATAGCGCATCACCACCTTGGCGGCAGGATGGCCATACCGGTTCAAATAACCGGCCTGAACCATGGCCCATCGCGGCTGGCTGGTTTGCACAAAGGCCACTGACGATGACGTTTGACTGCCATGGTGTGGCACCAGAAAAAAATCAACCGGTTTGATGGCAGCTTGCACCAACAAGGCCTGCTCTTGCGCTAACTCAATGTCGCCATTGAACAAGGCACTGCCAAGATTGCGATCATGACTGAGGTTTGGTTTTAATTCTTGACTTGCGTCAACCCTCAACACACAACTGATCGCATTGGAACTCACTGCCGAAACGTAATCGCTCGAACTTGGATGCAAAACTTCAAAGCGCACCCCATCCCACTCCCAACGTTGACCGGCTTCACATCGCGTGATGGGACGAAGCAAAGCCAAGGGATGACTGGGCTCAATTGACGACCAGACATCCGCCTTAGGATGTGCAGTCAACACTGCCGCAGCGCCCCCTGTATGGTCGGAATCACGGTGACTCAGCATCAGCCTGTCAAGCTGTATACCCAAGCTAGACATCAAGGGCACCAACACCCGCTGCCCCGCATTCGAGGTCTCTGAATACTTTGCCCCCGTGTCGTAAAGCAAAGCATGATTCGCCGTTCTCAAAAGCACCGCATTGCCCTGCCCCACATCTGCCGCCCACAGTTCAAATTGCCCCCAAGCGGGCTTGGGGGCTTGCCATAAAAAGACGGGTAACAAACAAGGTAAACCCCATGCACGGAGATGCCAAGGCCATTTCTGCAGCACACACACACCTCCGCCAACAGCCGCAATTGCCAGCATCAGCGGCGGATGCGACATGTGCCAGACACCTTCAGGCACTTGGGCCAAAGTCACTAACAACTGCATCAAAGGCTGCAATGTCCAAAGCGCAAGATGCCACAGAGGGGGCCACATCATGCCCAACATCGCCAAGGGCGTGACCATCCAAGTGACCCAGGGAATGGCCACCAAGTTAGCCAGCAAACCCACCAGAGACACTTGGCCAAAATACAAAATCATGAGGGGCGTCAAGGCCAAGGTCATGACCCATTGCTCACGAAGCAGTCTGCCGATGGCCTCCTTCACGCCAATGACCATATTGATGCAATTTTCTAGCGAAAGACTTTTACGCACCATTTCAGCGTCTTCAGTCGCCATTTTGGTGCGCGTCACTTCACTGGCTTGCATTGAAATTGACAAAACACCTACAGCCACAAAACTCAGCCAGAAACCTGCCTGCATGAAAGCCCAGGGGTCCCACAAAGTCACCCACCACAGGGCAAAACCCCAGACCCAAAGCCATGGCCATTGAGCCCCCAACAGCCTCAAGGCCCCCACTGCACACAACATCACAATGGTGCGCTGTGCAGGCAAGCCCCAGCCACTGAACAGGGCATAAAGCGTAGCCAACAGCAAACCACCCAAAGCCGACACCACAGGCGCTGGGTATTTCAAACAAATGGCGTGATCACGCCTTGCCATTGCCCGCCACACCAAACCAATGATTCGCGCTGCCAACCACGCAAACAAACTGATGTGCAACCCAGAAATACTCATGAGGTGGGCAACGCCTGTCGCTCGAAACACATCCCAGTCTGAGGTCGCAATGGCGGCTTGATCGCCCATCACCAAAGCTTCAATCGCGCCAAAGGTGGATTGGTCCAAAGGTGATAACGCCATTCGCTCTCGATCCATTCGATCTCGAACCATCTGCCGAATCAAGGCCACGGGGTAGCGCCAAGTCCCCTTGATTTTGCGGGGAGCCGTATCCTGTTTCCCAGCGCGAACTGTGCCGGTGGCCATGACACCCTGCTCCCAAAGCCACAACTCCTCGTCAAAGCCATGGGGGTTCATGTGACCATGGGGGCGTTTGAGCCGCACCGTCATGTGCCAAAGATCTCCAGCCATCAACTCGCCGGAAGGCCCAGTATCCAAAGGGTCTGCCGCTTCACCCGCAAACCATGACAGGGCAATGCGTTGCGGTACTTGTACCTCCTCATCTCGCCCCAACACTTTGGCTGAAATGGCGTGAAACTGAAATCGCACGCCCAAAGAACCCTTTTGAGGCAGGGTTGTCACCTCGCCCACCACCCTCAGGTCAACCCCCTCTAGGTAGGGGTTGAGTGCGTCTTGCGCTTGATACCAACTTCTCGCATTGACAAAGCTGAGCGCCATCAAACTAGCCATGGCGCCCCAAGCAAAGCGCAAGCCCAAGATACGCATCGCCACACGCGTGTTTGTGAAAATGGCAGGCCAATGCCTCGTATGGGTCTGTGTCAACCATAAACACGCCCCGAGCAGGCCCGAACCCATCAGCCCCACAAGCACACGTTGAAAAGACCACAGGGTGGCTTGTTGCAACTGAAGACCAGTGCCAATCCACCATCCCACGGCAAGCCATGGTGCTAAAGAAATTGCCACTGGATTCATCGAGACCCTTTTTGCTGGGCCAACCATGGCGCGGCTTTTGCTAGTTTAAAAAGCCCGAGCTGCTATTTCGATGCAGCCGCTGTTGCGCTTACTTGCATTTATGTCCATTCACGTCGCACTGCACCACGTTACGCACTACCGTTACGACCGCCCTGTTCAACTGGGGCCGCAGGTGATCCGCCTACGGCCAGCACCCCACAGCCGAAGCCGAATCCTGTCTTACAGCTTGCGCATCGAGCCCGCAGAGCACTTCATCAATTGGCAGCAAGATCCATTTTCCAACTACCAAGCTCGCTTGGTGTTTCCCGAAAAGACCACTGAATTCAAAGTCACGGTCGATTTGGTGACCGAAATGGCGGTCTTCAACCCCTTCGATTTTTTCTTAGAGCCCAGCGCCGAACAAGTGCCGCTCACTTACTCGCCTGAACTGAAGGAAGAGTTAAACGCCTACTTAGACAAGTTACCCAAAACGCCTTTGTTCAAGAAGTACCTGACGACGCTGAACAGAAGCCGCCAGCGGACCATCGACTTTTTGGTTCAAATTAACCAACGCATTTACAACGACATCAATTATTTGATTCGCATGGAACCGGGCGTCCAAAGTCCCGAAGAGACACTGAAACTCAAAAGCGGTTCGTGCCGTGACTCAGCTTGGCTGCTGGTTCAATTGATGCGACACATGGGATTAGCAGCGCGCTTTGTGTCGGGTTACCTCATTCAACTGACCCCCGACGTCAAATCATTGGATGGTCCGAGTGGTACCGAAGTTGACTTTACAGATTTGCATGCCTGGTGTGAGGTGTACTTACCAGGCGCCGGTTGGGTGGGGCTTGATCCAACATCGGGTCTGTTGGCGGGCGAAGGACACATTCCCTTAGCGTGCACGCCCCAACCCTCAGGGGCCGCCCCCATTGAAGGTTTGATGGATGAAGCCGAAGTGGAATTCAGCCACGAAATGGCCATCACTCGCATCTACGAATCACCCCGTGTGACCAAGCCTTATTCAGAAGAACAATGGGCCGAAATCTTAGAACTGGGCGACAAAGTGGATGCCCAATTGGTGGCAGGGGATGTTCGCCTGACCATGGGCGGTGAACCCACCTTTGTGGCCACAGAAAATAGAGATGCGCCCGAATGGAACACGGATGCCCTGGGCCCTACCAAGCGCGGCTTGGCCACCGAGTTGGTCCACAAGCTTCGTGTTCGATATGGTGAAGGTGGCTTCTTGCATTTTGGTCAAGGCAAATGGTATCCAGGCGAGCAATTGCCACGCTGGGCGCTGAATATTTATTGGCGTACCGATGGTCAAGCATGTTGGCAAGATCCTTCTTTATTTGCCGATGAACGCATTGCCCATCGTTACAAACCGCAGGATGCCAAACTTTTCTTAAGCACCCTCGCCGAACACTTGGACGTCGCCACGGACTTCATCACGCCTGGCTTCGAAGACACCTGGTACTACTTGTGGCGCGAAAGACGGCTGCCCGTCAATGTCGACCCCTTTGATACCCGACTGGACGATGAATTAGAACGTGCCCGCTTGCACCGTGTGTTCTCACAAGGTCTTGATCAGGAAGTGGGTTATCTCTTACCACTGCAGGCAGTGGCAAGCACACCGGTCGATCCATGCACTTGGCAAAGTGGCAAATGGTTTGTCCGCGATGAACGTTTGTATTTAATGCCCGGCGATTCCGCCATGGGCTGGCGTTTGCCCTTGGATTCTTTGCCTTGGTCTGCCCCCACCGATCGCCAAGTGCTCATTGAACAAGATCCGTACGCACCGCGCGCGCCGTTAAATTCCGCCACGGCCAACAACAGGTCTGCCCTTGCACCCACGATGCAATCGCGCACGGCCCAGACGGGGATGTTTCAAGCAGCACCTCCCGTACGCTTCAAGTCCGATGCCACAACCGTTCGAACCGCATTGTGTGTCGAAATTCGCGACCCGCGCCGCGCCAATGGGCCGATCCCTTTAAAAGATGCGGCAACCGATCAAAACGTCGAAGGGGTGATGTATGTATTCATGCCGCCCTTGTCGCGCGTTGAAGACTATCTAAATTTATTGCAAGCCGTCGAAGCGACCGCTCAGAAATTGCAGGTCAAAATTGTGCTGGAGGGCTACCCTCCCCCTCGTGACCCTCGGTTAAAGCTGCTGCAAGTCACGCCCGATCCTGGTGTGATTGAAGTCAACATTCATCCTGCTAGCAATTGGCACGAGGTGGTTGAGCACACAGAGTTTTTGTACCAAGCGGCTTTTGAAACGCGCTTGAGTGCAGAAAAATTCATGACCGATGGACGCCATACCGGTACCGGGGGTGGCAATCACGTTGTGATGGGCGGTGCAACACCCGAAGACAGCCCCTTCTTAAGGCGCCCAGAGGTTCTGGCCAGTTTGTTGCTGTATTGGCATAACCACCCAAGCCTGAGTTACTTGTTCAGTGGCATGTTCATTGGCCCCACCAGCCAAGCGCCCCGTGTGGATGAAGCCCGCAATGATCAGGTGTATGAGCTTGAAATTGCCTTGCAAGAAATTGCGCGCAACCGTCAAATTTACGGGGAAAGCATGCCGCCCTGGTTGGTCGATCGCAGCTTGCGAAACATTCTGGTCGACATGACGGGCAACACCCATCGAAGTGAGTTTTGCATTGACAAAATGTACTCACCAGACTCTGCGACAGGACGCCTCGGATTACTAGAGTTGCGTGCGTTTGAAATGCCCCCTCATGCACGCATGAGTGTGGTGCAACAACTGCTTTTGCGCGCATTGGTCGCGCGCTTTTGGGAGGAGCCTTACATTGAACCTGTCACACGATGGGGGACCACCTTACACGATCGCTTCATGTTGCCAACATTTGTCAAAATGGATTTTGACGATGTGCTCACCGAATTGGGCGATTCAGGTTTCCATTTCGATCCCGCTTGGTTTGCACCGCACTTTGAATTTAGATTCCCTCGCGTCGGTGAGTTTTGCATAGATGCCATTCAAGTGACCTTGCGCAATGCCCTCGAGCCTTGGCATGTGATGGGTGAGGAAAGCACATCCAGTGGCACAGCCCGGTACGTCGACTCATCTTTGGAGCGTCTTGAAGTTCATGTCACTGGCATGAACGCTAGTCGCTATACGGTCACGGTCAATGGCCATGCCTTGCCCTTGCAGCCCACAGGCACCTCGGGTGAGTACGTGGCCAGTGTTCGATACAAAGCTTGGAATCCGCCCTCTTCATTGCACCCCAGCATTGGTGTGCATGCCCCCCTGACGGTGGATGTCTTGGACACCTGGATGAAACGCTCCATTGGCGGCGCGCAATACCATGTGGCGCACCCAGGGGGCCGCAGCTACGACACCTTGCCAGTCAATGCCTATGAGGCCGAGAGCCGCCGTTTGGCGCGCTTTTTCCGAATGGGTCACACACCCGGAAAAATGGCCATGCCCTTGGCCAATGCCCAATTGGCAGCCAGCCCAGAATTTCCCTGGACCTTGGACCTCCGCAGGGCAAGATGAGGCGACAATTAAGGCATTGTGGAATTTAACAACAACGCCCCCTCATCGTCTTCGCAGTCTCAAAGCTCGCTTGCATTCCAAGCCAGCGATAGGGCAGCGTCGTCCGTGCACAAATTGCTTGAAAGCATTGAGTGCGCACCGCCGGGTCACTGGGATGAAATGAGAGGTGGCGTGAGTGTCGCGCCCGGCAAAGGCACTGACGCCATTTTTGGCGTTGTGCGCCAACCGACCCAGGTGACATCGCACTGGTCCGACTTTTTAAGTCACATGGGCACGGACGGCATTCAAAGCCTCCCCGCACGGCATGACACCATGATGCGTCAAGTGCGCGACAACGGCATGACCTACAACGTCTATGCCAATGCCGATCAACCCCAACGGCCGTGGTCCTTGGATTTGTTGCCCCTCATTTTGTCGAGCCTCGACTGGCAGCAAATTCAAACGGGCGTGTTACAGCGCATGCGCTTGCTCGAGGGCATCATGTCCGACGTTTACGGCATGCAGCACCTCCTCAAACAAGGTGCTCTGCCCTATGCTTTGGTGCAAGGTCATCCAGGTTATCTTCATGCCATGCACGGCAGTGCGCCTGTAGGCGGTCGTTACCTTAACTTGGCTGCATTTGATTTGGTCAAAGGGCCTGATGGTTGTTGGTGGCTGTTATCTCAACGCACACAAGCACCTTCTGGTTTGGGTTACTTGCTTGAAAACCGTCAGATCATTTCCAATCAGTTTTCGCGGGCGTTTGAGTCCATGCCTGTAAGAGCACTGGCCGATTCTTATCGATCGTTTGTCAATGCGCTCAAACTCCGAACCCAAGCGGGAATGCAAGCGCACATCGCCTTGCTCACCCCGGGTCCTTACAACGAAACTTATTTTGAACAGGCTTATCTAGCGCGTTACTTGGGCTTGTCCTTGGTGCAAGGCAATGATCTGTTGGTTCGGGATGAAAAGCTGTATTTAAAAACGCTCGAAGGACTCAAACCGGTCCATGGTTTGCTCAAACGTGTAGACGACGATTGGCTCGATCCACTCGAGCTCAGAGCCGAATCGACCTTGGGCATTCCGGGCTTGTTACAAGCCGTGAGGGCTGGCAATGTGTTGGTGGCCAACACCCCTGGGTCTGGCTTTTTAGAGTCCAATGCATTGCTTGGCTTCTTGCCTCAACTGTCTAGAACACTGCTTCAAGAGGAGTTGTTGCTCCCCGCCATTCCCAGCTGGTGGTGTGGAGAACCCGCCGCCTTGCACGACGTGCTGCCAAGACTGCAAGACTGTGTCATCAAACCCACCTACCCTTATGCGCCAGGTTGTAAAAGTTTTGAGCCGGTGATGGGGCACAAATTGGATTGGCGCGGCTTGGATGAATGGCGCGCCAGAATTCAAAGTGATCCAGAAGCACACACTGTTCAGGGTTTCTTACCACTGTCACACACGCCCACTTTCGCCAACTTACAGTCAATGCCTTCGCGCCCCGTCATTCTGCGCGTCTTCGTGTTGGCCAACGAGGAAGGTGGCTGGCAAGTCTTACCAGGCGGCTTGGCCAGGCTGGGCACTCAAACTGGCATTGCTTCCATGCAACAAGGCGGCAGCAGTGCCGATGTCTGGGTTCTGTCACCCGGCAGTCTTCAGCAAACTCAAACCTTGGCGCCAGAAGTCGCCTTTGTGGCCAGCCCTCAAAAGCATCGCTTGGTCACCAGCCGTGCAGCCGAGAATTTGTTTTGGATGGGACGCTATTCAGAACGAACAGAAAACACATTACGACTTTCGCGATTAGCCCTCGAAACGCTCAACAGCGAAGCGCAACACAGCGCGCCCCTCATTGAATGGCTCAATTCGCTGTGCGTCAGCCATGGCTTGGTCGTGCCAGGCGTGCCACAGGCACAACAATCCAGACGCGTATTTGAACGTTCACTGATCGCTGGTTTTTGGGATACCCAACACACCACGGGCGTCGGTTACAACTTGCGCGCTATCAAGTTAGCCGCAGCATCTGTTCGCGAAAGATTGTCCCCTGAACATTGGACACTGATTGAGCAAACTGAAAATGCGTTTTTCAAACCCCAATCGCAAGATGCGCCTGTGGCCAGCAGCGTCTGGGCACAGCAACTTTTGTCTCGCACCAGCCAATCGATGGCCGCTCTAACCGGCGCTCAAACCGATCGCATGACGCGCGATGACGGCTGGCGTTTGTTGTCGATTGGTCGCCACATTGAGCGCCTTGATTTCTTGGCCCATGCATTGCACCGTGCGCTCGAAACGCAATGTCTTCAAACGCAAGCCGGGTTTGATGCTGTGTTGACCTTGTTTGACAGCACCATTTCTTTCCATGCCCAGTATCAACAAAGCAGAACCTTGGGCGCTTTGTTGGAATTACTCCTAACGCATACCGACAACCCACGAGCGCTGGGCTGGGTCGCGCAAACTTTACGCGGCCGACTGGCCAAAATGGGTCATCTGGCCCAGGGCGCCACAGAGGAAATGTCCAAGCAAATTCCTGTGTTGTCAGCACTTGACCTGGCCATCCTTTCGCCCGATGGCAGACACCACAGCGAAGCCTTGCTTCAGGTGCTCAACGACTGCCGGCAGACGGCCCGGACGGTGTCTGATCAACTGAACAGTTTGTTCTTCTCTCACAGTGGCGAGACACAGCAAAGCGTTGGCGCGTGATACACACACTATGACGAAGCTACGCATCACCCACGAAACTTTGTACCACTACACGCCCACGGTGGAAACCGCGCAGCATGTGGCACACCTGACGCCGCCCACAACGCCTTGCCAAAATTGCACGCAACATCACTTCAGCACAGAACCGCCTGCGCACAAAATAAGTGGCAACTTAGATGCGTATGGTAACCACCGACTGTATTGGTCTTTGCCCTCGCCGCACAGCACCTTGAAGGTCAGTGCGATCAGCGAAGTTGAAACTTTTCAATTGGAAGCCAAACGCCAATTAGCCCTGCAACAACAAGCGACAGACATCACTTGGGAAAGTGCGCGTACGGCTTTTCAATACCGAGCAGCCCAAGCCAGTGATGAGGCCAGCGGCTTTGCGTACAGTTCTCACCATGCCCCTATCGACATGGCATTTTCAATTTATGCACAGCGTAGTTTTCCAGCAGGCAGAAATTTAATCGACGCCACTCGCGATTTGATGCGCCGCATCCACACCGATTTCAAATACGAGTCGTTCAGCACAGACATCAGTACACCGGCCCTCAAAGTCTTGGAAGACAAACGTGGCGTCTGCCAAGATTTTGCGCACGTCATGTTGGCCTGCTTGCGCAGCTTGGGTTTGGCTGCGCGTTATGTCAGCGGTTATTTGCTCACCGAACCGCCGCCTGGTCAAGCTAGGTTGATTGGCTCAGATGCCTCCCATGCTTGGGTCTCACTTCGAGTCCCCGGCCTGTCCTTGGTTGAAGGCACTGAATCTTGGTACGATTTCGATCCCACCAACAACCGAGACGGCTGGTGTACACCCGGTGAAGACTATGTGCGTTTGGCCGTCGGCAGAGACTTTGCCGATGTCTCGCCTTTACGAGGTGTGTTGCAAGGTGGTACCCACCACACCCTCACGGTCAATGTCACGGTTGAACCCATCTCTCTGTAAATTAAAACAAGTCAGGAAATAGAACCATGTCTATCTATCAAAAGCTCGAAGAATTACAAATCACATTGCCCCCTGTTGCCACACCAGCTGCCGCTTATGTTCCTTTTGTCCAAACGGGCAACTTGGTATTCCTCAGTGGTCACATCTCTAAAAAGAACGGTCAAGTTTGGGCGGGTCAATTGGGCAAAAACATCCACACAGAAGAAGGCAAAGCAGCTGCCCGCGCCGTTGCCATTGACCTGATGGGGACGCTGCACGCGGCAGTGGGCGATTTGAACAAAGTCAAGCGCATCGTCAAGGTCATGAGCTTGGTCAACTCAACGGCTGACTTCACGGAGCAACACTTGGTGACCAATGGCTGCAGTGAGTTACTGGGTCAGGTTTTTGGTGATGTGGGCGTTCATGCACGCAGTGCATTTGGTGTGGCGCAGTTACCCATGGGTGCCTGCGTTGAAATTGAATTAATTGCTGAAATTGCTTAAATCAGCTTGATTTCGACACATTTCAAAGCTTTGCGCGTTTGAATTCATCAAATTTGCCACATTGCCTTTCTTTGCAAGAACTTGGAAAGGCAATGCAAAAACAAGGCGTTTGAGAGGGGGAAGTCCCCGTTTTGAGTGAATTAAGATCACTTTCGTGGTTATTTTAGGGTTTTTATTATTTCAAAATGTATACAAAAAGAATTACTATGAATTCTTAAGTAAACATTTAACAATAGGGACCTCCGCCATGAAACCACTCTGCGTCAGCTTTGTAGAACAAGACCCACATTTGGCGGAGCAAGTTCTTGCCCATTTACAGAGTGCCGGCATGGAAGGCCACCACTGTTCTCACCATGACGATTTTCAGTCGCACAAAGAGCATGAAATCAGCGATGTGGTGGTACTCGACGCAAGCACTTTGGGCGAGAAAAGTTTTGCACTGGCGGCCAAACTGGCGAAGCACCCAGAAATCAGAGTGATCATGATTGCCCCCGCTACCGAGCCCGATGCGCGTATAGCGGCCATTGATGCTGGCGCCGATGTTTGCATCAGCAAACCTTTCAACCCCAGTGAACTGGTGGCCATCATTCATCGCTTGGCCTCTCGCCTGCCCCGAACCCTCAAAACCGGCTGGACCATTGACCCCGTTCGAGCCTTGCTCACAGGCCCCGCCAACAATGCCATTGGTTTAACCGCCATGGAAACCGTTTTGCTCACGCAATTGGCCATGGCGCCCGAGCAAGCGTTGCGCAGCGATGCACTTGAAATGGCCATTTGGGGCCTCTCAGACTTCTACAACAACAAACGATTGCAGGTGTGTGTTTCAAGGTTACGCAAGAAGTTAACGCATCGCCATGGGCCAGAAGAGTTATTGGCCACTTGCTGGCGGTCTACTTATCAATTTGTGCCGCGCATGCACTTTGCACCCAAACGCTAATCGTCCTGGGACAAAAAAGAAGCACCTCAAGAGGTGCTTCTTTGCCGTCTGCCGAAAGGTTTTCAGATTACGCCACGCGCACAATGTGGGTGGGTTTGAAGCCTAGATCTGCAGCTTTGCCTTTGCGCGCACGGGCTGCCCGCGCATTGTTCAAGCTGCGAATTTCTAAGGTCTCTTCGCGGTCTTTGCCGCCGCGGCCAATGCCTGTCAACTTCACACTGCGGGTGTACGCTGCTGCGCCAGCCAAAGTGTCCTTGGCTTCCAAATCCAACAACATCAAACCACGGCCCCCCTTCTCCATCAGCTTGAGTTCGCTAATTTCGAAAGTGAGAATGCGGCCGCCGGTGGATGCACAGGCCACATGGGTGGCTGCTGGCATGGCAGCATCACCCGGCGCAGGTGTTGCGTTTGAGCCGGCGACATGCGAAGGCGCACACACCGATTCACCCTCTCCCACCGTGATGAAAGACTTGCCGCCTTTTTGGCGCGAAATCATGTTCTCCACTGTGGCCATAAAGCCATAGCCACCAGAACTAGACAACAACAAGGTGGCTGTGACTGGCCCCGCAAAGAAGTGCGCCACTTGGGTACCGGCTTCTAATTCAATGAGGGTGGTGATGGGTTGACCATCGCCTCGTGCCCCTGGCAATGAAGCCACAGGCACCGAGTACACGCGGCCACTGCCCTTTTGCGCTGTGCCAAAGGCCAGCAAAGTATCCACGGTGCGGCATTCAAAGGTGCCATACAAACCATCGCCTGCCTTGAAGGCAAAGCTGGTGGCATCGTGGCCATGACCTTGGCGCGCGCGCACCCAGCCTTTTTGCGAGACCACCACCGTGACAGGCTCGTCCACCACCTTCACTTCGGCCACCGCTTTTTTCTCTTCTTGAATGAGCGTACGACGTGGATCGGCAAAGGTTTTGGCGTCTTGCTCAATCTCTTTCACCATCAAGCGTTTGAGAGAAGCTGGGTTGGCCAATATTTCTTCGAGCTGCGTTTGCTCTGTGCGCAACTCTTTCAGCTCTTGCTCAATTTTGATGGCTTCCAAACGGGCCAATTGGCGCAGGCGAATTTCTAGGATGTCTTCGGCTTGGCGCTCGCTCAGTTTGAAACGATCCATCAAGGCTTGTTTCGGCTCGTCGCTTTGACGAATGATGGCAATGACCTCGTCGATGTTGAGCAACACCAACTGACGACCTTCCAAAATATGGATGCGGTCCATGACCTTGCCAAGGCGATGCTCGGAGCGGCGCACAATGGTTTGCTGACGGAAAGTGATCCATTCCGAAATCATTTGGCGCAAGGACTTTTGCACAGGCTTGCCATCAATGCCCACCGAGGTCATATTGATGGGCGAAGACGTTTCCAAACTGGTGTGCGCCAGCAAGGCGGTGATGAGTTCTTGCTGTTCAATGCGGCTGGTTTTGGGCTCAAACACCAAACGCACTGCAGCATCTTTACTGGACTCATCGCGCACCACATCGAGCACAGACAAGATGCTGGCCTTGAGTTGCATTTGATCTGCACTCAGGGCTTTCTTGCCAGCCTTCACTTTGGGGTTGGTGAGCTCTTCAATTTCTTCCAGCACTTTTTGCGAGCTGACACCAATGGGCAACTCGGTGACCACCAACTGCCACTGACCGCGCGCCATGTCTTCAATTTTCCAGCGAGCACGCACTTTCAATGAACCACGACCCGTGCGATACGCATCGGCAATGTCGGATGCTGGACTGATGATCTGACCGCCACCTGGATAGTCGGGACCCGGAATGAGCGCAAACAATTCGTCGTCAGTGAGCTTGGGCGACTTGATGAGTGCCACGCACGCATCGGCCACTTCACGCAAATTGTGACTTGGAATTTCGGTGGCCAAACCCACCGCAATACCACTGGCACCGTTCATCAACACAAACGGCAAACGCGCTGGCAACTGCCGAGGTTCTTCGGTGGAACCGTCGTAGTTGGGAATAAAGTCAACCGTGCCTTGGTCAATTTCATCCAATAACAAGGTCGTGATTTTTGAAAGGCGCGCTTCCGTATAACGCATGGCCGCAGCGCCATCGCCATCACGGCTGCCAAAGTTGCCTTGGCCATCAATCAGCGGATAGCGCTGACTGAAGTCTTGCGCCATGCGCACCAACGCGTCGTACGCCGCTTGGTCGCCGTGGGGGTGGAAACGGCCCAACACATCGCCCACCACACGTGCGCTTTTAACAGGCTTGGCGCCTGTCGCACCCGAGAAGCCCAAGCCCATGCGGGACATGGAATACAGAATACGGCGTTGGACGGGTTTTTGGCCATCGCACACATCGGGCAAGGCACGGCCCTTGACCACGCTCAAGGCGTACTCCAGGTAGGCACGCTGCGCGTAGGTGGCCAAATTCAGCGAGTCATCAGACTCGCTGTTTTGAAGGTCTAAGGTGGGTTGATCGTTCATGATTAAATGTCCACTTCGATGTCGTCACCATGCAATTCCATGAGCTCGCGGCGTGCTGCAGCTTCGCCTTTGCCCATCAGTTGCGTGATCAAGCTTTCGGTTTGCGCAAAATCCAAAGTGCCCAATTGCACGGGCAGCAAACGGCGGGTGTCGGGGTTGAGTGTGGTTTCCCACAATTGCTCGGCACTCATCTCGCCCAAGCCTTTGAATCGGCTGATGCTCCATGCGCCTTCGCGCACGCCATCTTTGCGCAACTTGTCTAAGATAGTTTGCATCTCGGCTTCGTCTAATGCGTACATCTTGGCCGCTGGTTTTTTGCCGCGCGCCGGTGCATCCACACGGAACAAAGGTGGACGCGCCACAAACACATTGCCAGTTTCTATCAGCTTGGGAAAGTGACGGAAGAACAAAGTGAGCAACAAGACTTGAATGTGCGAACCATCAACGTCGGCATCGCTCAAGATACAAATCTTGCCGTAACGCAAACCCGACAAATCGGGTGAGTCGTTGGGACCATGCGGATCGACACCAATGGCCACCGAAATGTCGTGAATTTCGTTGTTGGCAAAAAGCCGATCGCGATCGACTTCCCACGTGTTGAGCACCTTGCCGCGTAAGGGCAAAATGGCCTGACATTCTTTGTCACGGCCCATTTTGGCGCTACCGCCCGCAGAGTCGCCCTCCACCAAAAACACTTCGTTGTGTGCAATGTCTTTGCTTTCGCAGTCGGTCAGTTTGCCTGGCAACACCGCCACGCCTGAACTCTTGCGCTTCTCCACTTTTTGGCCGGCCTTTTGGCGATGCTGCGCGGCCTTGATGGCCAGCTCGGCCAGTTTTTTGCCGTACTCGACGTGCTCATTGAGCCACAGCTCTAAGCTGGGGCGCACAAAGCTAGACACCAATCGAACCGCGTCGCGCGAGTTCAAACGTTCTTTGATTTGGCCTTGGAATTGGGGGTCGAGCACTTTGGCAGACAACACAAAACTGGCGCGGGCAAACACGTCTTCTGGCATGAGCTTCACGCCCTTGGGCAACAAACTGTGCAACTCAATGAAGCTCTTGACGGCTGTAAACAAACCATCGCGCAAGCCACTGTCGTGCGTACCGCCGGCACTGGTGGGAATGAGGTTGACGTAACTCTCACGAACAGGCTGCCCGTCTTCGGTAAACGCCACAGCCCAACTGGCCCCCTCGCCTTCAGCAAAGCTGTCGTTGTTGCCATCGGCAAAACCTTCCCCTTCAAACAAGGGAATGACCGGGTCGCCATTGAGCGTTTGCATGAGGTAGTCACGCAAGCCCGCTTTGTATTGCCACGTTTGGGTGTCTTTGGTTTTTTCGTTCAGCAACGTGACTGTGACACCTGGCATCAGCACCGCTTTGCTGCGCAGCAAATGCGTGAGCTCGGCCATGGGCAAAGCACTCGATTCGAAATACTTGGCATCGGGCCACACACGCACCGTGGTGCCTTGTTTGCGATCGCCTTCACCGGCTTTGCGCGTGACTAAAGCTTCGACCACATCGCCACCGGAAAACGTTAGGGTGGCCACTTGGCCTTCGCGGTAACTGGTGGCTTCGAGTCGCTTGGCCAAAGCGTTGGTGACACTGACACCCACGCCATGCAAACCGCCAGAGAAGCTGTAAGCACCGCCCTTGCCTTTGTCGAACTTGCCACCCGCATGCAAGCGCGTGAACACCAATTCAATGACCGGTGCTTTTTCTTCGGGATGCAAGCCAAATGGAATGCCTCGGCCGTCGTCTTCAATGCTGACCGAGCCATCGGCGTGCAATGAAACTTTGATCTTTTTACCGTGCCCCGCCAAGGCCTCGTCGGCCGCGTTGTCGAGCACCTCTTGAATGATGTGCAAGGGGTTGTCGGTACGGGTGTACATGCCCGGGCGTTGCTTGACGGGCTCTAGGCCTTTCAGGACTCGAATGGAGCCTTCGCCGTATTCGGGAGATGAAGTTGAAGAGGTAGTAGTAGCCATGGGCGCAGATTGTAGTGTGAAATGAAACAAAGTACTGGATATATTTACAGCCCCAGGGTGGCCTTTTCATTGAATTGAGACCTCAAGAATCGGGCATGATCTTAAGTTGTTCATGGTTTTCAGCTCAGGAGTTTTGTCAAATGCATGGCACGGAATCGCCCTCCCTTTGGATCCAGCGCTGGCACCATCTGCTCAAACCCAACAGCACCGTCTTAGACTTAGCGTGTGGTGCCGGTCGTCACATGAAATGGTTTTCAGACCACGGCCATGCCTGCACAGGCGTTGACCGATCGGCTGAAGCCTTGGCTGCTGCGGCAGACTTTGGGCAAACGATCGAGGCCGACATTGAAAACGGCCCTTGGCCTTTGACCGGCAAAACATTTGATGCCGTGGTGGTGACCCACTACCTTTGGCGTCCCTTGATGCCCCAAATTCTGAATGCTTTGGCACCTGGTGGTGTACTTTTCTACGAAACCTTCGCGCTGGGCCACGAAAAGATTGGCAAGCCCTCACGCCCCGATTTCTTGCTCAAACCTGGCGAATTGCTCCAAACCTGTGAGTCCCTCCACATCGTGGCCTATGAAGATGGCTATTGGGACCAACCCGCCAAATTCATTCAACGCATTGTGGCGGCCAAAGAAGACCCTCAATTAGGTCGTCAGTTTTGCCTGCGCAGTCGTTAGAATGCACCTTTGTCGTTCAATTCATTCGCCATGACGAAAACTTTTCAACCCATTACTGGCAGCATTCCCGCTTTGGTCACTCCCATGTTGGAGGACGGTTCTGTGGACTACGCTAGCCTTCGAAAACTGATCGATTGGCACATTGCCGAAGGCACCGATTGCATTGGTGTGGTTGGCACCACAGGTGAATCTCCCACCGTCAATGTAGAAGAGCACCGTGAAATCATTCGGGTCTCTGTTGAACAAGCCAAGGGACGTGTTCCCATCATGGCCGGATGCGGCGCCAACTCCACCTCTGAAGCCATCGAATTGGCCAAGTTTGCCAAGAGTGTGGGCGCAGATTGTCAGCTTCAAGTGGTGCCCTACTACAACAAGCCCACGCAAGAAGGCATGTACCTGCACTTCAAAGCCATTGCCGAAGCCGTGCCCGACCTGCCCATTATTTTGTACAACGTGCCCGGCCGCTCGGTGGCCGACATGCAACACGACACCGTGCTCAGGCTGGCTCAAGTGCCCGGTATTGTGGGCATTAAGGAAGCCACCGGCAACATTGAAAGGGCCCAGTGGCTCATTCGCGACTTGCCCAAGGAATTTGCCGTTTACTCAGGTGACGATCCCACCGCTGTGGCCCTCATGTTGTGTGGCGGCAAAGGCAATGTGAGTGTCACGGCCAATGTGGCCCCTCGCTTAATGCATGAATTGTGTGTTGCGGCCATCGCTGGCGACATTCAAAAAGCCATGGAAATTCAATTCAAATTGATGCCCATGCACAAGCATTTATTTGTTGAAGCCAACCCCATTCCTGTGAAATGGGCCATGGCACGCATGGGCTTGTGTGGCGGCACGCTGCGCTTGCCCATGACCGAACTTTCTAGCGCCCAGCAGCCCGTTGTGGAAGCTGCCATGCGCGCCAGCGGACTTATTTAAGGACCCCCCGTGAATCGATTCGTATCCTCTTCTCGTCCCCTGAATGCATTGGCTTTTGCGGCTGCACTCACCTGCTTTTTATCGGGTTGTTCCACCCTTGAAGAAGGCAAGATTGACTATAAAAGTGCTAGCCAAGCCCCCACATTAGAAGTGCCACCCGACCTCACGCAATTAAAGCGTGACAGCCGTTACCAAGTTGCGGGTTCCGCCAGTGCTATGGCCGCAGCCAATCCTGCCGTTCGCGCCAAGGACACGGGTACAGCCGCCAACCAAGCTGGCGATGCACGAATTGTTAGAAACGGCACTCAGCGGTTCTTGGTCGTCAATCGCACCGCAGACTCTGTTTGGGAACCTTTGCGTGAGTTCTGGAAAGACAACGGTTTTGTGTTGAGCACAGACCAAGCCGATTTGGGCATCATGGAAACCGAGTGGGCTGAAAATCGCGCCAAACTGCCACAAGACTTCATTCGCCGTACTGTGGGCAAGATGTTTGATTCACTCTACTCAACAGGCGAGCGCGATCGTTTCAGAACGCGCGTAGAGCGCACGGCCAGTGGTCTTGAAATTACCATTACGCACCGCGGCTTGGCTGAAATTTATACCAGCACGCTGAAGGACTCTACGGTGTGGTCACCTCGACCTGCCGATCCCGAGTTGGAAATTGAATTCCTCAGAAGGTTGATGTTGAAATTAGGTGGCCAAAACCTGAGCATCAACAACACTGCAACTGCAACAGCCCCTGCAACTGCACCGGGTACCAACAGTTTGCCTGCTGACGTCAAAGTCACCAAGCTCAACAATTTACCGGCCATCGAAATCAAAGATGGATTTGACCGTGCTTGGCGCCGCGTGGGCGTTGCCATTGATCGCACGGGCTTCACTGTTGAAGACCGAGATCGTGCACAAGGTGTTTTCTTTGTTCGCTACGCACCTACAGGCTTGGGAGACAAAGAACCTGGTTTCTTTGCCAAATGGTTTAGCAGCGACAAAGCCACACCCACTTTGGCCAAGTACCGAATTGCTGTGACCAGCAAGGGCGATGTCTCCACCGTGGTTGTGCAAGGCCCTGATGGCATTCCCGAAACATCTAGCAATGCAGACAAAATCATCAAGCTGTTGGCGGATGAAATCAAATAATTCCGAGCGCTGATCTTCCGTTTCCCCTTCACTTCAAAAATGAAGGGGCGAAAAAAAACCCCGCAATGCGGGGTTTTTTTTGGCTGCTAAGAATTACTTCTTAGGAGCTTCTGCAGGTGCAGCAGCTGCGGGAGCAGCAGCAGCGTCAGCAGGCTTGGCATCAGCAGCGGGAGCGGCTGGTGCAGCAGGTGTCTCAGCAGCAGGTGCAGCAGCAGCGGGTGCTGGTGCAGGAGCAGCAGCTTCTTCTTTTTTACCGCAAGCAGCCAAAGCAGCAGCAGCGATCACGGCAGCCAAAACGATAGACTTATTCATGATTATTTTCCTTAAAGTTAGTGAAAAAACAATTTCCGGGAAATTGTCATCAGGATTAGTTAAAACCCTGTTGACAGAACAGCAGGCACTCGAGCTCCTACCGTTCAGCCTCAAATTATAGCTTTATTGTGGTGCATGGGGTGCGTCAAGATTTAGGCATTCTCATGCCACCACCCTTCTTCCCACCAAGCTTGCATCAATTCAACAGCCGCTTCGCTCAATTGTTGGGCCTGCGCGGCGGGCAAGTGTTTGTCGTTGGCCAGTTGCCTGAGCAACTTAGCGTCTCGGCCGCCAGCCTTGAAACTTTCGCCATTGATATAGATGTGAAACTGATCAAACAGCATTTTGGTCCGCCGATCCAATTGAATATGAGCGGGCCAAGCAAAACTAGACAACTGGTCTTGATCCGGTGGATCAAACCAGACATTGGGTTTCGGCTCTGTCAATGACTCGCCCAACAGGCAGTTGAGCAATTGTGGATTCTTCATGGCCTTGGCCACGGCCTCTGCCGCAAACACTTGCAAGGCTTGGGGAATGCTGGCATCGCAAATAGCCGCTTCTTGCCCCGGGTCTTGGTACAGGCGATCTAGGTCAGCACCGCAGTCCTCCGCCACTTCTTCTGAGAGCCCCAGCAAAAGTTCACTGGCCAAATCGGCACTGCGAGGCACCCTAAAGCCCACGGAGTAAGTCATGCACTCCCCCACCGCAATGCCATCGTGGGCATAGCCTGGCGGCAGATACAGCATGTCGCCAGGGTTTAAAACATACTCGGCTTCAGGTTCAAAATTTTTCAAAATTTTGAGAGGCACACCTTCTTGCAGCTCAAACTTCTTTTGTCGGCCAATACGCCATTTGCGCTGACCTTGTGCTTGCAACAAGAACACGTCATAACTGTCAAAGTGGGGCCCGACACCACCGCCTTCGGTGGCGTAGCTGATCATCAAATCATCTAAGCGCGCGTCAGGGACAAATCGAAATTGTTGCAAAAGGGCATGCACGCCGTCATGGTGTAAATCCACACCTTGAATCAGAACCGTCCAGTCGGGGGTTTTGAAGGAGGGCAAGCTTTTGCGGTTCATGGGGCCTTTTTTCAAAGTCCATTGCTTGCCTTTTCGCACAATGTGCCGCGACTCTACCTCTTCGCTTTCCACCATGGCCAACAAGTCTGTGCGACTGATCAAGGGCTTCATGTCTGGCACGGCCTGCCGAATGAGCAAAGGCTTTTTTTGCCAATGACGCTTCATGAATTGGGCGGGTGTGAGGCCACCCAATAACGGTAAGGGCATATTTTTTTGCATAAACATCAGATCAAAAACGTTTTTAAAACTGCGACAATTCTGGGATGGATATTACTTCTCAATGTGTGGTCGAACTGACCTGGACGCTTAAAGATACTTTGGGCGAAGTTTTGGACGAACTCGATGAGCCCGTGGCGTTTTACGTGGGTGGTCATGATTTGCTCCCCAAAATTGAAGAAGCCTTGCAAGGCCACACCGTGGGCGCCAAGGTCGATTTGCACCTCGAGCCCGAAGATGCCTTTGGCGACTTTGAAGAAAACTTGCTGTTTCTAGAGCCACGCGCTCTTTTCCCCAAGGACATCGAAGAAGGCCTCACCATTGAAGGTACCGCATTGCCCTCGGGTTGCAACCCAGAAGCCCCCCGCAATGTGCTCTACACCATCACCGAAATTTACCCTGAGCACGTGGTGTTGGACGGCAACCACCCTTTATCAGGGATTGCGCTGCGACTTAGCCTGAAAGTGAACCATGTTCGCTTGGCCACCTCAGAAGAACAAGAAGCCGGCACGTGTGGCACCGGCTTTTTCAAAATCGAAATTGGTGGCGAACCCGGTGCACCCGGTGGTTTGCTGCACTAACAGAAATTAACTTTTGCCCGTTGAGCCGTAGCCGCCAGCGCCACGTTCGCTGGGGGCATCAAATTCGGTGACCACATTGAAGCGCGCCTGAACCACGGGCACGATCACCATTTGAGCAATGCGCTCCATGGGTTGAATCGTGAAAGCCTCTTGGCTGCGATTCCAGCAACTGACCATCAAGGGGCCTTGGTAATCGCTGTCGATCAACCCCACCAAATTGCCCAACACAATGCCGTGCTTGTGCCCCAGCCCAGAGCGAGGCAACAACATGGCGGCATAGCCCGGATCTTTGAGGTACACCGACAAGCCAGTTGAGATCAGCTGCCAGGCATTGGGTTGCAATGTGAGCGGTGCATCCAAACAGGCCCGCAAATCCAGGCCGGCACTGCCGGGTGTGGCATAGGCGGGCAATTGATCGGTCATTCGGGGATCGAGAATTTTGAGATCGACGTTCATGGTGTTGCGTGCTCTGTGATCAGTCTTATCTATTGAGAAATTGGCAGGATGAATCAGCTTTGAATCAGCCTTAAATTAGCGTTGCCCCATGCGCTGGGCAATTTCTTGAATCAGGTCTTGTGCCAATTTGGTTTTGGCATCGCGAGGCAACTCTTTGGCCCCTTTGTCATCCACCAACAGCAAAGCGTTGTCGTCTTGGCCAAAGGTGCTGGGGCCAATATTGCCCACCAGCAAAGGCACGCCTTTGCGAGCTCTTTTGGCCGTGGCATGGGCCAACAAATCATGACTCTCTGCTGCAAAGCCGACACAGAACAAGGCCCCTGAACGCGCACGTTCAGACTGCGCGGCTGTGGCCAAAATGTCTGGGTTTTCGACAAACGTTAAGGCCGGTGTGTCACCCGAGCCATCTTTTTTAATCTTCTGATCGGCCGAACTTGCAGGACGCCAATCGGCCACGGCAGCCGCCGCAATCAAGACCTGAGCACTGACCACTAACTTTTGGACCACCTCATGCATTTGCAAGGCAGAGCGCACATCGATGCGCGCGACGCCACGCGGCGTCGGCAAACTGACCGGGCCCGCCACCAAGGTGACGTCAGCGCCCGCTTGCTGAGCCGCACGGGCAATGGCAAAGCCCATTTTGCCGCTGGACAAATTGGTAATGCCGCGAACCGGATCAATGGCTTCGTAAGTGGGGCCCGCAGTGATCAGCACCTGTTGGCCTTGAAGCACTTTAGGCGTCCAAAAAGCCAACAATTCTTCCAATATTTCTTCGGCCTCCAACATGCGGCCATCACCAGTTTCACCGCAGGCCTGATCGCCTTGTCCCACGCCTAGGACATAGGTGCCATCTTGTTTGAGTTGGGCCACATTGCGCTGGGTGGCTGGATGAGCCCACATTTCGCGGTTCATGGCGGGCGCCAGAATGAGGGGCACTTTTTGAATGGGTCTGGCCAAGCACATCAGGCTGAGTAATTCATCGGCTTTGCCATGGATCAGCTTGGCCATGAAATCGGCACTGGCAGGGGCGATCAAAATGGCATCGGCTTCACGGCTCAAATTGATGTGCGCCATGTTGTTACCTTCACGGGCGTCCCACTGAGAGGTGTAAACCGCTTGTCCCGACAAAGCCTGCATGGTGACGGGGGTGATGAACTGTGCCGCAGCCTCGGTCATCACAACTTGCACTTTGGCACCCGCTTTCACGAGAGATCGACACAACTCGGCCGCCTTAAAACAGGCAATGCCACCCGTGAGTCCTAAAACTATGCGTTTTCCGGTCAAATCGTTCATGTTCGGCAATGTAGCAGATCAGGACACCTTTATAATCTCGTTTTCCATCTCCCGGGTGCTCTGCACCTCGTCCTGGACATGACCAAATTCGTCTTCGTCACCGGTGGTGTGGTGTCTTCCCTGGGTAAGGGAATCGCCTCCGCCTCTCTCGCCGCGATCCTAGAATCGCGCGGCCTCTCAGTCACCCTCATTAAGCTGGATCCGTACATCAACGTCGACCCTGGCACCATGTCGCCGTTTCAACACGGCGAAGTGTTTGTCACCGACGATGGCGCCGAGACCGACCTCGATTTGGGCCACTACGAGCGTTTCATCAACACCCGCATGAAGAAGGCCAACAACTTCACCACGGGTCAAATTTACAAAAGCGTGCTTGAAAAAGAGCGCCGCGGTGATTACTTGGGCAAGACCGTCCAGGTCATTCCCCACATCACCAACGAAATTCAAGACTACATCAAGCGGGGTGCTGGCTTTGGCACCCCCGAAGCGGTCGATGTGGCCATTGTTGAAATTGGCGGCACCGTAGGCGACATCGAGTCCCTGCCATTCCTAGAAGCCGTTCGCCAGCTCAGCTTGCGTTTGGGCCCCAACAATGCCGCCTTTGTACACCTCACCTATGTGCCTTGGATTGCCGCCGCTGGCGAACTCAAAACCAAGCCCACGCAACACACGGTGCAAAAGCTTCGCGAAATTGGCATTCAACCCGATGCCTTGTTGTGCCGTGCCGACCGCATGATTCCTGAAGACGAGAAAGACAAAATTTCTCTCTTTACCAACGTGCAAAGCTGGGGCGTCATTTCTATGCCCGACGTCGACACCATTTACAAAGTACCTCGTGTGTTGCACGAGCAAGGTTTGGATGGTTTGATCTGCGACCGTTTGCACATCAATACACCCCCTGCCAACCTCAAGCGTTGGGACGATTTGGTTTACGAAACTGAGCACCCTCAGGGCGAAGTCACCATTGCCATGGTGGGCAAATACGTTGAGCTGTCCGACAGCTACAAGTCGGTCAACGAAGCCCTGCGTCATGCGGGCATGCGCAACCATGTGCGCGTCAAAATTGAACACATCGATTCAGAAACCATTACCCCAGAAACAGTGGCACAACTGGCCAAGTTTGACGGCGTGTTGGTGCCTGGCGGTTTTGGCAAGCGCGGTGTTGAAGGCAAAATTCAAACTGCTCGTTTTGCCCGCGAAAGCAAAGTGCCTTACCTGGGCATTTGCCTGGGTATGCAAGTGGCCACCATTGAATACGCGCGCCATGTGGCGGGCATGGCCAATGCCAACAGCACCGAGTTTGAACCCGATACGCCCTTCCCCGTCATTGCATTGATCAATGAATGGAAAGATGCCGACGGCACCATCCAAGTTCGCGATGCCCAATCCGATTTGGGCGGCACCATGCGCTTGGGCGCCCAAAGCTCCGACGTGTCTGCAGGCACATTGGCACATGGCATCTATGGCCCCGTGGTCACCGAGCGTCACCGCCACCGTTATGAAGCCAACGTCAATTACCTCGACACCTTGCGCAAAGCAGGTTTGGTCATTTCCGCCCTCACACAGCGCGAGCAACTGACTGAAATTGTGGAGTTGCCCACATCTGTGCACCCTTGGTTTGTAGGCGTGCAATTCCACCCCGAATTCAAGTCCACCCCTTGGGATGGTCACCCGCTGTTCAATGCTTTCATCAAAGCATCCATTGACCATCAACAGGGCGCGAAACATTTAAAAGCGGTGGCTTGACCACAACTCACCTGACCATTTGAAGCGACACCTCTAGGAACACCATGAAACTTTGCGGATTTAATGTTGGCCTCGACCAGCGCTTCTTTTTAATTGCAGGCCCCTGTGTCATAGAGTCTGAGCAATTGCAAATGGACACCGCCGGTACGCTGAAGGAAATCACTTCAGCCTTGGGCATTCCCTTCATTTTCAAAAGCAGCTACGACAAAGCCAACCGTTCATCTGGCAGCACGTTCCGTGGCCCTGGCATGGAAAAAGGCTTGGAAATTTTGGCAAAGGTGAAGCGCGAGCTGCATGTGCCCATCATCACCGATGTTCACAATGAAGCCGACATCCCTGCTGTGGCGGCTGTTGTCGATGTCTTGCAAACACCCGCGTTCTTGTGCCGTCAAACCGACTTCATTCGCGCTGTGGCGCAATCGGGCAAACCGGTCAACATCAAGAAGGGTCAGTTCTTGGCCCCTCACGACATGAAGAACGTGATCGACAAAGCCCGTGCTGCTGCGCGTGAGGCTGGCTTGCCCGAAGACAGCTTCATGGCCTGCGAACGTGGCGCCAGCTTTGGCTACAACAACTTGGTGTCCGACATGCGCAGCTTGGCCATCATGCGCGAAACTGGCGCACCTGTGGTGTACGACGCCACCCACTCCGTTCAATTGCCAGGCGGCCAAGGCACCAGCTCTGGCGGCATGCGCGAGATGGTGCCGGTGTTGTCGCGTGCGGCTGTGGCGGTAGGCGTTGCAGGCTTGTTCATGGAAACACACCCCAACCCAGCAGAGGCCATGTCCGATGGCCCCAACGCTGTGCCTTTGAAGCACATGAAAGCTTTGCTGGAAACTTTGTTGGAACTCGACGCAGTAACCAAAAAGAACCCCTTCTTAGAGAACAACTTTCAATGATTCAAGGCATCATTTGAGCCTTGAAGAAACATCACGATTTTTAATTTAGACAGAGAGAAACCAAAATGAGTGCGATTGTTGACATTGTGGGACGCGAAATTTTAGACAGCCGCGGCAACCCCACCGTTGAATGCGATGTGTTGTTAGAGTCCGGCGTCATGGGCCGTGCCGCAGTGCCGTCTGGCGCTTCAACGGGCAGCCGTGAAGCCATTGAACTGCGTGATGGCGACAAGAGCCGTTACTTGGGCAAAGGCGTGTTGAAAGCCGTTGAACACATCAACACCGAAATTTCTGAAGCCGTCTTGGGTCTCGACGCATCAGAACAAGCTTTCCTCGACAAAACCATGATTGACTTGGACGGCACTGAAAACAAAAGCCGCCTGGGTGCCAACGCCATGCTGGCGGTGTCGATGGCTGTGGCCCGCGCTGCGGCTGAAGAATCTGGCCTGCCCTTGTACCGCTACTTTGGCGGCATGAACGGTTGCCAATTGCCCGTCCCCATGATGAACGTCATCAACGGCGGCGCACACGCCAACAACAACCTCGACTTGCAAGAATTGATGATCATCCCCGTGGGCGCGCCTAGCTTCCGCGAAGCTGTGCGTTATGGCGCTGAAGTGTTTCACGCTTTGAAGAAAATCATTCACGACAAAGGCATGAGCATTGCCGTGGGTGACGAAGGTGGCTTTGCCCCCAACGTGCCCAACCACGAAGCAGCCATTCAAATGATTTTGGACGCCATCAGCGCAGCCGGCTACACCGCTGGCGAGCAAATTGCCATTGGCCTCGACTGCGCTGCCAGTGAGTTCTACAAAGACGGCAAGTACGAGTTGGAAGGCGAAGGCTTGTCCTTGACGGGTGAGCAATGGATCGACATGTTGGCCACTTGGGTCGACAAGTACCCCATCATCAGCATTGAAGACGGCATGGCCGAAGGCGATTGGGATGGTTGGAAATTGCTCACCGAGCGTTTGGGCCAGAAAGTTCAAATCGTGGGCGACGACTTGTTTGTCACCAACACCAAGATTTTGAAAGAAGGCATCGACAAAGGCATTGCCAACTCCATCCTGATCAAGATCAACCAAATTGGCACCTTGACCGAGACTTTTGCCGCCATCGAAATGGCCAAGCGCGCCGGTTATACCGCCGTGATCAGCCACCGCTCTGGTGAAACCGAAGACTCCACCATTGCAGACATTGCTGTGGGCTTGAACGCAGGTCAAATCAAAACAGGTTCGATGAGCCGCAGCGACCGCATGGCCAAGTACAACCAACTCCTTCGCATTGAAGAAGACTTGGGCGACGTGGCTGAGTATCCTGGTCGTTCAGCGTTTTACAATCTGCGCTAATTAATCTGCCCAGCACTTTTCAATGCTCATGGAAAACCGCTTTTTACCCGCTGTCCTGATCGCCTTGCTGCTGATCTTGCAAGGACAGATTTGGCTGGGTAAAGGCGGTGTTCCCACCGTCATTGAGCTTGAAAAGAAAATCAAAGAGCAAAACGAGTTGAATGCCAAAGCCAAGCGCATCAATGGCCAACTCACCTCAGAAGTGAACGACCTCAAAGAAGGTTTGAACACCGTTGAAGAACGTGCCCGCCACGAGTTGGGCATGGTCAAAGCCAACGAAATTTTCGTGCAGATCGACAAATGACAGACCCGGTCGAGTGGGCCGGCTTCGTTTTGTCGTTGGCAATGGTTTATTGCAACATCAAAGAAATCCATTGGGGCTGGCCTTTGGCCATCGCCAGCTCCCTCCTCTATGGCGTGGTGTTTTGGAACAGCCAACTTTACGGCGAGACCTCTCTGCAAGTGATGTTCGTTCTAACATCTGCTTGGGGTTGGCAACAATGGCTTCGGCGCTCGCGCCACAGCAACACTGACGAAGCCCCTGCTATCTTGTCGGTGTCAGAACTCTCACCAAGTGAGCAAAAAAAAGCCCTGATCGCCACGCTAGTGGCCTGGCCTGCCTTCTCTTTTTTTCTTCACCGCTTCACTGACAGCGATGTGGCGGTGTGGGATGGCTTGGTCACCGCTTTGAGTTTGCTCGCTCAATATTTGTTGGCCAAAAAGAAGTTGGAGAACTGGTGGGTTTGGCTGGCCGTCAACCTCATCACGGTGGGATTGATGTTGGTGAAATCACTGTGGCTCACATCCCTGCTGTATGTGCTCTTTGCCATCCTCAGCTATGTGGGTTTGAAAGCTTGGCAGGCGCAACATGCCCGCTGACATCATCCGCATCGCTTTGCTGGGTGCAGAAAGTACTGGCAAAACCCGCCTCAGCATTGACCTTGCCCAGGCATTGCAAGCCATGGGCTTCAAGGCCGTGGCGGTCCCAGAGCTTTTGCGTGAGTGGTGTGACACGCATGGCAGAACCCCTCAGCAGCACGAGCAGGCCGACATCGCCGCACAACAAGCCGAGCGCATCTTTGCAGTGCCACAAGGCTGGGTCATTGCCGACACCAGCCCCCTGATGACGGCGGTTTACAGCGACTATGTGTTTCAGGACAAAAGCCTCTATGCCAACGCCCTCGCGCATCAATCGCGTTTTGATTTGACCCTGGTGATGGGACTAGACATTGCCTGGCAAGCTGATGGCTTGCAACGTGATGGCGCCCATGTGCGGGAACCCGTTGACGACCTGTTGCGCAATGCCTTGGCCAGTGCCAACCTGCCCTTCAAAGTTATTTACGGGCAGTCGGAAGCGCGCTTGAACGCGGCGCTCATGGCCATTCAAGAAGGCTTAGATCCCATTCAATCAATGCTGGGCCAACAACTGGGCAAAAAGCTCGCCTCCTTCAAGGTGGCGCAAAGCCAACGAGAAGTTGCCCAATATGGCTTGAACCAAGGCAAGATCGTCTGGCGCTGCGATTTGTGCAGCGACGCAGACTGTGAGCACAAGTTGTTCAGCGATTTACTAAAGTCCGACGACGCCGTGAAATGATCGCGCAGCGCAATGCTGGTTCAGTTCAAAGGCGTTCAATGAACAGAGGGCCCGGTGGGAAGTGACACTTCTGCCTGAGTGAACAAACTGGCGGCATCGACTGGATCAAAGTGATATTGCTTGCCGCAAAACTCACAACCCACTTCAATGTTCTCTCGCTCCGTCAAAATGCTTTCGACCTCTTCAATGCCCAAGCCTTTGATCATGCGGCCCACGCGCTCTCGACTGCAGCTGCAGTGAAACTTGGGACCTGTGTCGCCCACCAAGGGCTCAAAGCGCAGCAGCGGTTCTTCCCAAAACAAACGGTGCAATACCGTTTCAATGTCCAAGCCCAACAACTCTTCCGCTTTCAAGCTTTTGGCCAAAATAGAAATGCGGTTGTAGTCTTCGCTTTGACCCAAGGCCGCTTCCCGCTCAACGGCGTCATATTGACCTGCCAAGTTGCCGACGCCTTCTAATGGCAAGCGCTGAATCAAGACACCTGCCGCCACATGCGCATTGGCCGCCAACACCAAGGTGGTGTCGAGCTGTTCAGACTGCAACATGTAGTGCTCTAGTACTTCACTCAGTTTTTCTAGCTTTTCTTTTTGGTCACCAAACAATGGCACCACGCCTTGGTAGGGTTGCTGACCTGGCAAACGGTCGAGCGGGTCGAGGGTAATGGCACAGCGACCTTCATTGTTCTGATTCACCATCTGACTCAGACTGGCATCGGTCGCCACGTCGCCTTGAAGGGTGGCCGTGGCGCGCACACCAAAGTCGGGCTGCACTTCCACCACAGCCAGCTTCACTGGGCCATCCCCAAACACTTGCAAGACCAAGGCGCCATTGAATTTAATGTTGGCTTGCATCAAGACGGCGGCAGCCGACATCTCACCCAAGAGCTCAGTCACTGGCGCGGGATAGGCCCCTGTTTCGTTGTTGGCAGCACGGCGTTGGAGAATTTCTTGCCAGGCATCGGTCAAACGAACAATGGCGCCTCGAACGGGCAAACCCTCAAATAAGAATTTATGAAGTTCAGACAATTTTTTTCAAACCTGATTGAAAGCGATGTGCATTCTCGATGTAGTGCTTGGCAGACATGCGCAAGCCTTGAATTTGCTCGGGAGACAACTCACGAACCACTTTGGCCGGTGAGCCCATGATCATGGAACCATCGGGAAACTCTTTGCCCTCGGTGACCAAAGAGCCCGCGCCCACCAAACAGTTTTTGCCAATCTTGGCACCATTCAGCACCACGGCGCCAATGCCAATCAAGGACTCGTCACCGATGGTGCAGCCATGCAACATCACTTGATGGCCCACCGTGACGTTTTTACCCACCGTAAGGGGTTTGCCAATGTCAGCATGCAACACGCTGCAATCCTGAATGTTGCTGCCCTCACCAATCACAATGGTTTCGGTGTCGCCACGAATGACGGTGCCAAACCAAACACTGGCATTCACGCCCAATTGAACCGCGCCAATCACCTGAGCGCTGTCTGCCACCCAGGCGCCTTCGGCGACCACAGGTTGCTTATCGTCTAACGAATATATTGCCATTTCAGACCTCTTTAGCCGTGACACAAAACCTCCATTGTAGGCACCCCTAAAATAGGGCATGCACCGCGCACCCATGCCCCCTTTTGCGACTGACCTGCGGCAAGCCGTTTTAGGCCCATTGTTGGAGACACATGCTGTCCGCAAGGCTGAGTTGGCTTTGGCTTTGCCCACTGATTTGCCGTTAGATTGCCAGGCCTGTATCGCCGATCCTGGCGGTATTCCTGGGCGGCCCCTCAAGCCAGAGTTGGTGGCGCACACCCATCTCAAAGCCAAGCCCATGAATACCTTAGAGGGCCGCGCTCTGCTGCTCCATGCCATTGCGCACATTGAGCTGAATGCCATCGATTTGGCGCTGGATGTGGTGTGGCGTTACAACGGCATGCCCGAGGCCTTTTACCGTGACTGGGTTGGGATTGCCAAAGAAGAGGCCAAGCATTTTTTGCTGCTCCAAACGCATTTGCTCAGTTTGGGGTTTGACTATGGTGACTTCCCAGCTCACAACTCTTTGTGGGACATGGCCGAGCGCACCCAGGGTGATATTTTGGCCCGCATCGGCTTGGTGCCCAGAACCATGGAAGCGCGAGGGCTAGATGCCTCACCTGGTGTGAAAAACAAATTGATCAGTGTTGGCGACTTGGCAGCGGGTCGCATTTTGGACATCATATTGGCTGAAGAGATTGGCCATGTCGCGGCTGGTAATCGCTGGTATCGCTATGTGTGCCAAGTGCGTGGACTCGATCCTATCGCCGCCTATCGAGATTTGATTCAGCAATACGACGCCCCTAAACTCAAGTCGCCCTACAACCTCGAAGCACGTCGCTTGGCAGGCTTTGAGGATGAAGAGCTTCAATACTTAGCTGCTAATGGTTTATAAAAGCCTATGACACGCATTGACGCCACTTTCAAAGGTTTTCCAGGGCACTTACCGCCCCTTGAATTAACTGAAATAGGGGCGCAAAGATGGTCGCTGCTCAAAGGCCATTTGCCTTTTCCCTTGGCGGTGTTGAAGCAGTCAGCGCTGCAGCACAACTTGGCTTGGATGCAAAATTTTTGCAATCAGCGGGGCTTGGACATTGCGCCCCACGGAAAAACCACCATGTCGCCGGAACTATATCGCCTGCAGATAGACGCCGGCGCTTGGGGCATCAGCTTTGCCACTGTCTTTCAAGCGGGTCTGGGCATTCGTCATGGTGTTGAACGCATCATCATTGCCAATCAAGTTTTTCAGCAGTCTGATCTCGATTCACTGGCCGATCTATTGCAGCAGCATCCCCATGTGCAAGTTTTTTTCTTGGTGGATTCTTTAGCGCAAGTGGCTCTCATTGAAGCTTGGCAAACATCAAGATCTGCCAAGACGGTGTTCACCGTTCTCATAGAGCTAGGCATCGAAGGCAAACGAACCGGTTGTCGAGATGATGCACAAGCCTTGGACTTGGCCAGGCACATCAAAGCCTCTTCAAGCATGGCTTTGCACGGCATTGAGTGTTACGAAGGGGCTTTGGCCACCTGCCACCACGCGCACGATTCAAAAGCTGTTTCGGCCTTGATGTCCCGCGTGCAAAGCTTGGCGCAAGCCTGTGAAGCTGAAAACCTGTTTGAAGGGGGTGAAGTTCTCATAACGGCCGGTGGCTCCGCTATTTTTGATCTGATTGCAGAACACCTCAAACCCCTGCTCAAGCGACCTGCACGGGGCGTTTTACGATCAGGCTGTTACTTGACGCACGATCATGTCCATTACAAAAACATGCTCAGGTGCGTTGGTGAACGCCTGCAATTGACAGAAACATTGAAGCCAGCTCTAGAAGTCATCAGTTGTGTTCAGTCATGCCCCGAGCCAGGATTGGCGCTGCTGTCAATGGGCAAGCGTGATATTTCATTCGACATGGACCTGCCCATTGCGGTGTGGCGCGCTGTGTTGAACGATGCCCAAACCAGCGGTGTGCCCTCCCATTGGACGATATCAGCCTTGAATGACCAACATGCTTACTTGCGCTTTGATGCCAATGCACCTGAAGATGAACATCCGAAGGTAGGCCAGCTGGTGGGCTGTGGCATTTCACACCCCTGCACAACGTTTGACAAATGGCGGTGGATGCCCCTTGTAAACGACCAGTATGAAGTGATCGACGCAATCTCCATCCACTTTTGACTTTGCGGTTGCGCGCTAACCCAACACGATAACCCATCAACCCCGCGGGTGATGCTGCGCATGCAAGCTCTTCAATCGCTCTCTTGCAACGTGTGTGTAAATCGTGGTGGTAGAAATATCAGCATGTCCTAGCAGCACTTGGACAGAGCGCAAATCAGCGCCATGATTGAGCAAGTGAGTGGCGAACGCATGCCGCAAGGTATGGGGTGACAAAGGTGCCGTGATGCCCGCAATGACGGCATATTTTTTAATCAGATTCCAAAACATGATGCGCGACATGGCCGTTCCCGGTTTAGGCCCACCCGATGTCACAAACAAATCATCCGTTTGCTTGGCGCCCAGCAATGCACCGCGCGCGTTTTGCATGTAGCTAAGCAAACTGTCCCGGGCCATGTCACCGAATGGGACCAAGCGCTCTTTACTGCCCTTGCCCATGATGCGCAAGACGCCTTCATTGAGGGAGACGTGCAATGTTTTGAGCTTGACCAACTCAGACACCCGCAAACCACTGGCGTAGAGCAATTCCAACATGGCTTTGTCGCGCAAGCCTAAGGCGGTGTTGGCATCGGGTGCGCCGAGCAAGGCATCGACCTGTTCTTCCGACAATGTTTTGGGCACACGCAAGGCTTGCTTGGCAGCCAACAGCCTAAGTGTGGGATCGACTTGCACAATGTGCTCACGCAAAGCCCACCGGTAATAGCGTTTGAAGACGGTTAAGCGGCGGTTGGCAGAGGTGGCTTTAGACAGGGCGTGCCTGGCTGCGAAATAAGCTTGCAAATCAAACTCTTGCACAGCATCCAGCGTCTTGCTGCTGTGCTGCGCCAGCCAATCGGCCAGCGCTGATAAATCTCGGCGGTAAGCCGCCAAGGTATTGGCCGACAAACCATCCTCAAGCCAAACCGCATCAACAAAGCGGTCGATGGCGGCTTGGCTGTTTGGCGTCATCAATCTAACTTGAGTTTTTGATCGTCCACCACTTTTTTGTAGATCTCAAACTCTGCTTTGATTTGAGCGGCAAATTGCTCGGGTGTATTGGCCACCACCAAAGAGCCGGTGTCTTCAATGCGCTTGCGCACGGCGGGATCTTCCAAAGCTTTTTTGACACCGCCACTGATTTTGTCGACCACTTCTTTAGGCAAGTTCTTGGGACCCAAAATGCCGTAGTAAGCCATGCGATTGACCGGCTCCAGACCCACTTCTTTGAAGGTTGGCACATTGGGCAATTGCGTCAAACGTTGAGGCGCAGCCACCACAATCGGGATCAGTTTGCCTGCTTGAATGAAGGGCAAGGCGGAGGGCATGTTGTCAAAAATGATGGGTACTTGGCCAGCCACCGTATCGTTCAGCGCAGGGCCTGCACCGCGATAGGGAATGTGCGTGATGAAAACGCCTTGCAAGCTTTTCCACAATTCGGTTTGCAAGTGACCAATGCCGCCCGTGCCTGAAGAGGCATAGGAATACTTGCCAGGATTTTTCTTCAGCTCAGCCACAAAGTCTTTGTAGTTGCGCGCTGGGAAACTGGGGTGCACCGCAATCACATTGGGCGTGGCCGCAATGTTGATGATGGGTGTGAAATCGATCACAGGGTTGTACGGATTTTTGGGATTGATGGCTGGGTTGGCCGCTGTGGTCGACACGGTGGCCATACCTAGCGAATAGCCATCAGGTGCAGATCGCACAGTTTCAGTAGCACCCACCACACCACCGCCACCCGCTTTGTTTTCCACAATGACAGACTGGCCCAAGGCCTTGCCTAGGGGTTCTGAAATAACACGCGCCACGATGTCTGTGGTGCCACCGGGTGCAAAAGGCACCTGCAGTTTGATCACTTTATTGGGATAGCTTTGAGCCCATGCAGTGCCTGAAGCACCCAAGGCCAACAAGGCAGCTGTGGCTACCCAACTTGTACGACGGTCCATGTCTAACTCCTCAAATTAACTTCTCATCATCATAAGCAATATCACGGCAACTTTGTCACCACAAATCACATGGACTGAAGTTATGCTTGGGGGGTGAATTTCGCTCAACTCTTATTCCCCGACTTCTCGCTCATTCTTTGCGGTTACTTTTTGTGCCGTTACACGGGCTTGAACCGTCCTGTTTGGCAACAGGCCGAATTCTTGGTCTATTATTTTTTATTCCCCGTTTTGCTGTTTCACTCCATTGTGAAAAGCCCCTTGGATATTCAGGCCACTTCCAGCTTTTTGCTGGCAGGAATCAGCATGGGCTTGATGGCTATCGCTTTGTCTTACAGCCTGCCCTACTGGCCCTGGCTAGGCAAACACCTAGACCGGCGTGACCATGCCGCCAGTGCGCAAGCTGGCTTTCGCTTTAACTCTTTCATTGCTTTGGCCTTGGTCGAGCGCCTTGCAGGACCCGAGGGCTTGTTGTTAATTTCCGTCCTCATTGGCTTTTGCGTCCCTATGTTCAATGTGGGCGCGGTGTGGCCCATGGCACGTCATGGTGAAAACGGCTTCTTGCGAGAACTCATTCGCAATCCGCTCATCTTGGCCACCACGGGCGGCTTGGCCTTCAACTTGTTGGGACTTCGAGTGCCCGCCTTCATGGACCCCACTTTGTCGCGTATTGGCGCCGCGTCCTTGGCTCTGGGCTTGATGTCTGCAGGCGCAGGCATGGAACTCAAGGCCTTGAACCAGGGCAAGTTGCTGGGCACCTTGGTGTTGACGCTCAAACATTTGGTGCTGCCGTGCTTGGCATGGGGCTTGGCGCAGTACTTCCAACTCAACGCCCTACAAACCACCGTGTTGCTGATTTTCTCAGCCCTGCCCACCGCCTCTACCTGCTATGTTTTGGCTTCGCGCATGGGCTACAACGGGCCCTACGTGGCGGGTCTCGTCACCCTCTCCACATTGCTGGGCATGCTTAGCTTGCCGTTTGCCTTAGGCGTCTTACGAGACTTGCGTTTTTAAACGGCTTGTTAAACGGCTGATTTAACCACTTGTTGATCGGCTTGTTGTAAAGACCACGCCACTTGTTCTTGCACAACTGGATCCGGGTGAGTGGTCCAAGCTTTTAGTGCCTGCTTCAACGCATGGGCCTCTTCAAGATTGAGTTTGCCCGATTGGGCCAAGGCATTGCCTGCCGCCAAGGCCACATTGCGCAACCATCTGGCATGCCCAATGCGCCGAATGGCACTGCCCTCGGTGGCTTTCAAGAAATCAGCTTCTTGCCACGCCAACAAATCGACCAAGGTCGGCGACTTTAAAGCGTCGCGTGCATCAAAGTCGGGCAACTCGCTGCGCTGGGCATATTTATTCCAAGGGCATGCCCACTGGCAATCGTCGCAGCCATAAATTCGATTGCCAATCAGCGACCTGAACTCAATGGGTATCGGCCCAGCATGTTCAATGGTGAGGTATGAAATGCAGCGCCGCGCATCGAGTTGGTAAGGCGCCACAATGGCTTTTGTGGGGCATAAGTCAATGCACGCCGTACACGTGCCGCAATGCCCCGAGACGGGGGCTGTGAAAGGCAGTTCAAAGTCTACAAACAGCTCGCCCAAAAAGAAGAATGAACCGGCTTCTCTTTGCAGCACCAACGTATTTTTGCCGCGCCAGCCTTGCCCACTTCGTACCGCTAATTCGGCTTCCATCACAGGCGCTGAGTCGGTGAACACCCGGTGCCCAAAAGGGCCCAGTATGGCCGCCATGCGCTCTTGCAATTTTTGCAATCGGCTTCTCAAAACCTTGTGGTAATCGCGCCCTCTGGCATAAACAGACACAACGCCGGACTGCACTTGCGCCAAACCAAGCTGTTCGGCTTGGGCATCGAGTGCTGCCACATTTCTGGGCAAATAATCCATGCGCACCGTGATCACACTGACCGTACCTGGCACTAATTCCGCGGGTCGCGCTCGTTTTAATCCGTGGCTTGCCATATAGTTCATGGTGCCGTGAAATCCAGCCTCCAGCCAAGCTTTTAAACCTGGCTCGGCGTCGGATAAATTCACGCCTGTGGCGCCAATTTGAGAAAATCCCAGTTCGCGGGCTGCCTTTTGCAGCTCAGCCCATACATCTGCAACACCCATGGGGGTGGTCGAAGATGCGTTAGAAAGAGATTGATGAGCGTTGTTCACCCTGCCATTGTAGAAACTCCCAAGGCCGTCAGCACGGCCAGTTGGGTGTGGGCGGACGAAATGGCGACGCAAACTTTTGCCAACGCATTAGCGCAGCTCCCTGAACTGCAAAATGCTTACCTAGAGTTGGTGGGCAATTTAGGCGCTGGCAAAACCACCTTTGTGCGTCATTTGCTCAAAGCCTTGGGCGTTCAGGGTCGCATCAAAAGCCCCACCTACGCTGTGGTGGAGCCGCATGAAGGTCAGCACCCCGCCACCGCCCAAGCGCTGACCATTTGGCACTTTGATTTTTATCGCTTCAACGATCCTCAAGAGTTTGAGGAAGCCGGCTTTCGTGATTTGTTTGCAAGTTCAGGCTTGAAGATTGCAGAATGGCCAGAGCAAGCCAAGGGCATGTTGCCCCCTGCCGACCTGATGCTCACGCTCTCAGTCAATGACCTGGAGGTGCGCAACGTCAAGGTAGAAGCCCACACACCACAAGGCCTGCAGTTGCTTCAAGCATTGCGCAACATCATTCCTTCTTTGCCCGCCTCACTGCATGCAAATTCAACGACGTGATTGGCTCAAGGCTTCTGGCCTGGCGTTGATGCTGGGCTGGGCAGACATCAGCAAGGGCGCTAGCTTGTTGGCGGTGCGGGTGTGGCCTGCCAGAGATTACACACGCGTGACCTTGGAGTCCGACGTTGCGCTCAAAACCAAATACACCTTCGTGCCCTCGCCGCCCCGATTGGCCATCGACATTGAAGGCTTGGACTTGAACCCAGCCATGAAAGAATGGGTGGGCAAAATCAAACCCGACGATCCCAACATCACCGGTGTGCGCGTGGCACAAAACAGCCCGGGTGTGGTTCGCATGGTGTTTGATTTAAAACAGGCGGTTCAACCGCAAGTGTTTGCCTTGCCCCCCGTGGCCAGTTATCAGCATCGCTTGGTTCTCGATTTGTACCCCACTGTGCCTGCCGATCCACTTGAAACTTGGATTGCTGAACGCACCCAAAACAACGATGCCTTGAGCGACTGGCTGAATAAACAAGCCACAGCAGGTACACCGGGTACGGCTGGAACACCCCCAAAACAAGCCACACCGCCAGCACAAGCGCCTGTAACGGGACAAAACACGGCTCCCACTGGACCTGCAAATCCAACGCCTCAAGAACCCCTCGCCGACCGGCTTATTGTGGTGGCCATCGATGCAGGCCACGGCGGCGAAGACCCGGGCGCCATTGGTCCCAATGGCACCAAAGAAAAAGATGTGGTGCTGCAAATCGCTTTGAAATTGCGTGACCGCATCAACGCCAGCAGCGTCAAAGGCAGCCCCATGCGCGCCTACCTCACGCGTGATGCCGATTATTTTGTGCCACTGCATGTTCGCGTTCAAAAGGCCC
>JBDLWA010000017.1:0-11504 GCA_039804505.1 Pseudomonadota bacterium
AGCAGCGTGGGCAGTTGCTGCTGCAGAAGCGGAATTTCACGGGTCAAGATGGGCACCAACAAAAGGACAATGCCCAATACCACCAGCAATGCCAGTATTTCCACCAAGATCACGCACACAGTGTGCGGCAACCATTTCGCCGTTGCATTCAAACGCAAAACCAATGGATGCAAGGCATACGCCAGGACCGCAGCCACCGCAAAGGGGACCAATACAGGCCCCAGCACCCACAAAAGCAGCGCGACCAACGCCGCAACGCCTAACCCAATCGTCAGTTGTTTGGAGCGTGGGTTCATGGACATGCGGCGCGTTTGTGGTGAAAGAAAGTTAAAAGAAGCTGAGGCAGAGGCAGGCGCTTGGGGGTGCTGCCCTTAAAATAAGCCTAGATTTTAGTCTGCCCGCCCCCTTCCCCACAAATTCCTTTTTTCTCATGAGCACAACTCCCCTCTCCTACAAAGACGCTGGTGTCGATATCGTCGCTGGTGACGCTTTGGTTGAACGCATTAAACCCTTGGCCAAAAAGACCATGCGAGAGGGTGTTTTAGCGGGCATTGGTGGTTTTGGTGCTTTGTTTGAAGTCCCCAAACGCTACAAAGAGCCTGTTTTAGTCTCTGGTACCGACGGGGTGGGTACCAAATTGAAATTGGCTTTCGAGTGGCAAATGCACGACACCGTTGGCATCGATTTGGTGGCCATGAGTGTCAATGACGTTTTAGTTCAAGGCGCCGAGCCCCTCTTCTTCCTCGATTACTTTGCTTGCGGCAAACTCGATGTCGATACAGCGGCAGCAGTTGTGGGCGGCATTGCCAACGGGTGTGAAATGTCGGGTTGTGCGCTCATTGGCGGCGAAACAGCTGAAATGCCCGGCATGTACCCCGCTGGCGAGTACGACCTGGCGGGTTTTGCAGTGGGTGCCGTTGAAAAGTCAAAAATCCTCACGGGCAAAGACGTGAAGCCGGGTGATGTGGTGTTGGGTTTAGGCTCCCACGGCGTGCACTCCAATGGCTTCAGCTTGGTGCGAAAGTGCATTGAGCGTGCAGGCGCCAACTTGCCAGCCCAGCTGGATGGCCAAAGCTTCAAGCAAGCCGTCATGGCGCCCACGCGCTTGTACGTCAAGCCTGTCCTTCACGCATTGTCCTTGCACCCCATCAAAGCCTTAGCGCACATCACGGGCGGTGGTTTGCTCGAAAACATTCCTCGCGTTTTGCCAGAGGGCACGGCGGCTCATTTGGTCAAAGGCAGCTGGCCTCAATCTGAATTGTTTGCTTGGTTGCAAAACACAGCGGGCATTGATGACATCGAAATGAATCGCACCTTCAACAACGGCATCGGCATGGTGGTGGTCATCGATGCAGCCAATGCAGCAGCCTGCATGGCCACACTGCAAGGCTCTGGTGAGAAGGTTTATCAAATTGGCGTCATTGCCGCGCAAGGCGATGGCGAACAAGTGGTGGTTCGATAAACCACTGTCTTGAACTTAGCTTTGCAGTGAATCTAACTGCCGGCTGATGGCACTGGCATCAGCCGCATGAGGCACCTCATTCAAATAATGCTGCAGGTCTAGGCGTGCTTTTTCTGACTGCCCTGCTTGTATCAAGGCCATGCCGCGATCACGCCGATCCGAAGGTGAATCGACTTGAAGCACCACCAAGCGATCCAGCACAGGAATCAACCTTTGCCAGTCCTCTTGGCTCTTGAATATTTCCTGAAGATTTCGCAACATGCGCGTCACGATGTCGCGCGGAGTCGCCGGTTGCAAAAACAAGCCAAGGGGCGGCTCCATGTCTTCCGCTGCACCCAGATGCGAGCGAAACAGCGATAGGCGCTCGGACAAATTTTCCAGCCCCATCGACTCACCTGTTAAGGGGTCCATCACGATCAAGCCTTCTGGCACGGTGACTTTGACGAGAAAGTGTCCGGGAAAGCAAACGCCTTCCGCTTGTAAATCTAAGGCCTGCGCCAGTTCCAACCAAATTACAGCCAAGGAAATGGGAATGCCTTTTCGCGTTCTGAGCACTTCGTTGAGGTAGCTGTTTTCAGGGGCATAAAAATTATTGGCATTGCCTGAGAAGCCTAACTCCGAGTAGAAGAACTGATTCAGTGTCGACAACTTTTTCAGGGGTTCAGAGACCCCCTTCAATCGGCGATTCAAACGAACCAACAAAGCATCACACGAATCTAAAACCTCTTGGATGTCTAGCATCGGCTCTTCATCTTGTGCAATTGAAGCCGCGGCTTCAAGCAAATGAAAGTCGGCGTCGGTTTCGACCAAACTTTTGAAGTAGCTGAGAGGCGTGACCTCAGTCAATTGAAAATTCATGAGCCCTCTGCCCTTATCTGCGCGCAAAGGATTTCAAGCGCAATCCCGTTAAACGCAAGCAGCCAAAATAAATGACCGCAGCGCCCAGCAGCACCAAGCCCATCACACCCAAGCGCAAGGCCACTTGTTGCCTAGCTGCTATCCAATCAAATTGAAGCGTGACGGTATACAAGAAGCCCGTCAACAAACTCGTGGCCAGTACAACACGCGCGCCAAAAACTTTCCAACCGGGCTGTGGTTTGTAACGCCCCATGCGAATGAGGCCCACCAACAACCACCCCGCATTGAGCAGTGCACCCAATCCAATCGACAAAGCCAAACCGGCGTGCGCCAAGTAAGGCACCCAACACAGATTCATGACTTGGGTAAAACACAAAACTGCGATGGCAATTTTGACGGGCGTCTTGATATCTTGGCTGGCGTAATAACCGGGCGCCAACACCTTGATGGCCACCAAGCCCAGCAGGCCCACGCCATAACCGCTGAGGGCCAGCGTGGTTTGTTGAACGTCTTTGTCTGTGAAAGCACCATAGTGGTAGAGCACCGACACCAAAGGTTGGGCAAACACCAACAAGGCTGCGGCGCAGGGCAATGCCAACAACACCACCAAACGCAAACCCCAGTCGAGCATGGCGGCATATTCATCGGTGTCGCCTTTGGCTTTGGCGGCAGCCAACTGCGGCATGAGCACAGCCCCCAAAGCGACCCCCAAGATGGCCGTGGGAAACTCCATCAATCGGTCGGCATACGTTAACCAACTCACACTGCCTGGCGCCAAATGAGAAGCGATTTGCGTATTGATCAGCAAAGAGATTTGTGCAACGCCGACACCCAACAGTGCTGGCAGCATCAAACTGGCAATTCGCCTAGAAGCTGGATCTTGTGCCGCTTGTCGGATGGCTCGCCAACTGACGCCAATTTTAGGCAGAAGGCCCAGCTTGGAAAGCGCAGGGATTTGAAGGCTCAACTGGAGTGCCCCCCCCAGCATGACGCCCACAGGCAAGGCATAAATGGCGGCAATGCCTTGCGCTTGAAACCTGGGCGCCAAAAACCATGCGGCACCAATCATGGACACGTTCAACAAGACGGGCGTGGCCGCGGGCACAGCAAAACGCTGCCATGTGTTGAGGATGCCAGCCGACAGCGCCACCATTGACATAAACCCAATGTAGGGAAACATCCAGCGCGTCATTTGAACAGCGGCTGAATAGGCATCGGGCTGTTGTTGCAAGCCACTGGCCATGGCCCAGACCAAAAGGGGTGCCGCCAAAACGCCAACGATGCTCAATAGCAAAAGTGCCCAAGCCAACAAAGTGGCCACGTGATTGACCACCTTTTGTGTTGCCTCTTCCCCGTGCTGGGCTTTACTGGCCGCCAATACCGGCACAAAGGCTTGACTGAAAGCACCCTCTGCAAACAATCTTCGAAACAAATTAGGAATACGAAAGGCTACATTAAAGGCATCTGTCAATGCACTGGCCCCAAATGCAGAGGCGATCAAGAGCTCTCGGACCAAGCCCGTGACGCGGGAGGCCAAAGTCCAAAGGGAGACCGTTGATGCAGATTTAAGTAAGCTCACAGCGAGAGTGTAGCGACTGAAAAGCTGAAATGTTAGAGGTCTCGACCACAGGGCCATTAGACTGCTACAATAGCCGGCTTTGCTGACAACATCCTCAGACAACTAGGATATAAATAAAATGGCTTCTGGAAAACCCAAGAAAAAGAACCCCCGCCTGGCATCAGGCCGTAAACGCGCACGTCAAGACGTGAAACTGAACGCAGCGAACACCTCACTGCGCTCTAAATACCGCACCGCCGTTAAGAACGTTGAAAAAGCTGTTCTGGCTGGTGACAAAACCAAAGCTACTGAACTGTTTGCCAAAATGCAAGCCGTTGTGGACACGATTGCTGACAAGGGCATCTTCCACAAAAACAAAGCAGCTCGCGATAAGAGCCGCTTGTCAACCAAGGTGAAAGCCTTGGCCCTCGCCTGATCAATTGATCATCAGCCCGGCACCCATTAGGGTTGCCGCCGTTTGAATCGGGTGCGCTGTCAGCAAAGAAAAGCAAAAAGCCGTCTTAGGACGGCTTTTTTGTGGGCGCTTGAACGCTGAAATCGCTGAAATTACTTGGGGGGATCGGGGAGCAAGCAGGCTTCTGAAACTTGCAAGTTATTGTCTTTGGCAAAGTTCATCAGGAAGTCCCAGGCCATGGGTTCAAACTCGCGAATGTCGGTGTGCACCACGACGCACTTCACGCCATCAAAGGTTTGGGGGATGCACCAAGGGGAATAACTGAGATGGCTGCCAGGTGTGGCGCCGCCGGGTCGAAATTGGCCCATCACGCCGGCCAAACGCTCAGCCCAATCACTCGGTCTGAATGTTCTTCCGTCCAAGGTGATACCTTGAATCAATACTTCTTTGGCGTTATTGGAAACCATCGATCAGAGGTTAAGTAATTTGGTGGGCATTCATCAGGGATCGCCTAGATGCTGCGTTGCAAAAGTATTGTATCTTATATAAGACTTGACACTTGAATTCTGGCTCTAAAATCTCACCTCAGCGGCCCTTTTCGTTGGGCCGATTTCTTTTCAGAGGAGTTCTCAGCATGCCCGCTTTCATTGAAGCCACTTCGCCGCACACCATGAACACCTATGGCCGATTGCCCATTGCAATGAGCCATGGCCAAGGTTGCCGACTGTGGGATGTCAATGGCAAAGAGTATTTGGATGCGTTGGGTGGCATTGCGGTGAACACCTTGGGGCATAACCATGCAGAGTTGGTGGCGGCATTGCAAGACCAGGTCAGCAAAATCATTCACAGCTGCAATTACTACCACATCCCTAACCAAGAAAAGCTGGCGGCCAAATTGGTCGAGTTGTCTGGCATGACCAATGTGTTCTTTTGCTGCACAGGCCTAGAAGCCAACGAAGCGGCCATCAAGTTGGCACGTAAATACGGACACGACAAAGGCATTGAGCGCCCCGAAATTGTGGTCTATGAAAAAGCCTTTCACGGCCGCAGCATTGCCACACTCAGTGCCACGGGCAACACCAAAATTCAAGAGGGCTTTGGTCCTTTGGTTGAAGGCTTTGTTCGCGTTCCTGTCAACGACATCGCTGCGCTGAAAAAAGCCACTGACAACAACCCCAACGTCGTGGCTGTTTTCTTTGAAACCATTCAAGGTGAAGGTGGCGTCAATCCCATGCACATGGATTACTTGCGCGATGTGCGAGCGCTGTGCGATGAAAAAGATTGGCTCATGATGATTGACGAAGTTCAATGCGGCATGGGCAGAACGGGCAAATGGTTTGCGCACCAATGGGCTGGCATCAAAGCTGACGTGATGCCCCTGGCCAAAGGCTTAGGCTCAGGCGTTCCCATTGCTGCTGTCGTTGCTGGCCCCAAGGCTGCCAACATTTTCAAGCCTGGCAACCATGGCACCACATTTGGTGGCAATCCATTGGCCATGCGCGCAGGGGTAGAGACCATTCGCATCATGGAACAAGATGGCTTGCTAGACAACGCAGCCAAAGTGGGTGCGCATCTGAAGGGGCGATTTGAAAAAGGTCTGGCAGGCGCAAAAGGCGTGAAAGAAATCCGCGGTCAAGGCTTGATGTTAGGCATTGAGCTCGACAAGCCCTGCGGCGCACTGACACAACGCGCAGCAGATGCAGGCCTGTTGATCAGCGTCACAGCCGACAGCGTCATTCGCATGGTGCCACCACTCATCATGACGCAAGCAGAGGCCGATCAAGTGGCCGATATTTTGCTGCCCTTGATTCATACATTTCTCTCGGAGTAATCCCATGGCGACGCATTCACAGGCCATGCCCATTCGGCATTATTTGCAATTCACCGACTTGTCGGCAGATGAGTACGCGCACATTTTTCAGCGCGCGGCAACCATCAAAGCCAAATTCAAGGCCTACGAAAAATATCAACCCCTCACAGATCGCACCATGGCCATGATCTTTGAGAAGGCTTCCACACGCACCCGTGTGAGTTTTGAAGCGGGCATGTACCAGCTCGGTGGCTCCGTGGTGCACCTCACCACGGGTGACAGCCAATTGGGTCGTGCAGAACCCATTGAAGACAGTGCGCGCGTCATCAGTCGTATGGTCGACCTGGTCATGATTCGTACCTTCGGACAGGACAAACTTGAAAAGTTTGCGGCCTACTCACGCGTCCCCGTGATCAACGGCCTGACCAACGAATTTCACCCTTGCCAAATTTTGGCCGACATCTTTACTTACATAGAACACCGCGGCGCCATTCAAGGAAAAACAGTGGCCTGGGTAGGTGACGGCAACAATATGGCCAACACATGGCTTCAAGCCGCCGACTTGCTCGGCTTCAAGGTCAACCTCAGCACGCCCAGTGGTTATGAAGTTGACCCGGCCGTGGTGGGTGTGCGCAGCGCCAACAGCACCCAATTTTTCAAAGATCCCATGCAAGCTTGCCAAGGCGCCGACTTGGTCACGACAGACGTGTGGACCAGCATGGGCTACGAAGCCGAAAACGAAGCACGCAAAAAAGCCTTTGCCGATTGGTGTGTGGACGAAGACATGATGAAAGTGGCCAAGCCCGATGCCCTCTTCATGCATTGCTTGCCTGCACACCGCGGCGAAGAAGTCAGCGCCGAAGTGATCGATGGCCCTCAATCGGTGGTGTGGGACGAAGCTGAAAACCGCATGCACGTACAAAAAGCACTGATGGAATTTTTAGTGCTCGGCAAAGTCTAACTTTAGCGTTCTTGCTTTAATCAAGGTCCCGCGTACAACCAAGGGACATCCATCAAAGATTCGCCCATCACTTTCATGGCCATGTCGCGCCCCCATTTCATGGGGCCAGACATGTGAAAAATGCGCCCATTGCGAATTGACTTTTGCTGCACCCTAGCATTGCGAGCCCAGCGAGCCTGAGCGTACATAGCCCAACGCTGGGGCATCGGCAAATCTGTTCTAGCCCAAGCATCCGCCAACGCTGCGGCGTCTTCTATAGCCATGCCGGCGCCTTGCGCCATGAAAGGTCGCATGGGATGAGCGGCATCCCCCAACAAAGCGATGCGTCCCTTGGCCATGTCTACAGGGCTCGTGATAGGCGGGCGATCGCAGAGTGGCCACAATCGCCATGTGACCACCGCGTCGAGCACACCACACAAATCAACATGCAAGTCGCCCATAGACGCATACAGATCACGCCGATGTGCAGCATGATCCCAATCTTCTAGGGGCGCCGCGTCACTGCCCTGCACAATGACCACCACGTTTAGGAACTCCCCTCTTCGCACGGGATACAACACGGCATGGACTTTGGGTCCCACCCAAACATTCACATCTTGTGTTCTGAGTTTTTCAGGTAAATCATGAACTGGGATGAGCGCTCGGTAGGCCACCAAACCTGTCACGCGAGGAGGCGTTGGGGGCAGCACATATTGGCGCGTGGTACTCCACAAACCATCTGCCCCCACCATCGACTCTGAACTCAAGTCTGTCATCGCGCCAGAAGGCAACCCTTGCGCCTTCAAGATGACTTGATCGCCATCTTGGTGGATTGAGTCAATTTCACAATTGAGATGGAGTTCTGCGACACCGGAGGCCACGACTTTGTCCAGAAGCACTTGGTGCAAGTCGGCTCTGTGCACCGAAAAATAGGGCGCACCGTAGGTCGCCACACTTCTTTGCCCCAGCCTCAAGACACCTAATGAAGCGCCTGACTGCGTGTCTCTCACTTTTAAATTTTGAGGCGTAAAGACAATCTCACGCAGTGATTTTTCCAAGCCCCAAGCAAAGAGCGTCCGCGTGACATTGGGCCCCATCTGAATGCCCGCCCCGACTTCGCTGAAAACTTTGGCACGTTCAAGCAATCTAGGTTGTGCGCCTTTTTGCGCGCAGGCTAAAGCGGCAGACAAACCACCAATCCCGCCACCCACAATCAACATAGAATTTTTCACAACGTTCATTTTGCCGTCAACTCATTGCGCAAATCATGAGGGGCATTAAAAAAGCCCAAAAGACCGAGATCCTTTGGGCTTTAGCTGTCAAGCGTGTGGCTGATTAAGCGGCCACGCCTTTGGCGACTTCTGCGTACTCTTCAATCTTGTCAAAGTTCATGTACTTGTAAATCTGGCTGCCATCTTTGTTGATGTCAGTCATGCTGGCTTGGTACTCTTCCACGTTTGGAATGCGACCCAGCTTGGAGCTGATGGCTGCAACTTCAGCTGACGCCAAGTAAACGTTTGTGTTTTTACCAAGGCGGTTGGGGAAGTTACGCGTCGAAGTAGACACCACGGTTGCACCTTCACGAACTTGCGCTTGGTTACCCATGCACAAAGAGCAGCCAGGCATTTCAGTCCGTGCACCAGCCGCGCCAAAGACACCGTAATGGCCTTCTTTGGTCAATTCAGCAGCATCCATTTTGGTGGGTGGTGCCACCCACAACTTCACGGGAATGTCGCGGCGGCCTTCTAGCAACTTGGAGGCTGCGCGGAAGTGACCAATGTTAGTCATGCAAGAACCAATGAACACTTCGTCAATTTTGGTGCCGGCCACTTCAGACATCAACTTAGCGTCATCTGGGTCGTTAGGGCAGCACAAGACGGGCTCTTTCAATTGATCCATGTCGATTTCGAGCACGTGTGCGTATTCGGCATTGGCATCGGCTTCGAGCAAGTTGGGGTTGGCCAACCAAGCTTCAACAGCCTTGATACGACGCTCCAAAGCGCGCTTGTCGCTGTAACCCTGCGCAATCATGTTCTTCATCAACACGATGTTGGAGTTGAGGTACTCCTTCACGGGCTCAGGGTTGAGCTTCACGGTACAACCTGCAGCAGAACGCTCGGCAGACGCGTCAGACAATTCGAATGCTTGCTCCACTTTCAAATCTGGCAAGCCTTCGATTTCCAAAATACGACCAGAGAACTCGTTGATTTTGCCGGACTTGGCAACGGTCAACAAACCAGCTTTGATGGCGTAGTAAGGAATGGCGTGCACCAGGTCACGCAAGGTGATGCCAGGCTGCATCTTGCCTTTGAAACGAACCAAGATGGACTCGGGCATGTCCAAAGGCATCACGCCAGTGGCTGCACCGAAAGCCACCAAGCCAGAGCCAGCGGGGAAAGAAATACCGATGGGGAAACGTGTGTGTGAATCGCCGCCGGTGCCCACTGTGTCGGGCAACAACAAACGGTTCAACCAGCTGTGAATCACACCGTCACCGGGGTTCAAGGACACACCCCCACGGTTGCTGATGAAGGATGGCAAATCGTGGTGCATTTTCACGTCCACTTTTTTGGGATAAGCGGCTGTGTGGCAGAACGATTGCATCACCATGTCGGCAGAGAAGCCCAAGCAGGCCAAGTCTTTCAACTCATCGCGTGTCATAGGGCCTGTGGTGTCTTGTGAGCCCACAGTGGTCATCTTGGGTTCGCAATACACACCGGGACGTACGCCCTGGCCTTCTGGCAAACCGCAGGCGCGGCCCACCATTTTTTGCGCCAGTGTGAAACCTGCTTTGGTGCTGGCTGGCACTTTGGGCAAACGGAACAAAGTAGATGTGGGCAAGCCCAAGAACTCGCGGGCTTTGGCTGTGAGTGAACGGCCAATGATCAAGTTGATTCGGCCACCGGCACGCACTTCGTCAAACAACACTTCGCTCTTGAGTTCGAAGGTGGAAATGGTTTCGCCGTTCTTCACAATCTTGCCGTCGTAGGGCAAGACATCAATCACGTCGCCCATTTCCAATTTGGAAACATCGACTTCAATTGGCAAAGCGCCAGAGTCTTCTTGCGTGTTGAAAAAGATAGGGGCAATTTTGCCACCCAAGGTGACACCACCAAAGCGCTTGTTAGGCACAAAAGGAATGTCTTCACCAAAGCCCCAGATGATGCTGTTGGTGGCTGATTTGCGTGAAGAACCGGTACCGACCACGTCGCCCACATACGCAACCAAGTTGCCTTTTTTCTTCAACTCTTCAATGAAGGCCATGGGGCCGCGCTTGCCGTCTTCTTCTGGTTTGAAGGCAGCATCAGGGCGTGTGTTTTTCAACATGGCCAAGTAGTGCAATGGAATGTCGGGACGGCTCCATGCATCGGGTGCAGGCGACAAGTCGTCGGTGTTGGTTTCGCCGGGCACTTTGAACACAGAGACCGTGATTTTCTGGGCTACTTCAGGACGTGTGGTGAACCACTCGGCATCGGCCCAGCTCTTCATCACGGCATTGGCATTGGCGTTGCCCGCTTTGGCTTTTTCTGCAACGTCATGGAAGAAGTCAAACATCAACAATGTTTTCTTCAAGGCTTCTGCAGACACAGCGCCCACTTCTTTGTCGTCGAGCAAGTCGATCAAGGGCTTCACGTTGTAGCCGCCCACCATGGTGCCCAACAATTCTGTGGCTTTGGCTTTGCTGATCAAAGCCACTTTGACATCGCCATGCGCAACGGCTGACAAGAATGAAGCCTTCACTTTGGCGGCATCGTCCACACCAGGTGGCACGCGGTGCGTGAGCAAATCCAACAAAAAGGCGTCTTCGCCTTGGGGTGGGTTTTTGATGAGTTCAATCAACTCAGCAGTTTGAGTGGCGTCCAAAGGCAACGCTGGAATTCCCAAGGCTGCGCGTTCGGCGGCGTGTTCACGGTAGGCTTTCAACATAGTTTTCTCCTGTCTAACTAAATTTACAAATCAAAAAATTTTTAACAATTACTTTTTATGGTTGGATGATGCATCAGATCCACTCACGTCAATCAAAGCGGGCGGTGGATTGACCTTCATCTCGTTGGCAAAGGCCACCTGTTCGGGGTGCGCACATTCATCTGCCAAGCGACGACCATTTTTTTGATCCATCAGCATGGATTTATTGGCCAATTGCAACCAGACCGCGCCAGCCTTTTCATCTTCCAATCGGATGGCGCCTGTGGAGGTGGCGACAGGTCGCATCCGATACTTGTAACCCTTGCCCTGCAAGTTGAAATAACCAGGTGCATTGGCATCTGCCATCATGCGCACTGAGGCTCCGAGTTCGCAGGGCAAGTGTCCCACATGGACGCGCTCAGCGATGCTCATTTCCTGCGGTGCCAAAGGGAGCTCTTGCGGTTTGCTGGCGTTCTTTGAAGATTCAGTTGCGGTGCTGGCCTTTGTTGTCTTCGATTGCACCTTGGGCTGGGCTTTGCTTTCTTTTTTGGTGCC
>JBDLWA010000018.1:0-24686 GCA_039804505.1 Pseudomonadota bacterium
CCCACAGGCAAAGCGCCCAAGTTCACGCGGCCCATACGAATGCGTTTCAGGCCCACCACCTTCAGACCCACCTGTTCACACATGCGGCGAATTTGTCGCTTCTTGCCTTCTTTCAACACAAAGCGAAGTTGTTCGGGGTTTTGCCATTCCACTTGTGCAGGCTTCAAGGGCTTGCCATCCAAGCTCAAACCATGGCGCAGCCTTTGCATTTGTGCCGCCGGAAAATGCGCTTGTACATTGACCGCAATGTCGCCTTGTGGACCGGCGCAAGTGACACGCACCAAATATTCTTTCTCCATGTCCGAGTCTTCGCCAATGAGTTGGCGGGCCACACGGCCATCTTGCGTCATCACCAGCAAGCCCACCGAATCAATGTCCAAGCGACCTGCCGGTGCAAGCCCTTTGAATTGGGCAGGACTGAAACGAATGCGCGTGGTGTCACCAGACCACTGATTGCGTGCTTGAAACAGCACCATGGCGGGTTCGTGACCATCCTCAGCTTGACCACTCACATAGCCCATGGGCTTGTGCAGCAACACCGTCACCTGTTGTTCTTGGTGTTCTTGGGCGGCCCGCTCTACCGTGATGCGATCGGCCGACCCCACTTGCATGCCCATCTCAGCGACTTTGCCGTTCACTAGCACCCAGCCTTGCTCAATCCAAGCGTCGGCTTCGCGCCGCGAGCACAGTCCCAGTTCTGCCATGCGTTTGTTCAAGCGCACGGTGGTGGCGCCTGCGGCATTGGGGTGTGCGGCAGACACAGCGTTGGCTGGCCGAGGTGCGCGGGTAAAGGTGGGTTTGGCGGGAGGCTGGTTCATAAGGCTTTTTCTTTGGACTGATTGTCCCCGTTTCTACGGTCAATCATGCGGGTGCGAAGGCCTTGCAGGTCCAAAATTCGCAATCCGCCATATTCCACGCGTATCAACTCTTCTTCTTGCAAGTGGATTAAAGCCTCGTTCACGCGCTGTCTGGACAAACCCACCAAGTAAGCCAGTTCTTGCTGCGTGATGCGCAGCAAATCGCCCACCCCCGAAAACAACACAGGGTTGAACAAGGCGGCCAAGTTGCGTGCCACGCGCAAGTCGGGATTGTTCAGGCGATCAAACTCACGGGCCGCAATGAATTGGGCCAAGCGCTCGTTCAATTGGTTCATCACAAAGCGATTGAACCCCAGTGAGTTGTCGATGAGCCAATGGAAAGTTTCTAGCGGCAAGCCCGCCACCACGCTGGTGCGCAAGGCTTGAATGTTGTAGCGGTAGACCTCTCGTTTTAAGGCCGTCCCTTCGCCAAACCAGCCGCCGGGCGGCACGCCTGTAAAGGTCATGGTCTGCCCATCCTCGTTGTCGCTGCTCATCTTTAAAAGGCCAGAGACGGTTCCAAACCAATAAGTGACGGGGCGTCCGACACGGCATACAAAGTCCCCTTTTTCTGCATCGCCCACGCGCAAGGCATTGATGGCACGCTCGCGTTCCTTTGGGAGGAGCAAGGGCAACCAAGGAATGTTGGCCAATTCCTCGTCGGTCGGAGGACGCCTTCTTTGATACAGATCAGATTTCATGTCATCTTCATGTAAGACGTTGAAAATCCTAGGGAAAATCCTAGTGGGTGTGGTCGTAGATTGTCGTCGAAACGACAACTTGGCGTCAAATGAAAGTCTAGCATCCGGTCTAAGTAATCAACAAGTCTCTTCTTTTTGGACGAGACGGTGACCCAACCAGGACCCGTATGCAGACGACCTTTCCTCAATTGCTTTTGGCACATGCTGCCCAGCGCCCCAATGCGCCGGCCATGCGTGAAAAAGAATATGGCATTTGGCAAACCATCAGCTGGCAAGACATGGCCACCATGGTGATGCACATGGCTTGCGGCTTGCACCAAGCGGGCTTGCAGCGCGGTGAGCACATGATTGTGGTGGGCTCGAATCGTCCTCGCCTTTACGCCACCATGCTGGCCGCGCAATCCTTGGGTGCCATTCCCGTACCGCTTTATCAGGATGCCGTCGCCGCAGAATGCGTGTTCCCCATGACCAACGCGGAAGTGCGTTTGTGCGTGGTGGAAGACCAAGAGCAGGTCGACAAAATGTTGGAAGTTCGCGAGTCCTACGCTGCCCTGTCGCACATTTATTACGACGACCCCCGTGGTTTGCGCAAGTACGACGAGCCAGGTTTGGGCTCTGTTGATGAACTGTTGGCGGCTGGCGAGGTTTTTTCTAAACAGCACCCCAACTTTTACAAAGAACAAGTGGCCTTGGGCACCAAAGAAGACGTGGCCGCCATGTTCTTCACATCCGGCACCACAGGCAATCCCAAAGGTGTGGTCCACACACACGGTACGTTGATTGACCGTGCGCAAGCAGGGGCGGAGTTCGATCACCTCACGTCCAACGAAGACGTGCTGGCTTATTTGCCACCCGCTTGGATTGGCCAAAATATTTTCAGCTACGCACAGTGGTTGGTGGCGGGTTATGTGGTGAACTGCCCCGAATCTGCGGCCACTGTCACCATCGACTTGAAAGAGATTGGCCCCACGTATTACTTCGCACCCCCCCGCGTGTTTGAAGGCATGCTGACCAGCGTCAGCATTCGCATGGAAGATGCCAGTGCCCTCAAGCGCGGCCTGTACAAATACTTCATGGATTTGGCCAAGCGTGTGGGTCCCAAGCGCATGGACGGCGAATCCATTGGCTTGTTCAACAGCCTCTTGTACGGCCTGGGCAACTTGTTGGTGTACGGCCCCTTGCGCAACAACATTGGCTTTAGCCGTGTGCGTGTGGCTTACACCGCCGGTGAAGCCATTGGCCCCGATTTGTTCACGTTCTATCGCTCCATTGGCGTCAACTTGAAGCAGTTGTACGGTTCCACAGAAACCGCCGTGTTTGTGTGCTTGCAACCCGACAACCAAGCGCGTGCCGACACCGTGGGCGTGCCTTGCCGCGGCGTAGAAATCAAAGTGGCCGACAACGGTGAGATCTTGGTCAAGTCACCCGGATTGCTCAAAGGCTATTACAAAAACCCAACAGCCACAGCCGAAGTCTTGACCGCCGACGGCTGGTACCACACCAGCGATGCGGGCTTCTTAGACAGCCATGGCCACTTGAAGATCATTGACCGCGTGAAAGACGTGGGCCGCATCAAAGGCGGCAGCAACGATGGCGCCATGTTTGCACCCAAGTACGTTGAGAACAAACTCAAGTTCTTCCCGCACATCAAAGAAGTGGTGGCTTATGGCGACCAGCGTGAAAAAGTGTGCGTCATGATCAACATTGATTTTGATGCGGTGGGCAACTGGGCCGAGCGCCGCAACTTGCCCTACGCCGGTTACACCGACTTGGCACAGAAGCCTGAGGTTTACGAACTCATTCGTGATTGCGTCGAGCAAGTCAATGCCGACTTGGCCGAAGACACCTTGTTGGCCGGCAGCCAAGTCAGCCGCTTCTTGGTCTTGCACAAAGAACTCGATGCCGACGATGGCGAGCTGACACGAACCAACAAAGTGCGTCGTGGCTTCATTGCCGAGAAATACCAGCCTTTGGTGGATGCGCTGTATGGTGGTTTGACCACGCAGTTCATCGAAACCGTTGTGAAGTTTGAAGATGGTCGCACTGGCAGTGTCAGTGCCACCCTCAAAATTTCTGATGCCAAAACATTTGTGCCCGTGAAGGCTGCAGCATGACTAAACACATTGGCGACGTGATCCTAGACGTCCAAAACATCAGCTTGCGATTTGGTGGCGTGAAGGCGCTCACCGACATTTCTTTCAATGTGAAAGAACACGAAATTCGCGCCATCATTGGCCCCAACGGCGCTGGCAAAAGCTCCATGCTGAACTGCATCAATGGTGTGTACACACCGCAAGAAGGCAGCATTACGTTCCGCGGTCAAACCTTTGACCACATGAACAGCCGCCAAGTGGCCGAAATGGGCGTGGCCCGTACTTTCCAAAACTTGGCTTTGTTCAAAGGCATGAGCGTGATCGACAACATCATGACCGGTCGCAACTTGCGCATGAAGAGCAACATCTTGATGCAAGCCCTGCGCATTGGCCCTGCCGAAAACGAAGAAATCAAACACCGCGAGCGCGTGGAAGAGATCATCGACTTTTTGGAAATCCAAGCCTTCCGCAAAACGCCTGTGGGCCAATTGCCCTACGGTTTGCAAAAGCGTGTGGACTTGGGTCGCGCCTTGGCCATGGAGCCCCAAGTGCTGTTGCTCGACGAGCCCATGGCCGGCATGAACGTCGAAGAAAAACAAGACATGTGTCGTTTCATCTTGGACGTCAACGACGAGTTTGGTTGCACCATCGTCTTGATCGAACACGACATGGGCGTGGTGATGGACATCTCCGACCGCGTGGTGGTGCTCGACTACGGCAAAAAAATTGGCGACGGCACGCCCGAAGAAGTTCGCAACAACGAAGAAGTGATCAGCGCCTATTTGGGCACTTCACACTAAGCACAAGGACCGCAAAATGGGATTTTTTCTTGAAACCTTGATTGGCGGCCTGATGGCCGGCATGTTGTATTCCTTGGTGGCCTTGGGCTTCGTGCTGATTTACAAAGCTTCAGGCGTGTTTAACTTTGCGCAAGGTGCGATGGTGCTGTTTGCAGCCTTGGCCATGGCGCGTTTTGCCGAGTGGATTCCTGCTTACTTGGGCATCACCAGCCCTGTGGCAGCCAACCTCATGGCCTTTGTATTGGCCGCCGGCGTCATGTTCATTGTGGCGTGGGTCATTGAATATTTGGTCTTGCGCCATCTGGTCAACCAAGAGGGCACCACCCTGTTGATGGCCACCTTGGGCATCACTTATTTCTTGGACGGTGTGGGCCAAACTATTTTCGGCAGTGACATTTACAAGATTGACATTGGCATGCCCAAAGAACCTTTGATGGCTTTCGAAAAAGCCTTTGAAGGCGGCATCATGATCAACCAAGAAGACATGGTGGCAGCCGCCATTGCTGCCATCTTGGTGGCTGGCCTGAGCGTCTTTTTCCAGAAAACCACCACAGGCCGCGCCTTGCGTGCGGTGGCGGATGACCACCAAGCAGCACAGTCTATTGGCATTCCTTTGAACCGTATTTGGGTCATTGTGTGGTGTGTGGCCGGTATTGTGGCCTTGGTGGCCGGCATGATTTGGGGCTCCAAATTGGGCGTGCAGTTCTCCTTGTCAACGGTGGCTTTGCGTGCTTTGCCCGTGGTGATTTTGGGCGGCTTGACATCGGTGCCTGGCGCCATCATTGGTGGCCTCATCATCGGTGTGGGCGAGAAATTGTCAGAAGTTTTCTTGGGCCCTTATGTGGGCGGCGGCATTGAAATCTGGTTTGCCTATGTGCTGGCCTTGGGTTTCTTGTTGGTTCGTCCTCAAGGTTTGTTCGGTGAAAAGATCATCGATCGCGTTTAAAAAAATTCACAAATACAAACGCCAACACCGAACATTCACGATCGCAGAAAGAATTTATGTTTTACAGAGAAAACGGCCAATTCAAAACCAGCTACAAAGCTGACCAACAAATTTTTCCCATCGCGCAAGACCGTTGGGGTGTGTTGCTCATCATTGCGTTCGCATTTTTAGCCGTGCCATTCATGGCTGACGAATACATGATGCGCGCCATTCTGATTCCCTTCCTAATTTTGTCGCTCGCCGCTTTGGGCGTGAACATCTTGGTCGGTTATTGCGGACAAATCTCTTTGGGTTCTGGCGCCTTCATGGCGGTGGGGGCTTATGCGGCGTTCAACTGCTGGGTTCGACTCGAGGGCATTCCCTTGATCGCAGCACTGTTGGTGGGCGGCTTCTTTGCCACGCTGGTGGGTATCTTTTTTGGCATTCCCAGCTTGCGTGTGAAGGGCTTGTATTTGTCTGTGGCCACATTGGCTGCGCAGTTCTTTTGCGATTGGGCATTCTTGCGCATCAAATGGTTTACCAATGATTCCGCATCGGGTACGGCATCCGTGGCCAATCTCACCGCATTTGGTTTTGACATCGTCACCCCCTATCAAAAATACATTTTTTGCTTGAGCGTTTTGGTGGTGTTTGGTTTGCTCGCTAAAAACTTGGTGCGCGGTGCCATTGGCCGTGAATGGATGGCCATTCGTGACATGGACGTGGCGGCTGCGGTGATCGGTATTCGACCGATGTACGCCAAGCTCAGCGCCTTTGCGGTCAGCTCTTTCATTGTGGGTGTGGCGGGTGCGTTGTGGGCCTTCGTTCACTTGGGCTCTTGGGAGCCTGCAGCGTTTTCTGTCGATCGTTCTTTCCAATTGTTGTTCATGGTGATCTTGGGCGGCATGGGCTCCATCATGGGCAGCTTCTTTGGCGCAGGGTTCATCGTGGTTCTGCCAATCGCCATCAACTTGATCTTGCCCGTTTTGGGTTCGCTGGTGGGTGTTCAAGTGAGCACAGCGGCTTTGACGCACGCTGAGCAAATTATTTTTGGTGCATTGATTGTGTGGTTCCTCATTGTGGAGCCCCATGGTTTGGCCAAATTGTGGAGTGTGGGCAAGCAAAAAATGCGTGTCTGGCCTTTCCCTCACTGATTTTTCGTTCAACTATTTTTCACCGCTACTTTTAAATTTTCAACAGGAGACAAAACCATGAAGCTTCGTCAACTCGTTCTCGCTGCATCGGTGGTGGCTGCGGCTGCCTCCAGCGCGTTGGTCAGCACTGCTGCCTATGCGCAAGCCAAAGAACAATTCTTCCCCGTGTTGCCTTACCGTACAGGTGCTTATGCCCCTAACGGTGTGCCATGGGCCAACGGCTATGCCGACTACCTCAAGTTGATCAACGCCCGTGACGGCGGTATCAACGGCGTGAAAATTACGTTTGAAGAGTGCGACACCGCCTACGCCACAGACCGCGGCGTGGAGTGCTACGAGCGCCTGAAGGGCAAAGCACAAGGCGGCATCTTCCAGCCTTTGTCGACCGGCATTACGTTCGCTTTGACAGAAAAAGCACCGACAGACAAAAACCCCTTGATCACCGGCGGCTACGGTCGTTCAGAGTCTAGCGACGGTGGTGTGTTCAAGTGGAACTTCCCCTTGCAAGGCACATACTGGTCTGGCGCCGACATCATCATGCAATTCATTACCAAGAAAGAAAACGGTAACCTGAAGGGTAAGAAGATTGCTTTGGTGTATCACGACAGCCCTTACGGCAAAGAGCCTATCCCCTTGTTGCAAGAGCGCGCCAAGATGCAAGGCTATGACTTGCAACTCTTGCCCGTGACAGCACCTGGCGTTGAGCAAAAAGCCACCTGGTTGCAAGTTCGCCAAGCACGTCCTGACTACGTGTTGCTCTGGGGTTGGGGTGTGATGAACTCTGCTGCTTTGAAAGAAGCTGTGGCCACAGGCTATCCCCGCGAGAAGATGTTCGGCGTGTGGTGGTCCGCTGCTGAACCCGACGTGAAAGACGTGGGCGAAGCCGCCAAAGGCTACACCGGCTTGGTCGCCACAGGCCCTGGCGGCAAAGTAATTGAAGACATCCAAAAGCACGTGCACGGCAAGAAGCAAGGCACTGGCCCCGCAGACGAAGTGAACACCACTTTGTACAACCGTGGTTTGGTGAGTGCTGCTTTGGCGGTTGAAGGCGTTCGCGCTGCACAAGACCGTTTCGGCAAAGGCAAAGTGATGAATGGCGACCAAATCCGTTGGGGTCTGGAAAACCTGAACATGGACGACAAAGCGCTGAAGAAGTTGGGCCTTGACTCTGTCATGAAGCCGCTCAGCACATCTTGCCTCGACCACGAAGGTTCACGTACGGCACGTTTGCACACATGGGATGGCAAAAAGTGGAACTACGTGTCTGACTGGATTGAAGCCGACACCACCATCATCAAGCCGCTCGTGAAGCAATTTGCTGACAAGTACGCTGCAGAGAAAAAACTGACACGCCGCACACCAGCGGATTGCCAGTCTTAATCTGATGCATGAGCGGGTGGCATGTCCAAATGCCGCCCCTCTTCTTCAGACCTGCGTGCAGGTTTGAGGTGGAGTTTCAAATTCATTGAGCAGGGTCATCATGGACGCTAAAAATATTGTTCTCAACGTCAACGGCATTGAAGTCATTTACAACCACGTCATCTTGGTTTTAAAGGGCGTGTCTTTGCAAGTGCCAGAAGGCAGCATCGTGGCTTTGCTCGGTGGCAATGGTGCTGGCAAGACCACCACTTTGCGTGCCGTGTCTAATTTGTTGCAAGGCGAACGCGGTGCGGTCACTAAGGGTTCGATTGAACTTCGTGGCGAGCGCATCGAAAACTTGTCACCTGCCGATTTGGTGCAGCGCGGCGTGGTGCAGGTCATGGAAGGCCGTCATTGCTTTGCGCACTTAACCATCGAAGAGAATTTGCTCACCGGCTCTTACACCCGCAAAGACAAAGGTGAAATAGCGGCCAATTTGGAAAAGGTCTACAACTATTTTCCGCGACTCAAAACACGCCGCACATCACAAGCGGCTTACACCTCAGGTGGCGAACAACAAATGTGCGCCATTGGCCGTGCCATCATGACCAACCCCAGCATGGTGTTGCTCGATGAACCCTCCATGGGCTTGGCGCCACAAATTGTGGAAGAAGTGTTCAACATTGTTCGCGACTTGAACACCAAAGAAAAAGTGACCTTCTTGTTGGCTGAGCAAAACACCAACATGGCGCTGAAATATTCAGACTATGGCTACATCATGGAAAGCGGCCGCATTGTGATGGACGGCGCCGCCAAAGACTTGGCCAGCAATGAAGACGTCAAAGAGTTTTACCTCGGCATGGGCGGCGGGGAACGCAAGAGCTTCAAAGATGTGAAGAGCTACAAACGCCGCAAGCGCTGGTTGGCTTAATTTTTCCAAACACATTCAAAGGATTTTTATGAATACGCATCTGGATGCATTGGAAAAACGCGCCCCTGCCGAACGAGAAGCTGCACTCTTAGCGGCTTTGCCCGCACAGATTGCGCATGCACAAAAAAACACACCGGCGTTTGCCGATGCCTTGAAGGGCATCAATGCCGCAGAGATCACCTCGCGTACAGCGTTGGCCAAATTGCCAGTGGTTCGCAAGTACGAGCTGCTAGAAAAACAAAAAGCCTCACGTGCTGCTGGCAGTAGTGTGTTTGGTGGCTTCAGTGCCATCACGTTTGGCAAGAACATGCCGCGCGTGTTTTCTAGCCCAGGCCCCATTTACGAACCCGAAGGCGCACGCACCGATTACTGGCGCATGGCACGCGCCATTGCTGCGGCTGGTTTCAAATCGGGAGAATTGATTCACAACTGTTTCAGCTATCACTTCACACCTGCGGGCTCCATGATGGAGTCGGGTGCGCACGCTTTAGGCTGTACGGTTTTCCCAGGCGGCATTGGCCAAACTGAGCAACAAGTTCAAGCCATGGCCGAGTTGCAGCCAGCAGGCTACATTGGCACCCCTAGCTTTTTGAAAATCATCATTGAGAAAGCCACCGAAATGGGCGTGCCTCTGACCTCAGTGAAAAAAGCCTTGGTCTCGGGCGAAGCCTTTCCGCCTAGCCTGCGCGATTGGATGACCGAGCGCGGCGTCAACGCGTATCAGTGCTACGCCACGGCCGATGTCGGTTTGATTGCCTATGAAACCAGTGCCCGCCAAGGTTTGATTGTGGACGAAGGTGTGATCGTTGAAATCGTTCGCCCCGGCACCGGCGATCCCGTGCCTGAAGGGGAAGTGGGCGAGTTGGTCATCACCAGCCTCAACCCTGACTATCCCTTGATTCGTTTTGGCACTGGCGATTTGTCGGCCATTTTGAGTGGCCCTTGCCCCACAGGCCGCACCAACCAGCGCATCAAAGGCTGGATGGGCCGCGCCGATCAAACCACCAAAGTGCGCGGCATGTTTGTGCACCCCGGTCAAGTGGCGGAAGTGGTCAAGCGTTTTCCCGCGGCCCTCAAGGCACGTCTGGTGGTGCAAGGCGAAATGGCCAATGACAGCATGACCTTGCATGTCGAAACGCAAGCTGCAGGCACTGCCGAAGCTGAACTCAAGTCCCAAATTGCAGAAGCCATTCGCGACATCACCAAGCTTCGCAGCGAAGTGCTGCTGGTGGCACCAGGTGCTTTGGCCAATGATGGCAAAGTCATTGAGGATGCGCGCAGCTACCAATGACCGGCAGGTCTTTGACGTTGATTTGACTCCAAAGGTCTTCATTCTTCCCGGAATGAAGACCTTTTCGTTTTTGGGTGTAAGTGTTTACGCGGGGGTCTATGGTGCTGAGAGCCGTCTAAACTAAAGGTTCTAGATAAGGAGTTTTAGATGAAACGCATGCTCATTTTGGCGACCGCAGCCCTCTCGCTGGTTGCTCAAGCCCAAAATTTCCCAGGCACCAAGCCCATCACTTTTGTGGTGCCCTTTGCAGCTGGCGGTCCCACAGACCGTGTTGCCCGTGATTTGGCAGAAGCCATGCGCGCGCCCATGGGTGGCGCTGTGATTTTGGTCGACAACGCTGCTGGCGCTGGCGGCTCCATTGGTGCCAACAAAGTTGCCAAGGCTGCACCCGATGGTCACACTTTGCTCTTGCATCACATCGGTATGGCCACCATGCCCACCTTGGTTCGCAACATTCCTTTCAAAGTCGACAGTGACTTTGAATACGTGGGCATGATCAACGACGTGCCCATGACACTCATTGGCAAGCCCAGCTTGCCTGCCAACAACTTCAAAGAGTTGAGCGCTTGGGTAACAGCCAACAAAGGCAAAATCAATTTGGGCAATGCGGGTGTGGGTTCGGCGTCACACCTGTGCGGCTTGTTGTACCAAAACGCGGTGCAGGTCGACATGACCACCGTGCCTTACAAAGGCACAGCACCCGCCATGACCGATTTGATGGGGGGCCAAATTGATTTGATGTGCGATCAAACCACCAACACCACCAGCCAAATCGAAGGCAAAAAAGTCAAAGCCTTTGCGGTCACCACGGCCAAGCATTTGACAACGCCAGCCCTCAAAGATTTGCCCACCATGCAAGAGGCTGGCCTCAAGGGTTTTGAAGTCACCATTTGGCACGGCTTGTATGCGCCTAAAGGCACCCCTGCCGACGTGCTGGCCAAGATCAATGCAGCGCTCAAAGTAGCCCTCAAAGATCCCGAGTTCATTAAGAAGCAAGAAGGCTTGGGCGCTGTTGTCGTGACAGACAAGCGCGTGGAGCCTGCTGAGCACAAGAAATTTGTGGCCGCAGAAATTGCCAAGTGGAGCCCCATCATCAAGGCAGCTGGCGTCTACGCCGACTAATCTTGCGTCAACAAAAAACCGCGCCGTCTATGACAGGCGCGGTTTTTTTTCGTCTGCGAAAAGTCAGAATGAATTTTCAGTCAACGTCTGAATAAATTTTTCAGTTCAAGGAACGTGAAGCACCCATCAAGGCGGGCGACTCAGACGCGTTGATCACCCAAACGGGGATGTCTTTGAGGTAAGCCTTGAATCGGCCCTTAGCTTCAAAGCGGTCTCTGAAGTTGGAAGTTTCAAACCAGCCCAGCCAACGGGGCACAATGCCACCGCCAATGTAAACACCGCCGCGTGCGCCAAGTGTCAAAGCCAAGTCGCCGGCCACAGAGCCCAAGAAGCCTGCAAACATCTCAATGCACTGTTGGGCCAAAGGATCTTTGCCTTGCAGTGCCCAAGCTGTAATTTCTGCAGCCCCCGCCACATCGACGGGTGCTTGTTTTTGCAATTGACGCAAAGCCAAATACAAATCCACCAAGCCGGGGCCAGACAATACGCGTTCAGCAGACACGTGCCCATAGCGCTGACGAATCAGTTCAATGACACGGTATTCGGTGTCGGTTTGCGCAGCCAAGGTGGTGTGTCCGCCTTCGCCTGCAATAGCCACCCAATGGTCGTTGTGATCCGTGGGGATGAGGCCAGAAACACCTAGGCCGGTGCCCGGACCCATCAAGGCTTTAGGGCCGTGAATGGGTTCTGCAACACCGCCTACCTGAACCAAATGAGTGGCAGGAATTGAGGGCAAGGCGAGGGCCAATGCGGTGAAGTCGTTGATGACATTCAAGCGCGGCAAAGCTAAGCTGTGCTGCATTTCGGAAATAGAGAACGACCAGTGGTGATTGGTCATTCGGATCACATCCCCCGTGATGGGGTTGGCAATGCCCAAAGCGCAAGCGCGCGGCATGGGCAATTGCTTCAAGCTTAGATAGGTGCGGATGGCCGCTTCCAATGTTTCGTGGGCTGCACAAGGCAACACCAAAACATGCTCAATGGCGCTGTCAGCGCTAGCCTGCCATCCGAACCGGGCGTTGGTACCGCCCACATCTCCCAGTAATCGCGGAAACGTATCAGTCACAAATCAAAACTTCTGATTAATTTACAAACTGCTCAGAGCCCACAATGCCCAGCTTGTTCAAGCCTAGGCGCTGCGCACTGGCCATCACCAAAGCCACAGACTCGTACTTGGCCTTGGCATGCGAGCGAATGTGCAACTCCGGTTGCGGCTGCATCGCAGACGCTTCCACCAACTTGGCTTCCAAGTCAGCACGGCCCGCAATGGGTCTGCCGTTCCAATTGATCACGCTGCTGGCGTCCACATCAATCTTGATCACCACAGGTTCCACCTTTTTGGTGGGCGGTGTGGAGACTGGCATGTCCAAGTTCACCGAGTGCAACTGCGCGGGGATGGTGATGATCAACATGATCAAGAGCACCAACATCACGTCAATCAATGGCGTGGTGTTGATCTCCATCATCACTTCTGGCTCGTCACTGCCCGAGCCTGAGCCTACGTTCATTCCCATGATCTTCTTCCTTTATTGCGGCTCAGTGATGAACCCGACCTTGGTGATGCCGGCGCGCTGCACCGCATACATCACTCGGCCCACCGACTCAAAGTCGCTCTTGCCATCGCCCCGAATCTGAACTTCAGGCTGGGGTTTCATGACTGCAAACTTCTTCATGCGCTGGAGCAAGTCGTCTGAGTTTTTAATGGGCGTGTCATACAAGAAGATCTTGCCCTTCACGTCCACAGAAATAATCACGTTCTCGGGCTTGGTCTCGCGCACGATGTTCTTCTCTTTGGGCAAGTCCACCTTGATGGACGTTGTCACCACAGGAATCGTGATCAAGAAGATGATCAGCAAAACCAACATCACGTCCACCAAGGGCGTGGTGTTGATCTGGCTCATGATCTCGTCATCGCCTTCTGATCCTACGTTCATTGCCATGATTGGCCTCTCAGTATTTTGAGGTTGAGTAAGTTGAGGTTAGGCAAATGGAGGTTTGACTAACCTAGCAAGCTTTCAATGACTTGTTGCAATTACTTGTTGCTAGAAGCCAGCAACACAGAGTGCAGGTCAGAACCAAACGCGTTCACGTCTTCCATCACAGCCTTGTTACGGCGCACCAACCAGTTGTAACCGAGCACAGCAGGCACAGCCACGGCCAAACCAATGGCCGTCATGATCAAGGACTCGCCCACGGGGCCGGCCACTTTGTCAATGGACGCTTGGCCAGACATACCAATCTTCACCAATGCGTTGTAGATACCCCAAACGGTACCGAACAAACCGACGAAGGGTGATGTGGAGCCCACAGTGGCCAACACAGCCAAGCCGTCTTGCATGCGGCTTTGAACGTTGCCAATGGCGCGCTGAATGCTTTGTGTGGTCCAGGTGTTGAAGTCCACAGCGCCCAAGAGGCCGGTGTGCTTGTTGGCGCTCTCAAGGCCTTTTTCTGCAATGAAGCGGAAAGGGCTGTCTTCGGCCAAGCCATCTGCGCCTTGACGCAAAGAAGAAGCAGACCAGAAGTTGTCTTTGGCTTCCGTTGCAAACTTAGCGGCCTTGGATTGCTCAAAGAACTTGGTGATGATCACATACCAAGAACCCATGGACATCAGCACCAAGATCAGCAAAGTGCCCTTGGCCACGATGTCGCCTTGGGCCCACAAAGCGCCCAAGCCATAAGGATTCTCTTCGTGTGCAGAAGGTGCTGCAGCGGGAGCCGCCACGGCAGCGGCTGGCGCTTCAGAGGCAGCGGGTGCAGCAGGGGCTTCTGGTGCAGGCGCAGCAGCAGCTGGAGCGGCGGTAGGTGCAGCTTCTTTGGGCTTGGCCGCAAAGCTGGTGCTGGCCAAACCAAGGCCGGCTACCAAGCCGATAGCCAGAACGAGAGTTTTGAGTTGTTTGATCATGGAAAGACTCCTGTGAAACGTATTCAATTAAATTTAAAGAGGTTCAACAAAATGTTGTTTGTTCGGCGAGATGCAATAAAAGCGCTTTGCGACGCTTCTTATTCCAAACGCCATGTGTATTTCATGCTCGCCCAGCTTTGCTGAGGCTTGCCGTCCACGGTGCCGGGCTTGAACTGGCATTTAGACAAGCCGGCACGCGCCGCTTCGTCCAAACGTCTAAAGCCCGAAGACTTCTCAACGGCAGATTCAATCACCTTGCCGTCTGCGCCCACCAAGAACTTAAGCTGCACGGTGCCCTCTTCTTCCAAACGCTTAGAGGCGCTGGGGTACTCGGGCTTCTCGCAGCTGGCCGCGCTGATCACCGCAGCCGTGACCACTGGCGCGGCTGGGGCTGGGTTGCTCTGCACGGGCAAAGGCGAAGGCGGGGCCACAGGCTGAGGCGTGTTGGACACGGCCGCAATGGCGTTCACCGGCGTAGGCGCTGCCACCTGAATGTCCACGGGAGGCACATAAGCAGGGGGTGGAGGCGGTAAATTCTTGGGCGGCGGAGGTGGTGGGGGTGGCGGAATGTCTGGTTTGGTCTCTTCCAAGAGAACAGCCTCAACCGGTCCTTTGATGACCTTCACGAACTTGCGCGCAAGTCCGGAGTTGATGGCCCAAAACAGCAACCCGTGCAACACCACCACAACGGTCAATCCCACAACGTGTTTGCGGGGTGTTCGCTGCCGGCTGGCGTAATCAATCATGTAGCAAGTACTCCTTCTCGGGTGGGGTGGATGCCGGCCAATGCCGGCAAACAAATAACGAGTTTCTTTCTCGATGGGTCGGAATTGTAATTAAGTTACAAGTCGAAGCAAGTAATCGGTAGAAAAATTACATAAGGGTAATCCCTAAATTGAGTGGGTTTGGATAGTTTACTGGCTATGCGATATGTAGGGCTTGAGTGGGGTTGATGTCCTCACACCTTGAATCAAGGCGCCGCCTACCTCGGTGTCGTTGAGTGCTGTAGCGGTTTGACTGTGCACCGAGTCACGCATTTCAAGGCCCACAATCAGAATGTCGATCAAGAGCAAATGCAAAACGCGGCTGACCATGGGCAAGTGGGTGACTACGTTTTCGTTGTGCTCCGCGACCAAGGCAATGTCGGCTTTGCGAGCCAAGGGGGATTGGTTGGCGGTGATGGCAATCAACTTGGCGCCCCGCGCATGAATTTTTTCTTGCAGGGCCATGAGCTCTGGCAATTTACCGCCGCTGCTGATGATGATGGCCACGGTGCCAGGTTGAATGGTGGCCGCGGTCAGGTCTTGCAGATGCGGCTCGGTGTGTGCACCGCAGGGCAAGCCCAATCTTAAAAACTTGGTCTGTGCATCTTGTGCCACAGCGGCATAGTTTCCCAATGCAAACAGCTCAACGCGCTGTGCCTCAGCCACCAAGCCAATGGCGCGGTCGATGGACTCTCTTTGAAGTTCGTTGCGCAATTGCAAGATGGCGTTGGCGGTGTTGCCCAAAACCTTGGCACCCAACTCCAGCATGGAGTCGTCGTGCGTCACTTGTGAATGCGTGATGGGCACCGACATGCTCAAGCCAGACGCCAGTCGCAGTTTGAAGTCAGACAAACCTTTGCATCCCACCGAGCGGCAAAAGCGAATCACGGTGGGCTGGCTCACTTGAGCCGCCAACGCAATGTCATGAATGGGGTCGCTCAAAACCGAGCGAGGTTTGGACAAGACCAAGTCCGCCACCCTTTGTTCAGCAGGGGACAGCTCTGCGCGTGAACGTCTAATTTGCGTCAAGATGGCTGAGCCCGGCGTGCTCATCAATGAACGCATTTGCGTGTCTAAGATGGCCGAAGTCCCTAAAAAGGTGGCCTCGGGCGCAGTGATGACAAAGGTGGGAATGTTGCTGAGGTAACTGGAGAAGCGGCCTTTTTGCTCAAAGCGCTTGCGAAAGCCAGAGCGATCAAAAAATTCACCCAGCCGAGGCACGATGCTGCCGCCAATGTAGATGCCGCCTGTGGCGCCCAAGGTCACCGCCAAATTGCTGGCGGCACTGCCCAACATGCTGCAGAAAACTTCAAGTGTTTCGGCGCACAAGGCATCGTTTTCGTCCAAGGCTTTTCGCGTGATGTCGGGCGCAGACAAAGGTTGAACGGTCACTTGTCGGAGTTCAGCCAGTGCCGAGTAAGTCAGCTCCAATCCGGGGCCTGACAACAAGCGCTCAAAAGAGACATGCTCATATTGACGCCAAGCAAATTGCAAAACGGCAGACTCTCGCGCATCGGCGGGGGCAAAGCTGGTGTGGCCCCCTTCTGAACCCAAAGAAGTCCAGCCATCGGCAGAAGGAATCAAGCCCGACACGCCCAAGCCGGAGCCGGAACCCAGCAAACCAATCACACTGTTTTTTACAGCATGGCCATTGCCCACCTGTCTGAAATCGTGTGCAGCCAGCCTGGGCAAAGCCATGGCCAATGCCGTGAAGTCGTTGACCACCACCAAGGTCTCGAGCCCTAAATTGACGCGGGTTTCCTCAATGGAAAACTGCCAGTGGTAATTGGTCATTCGAACTTGATCGCCGTCCACTGGGTTGGCGATGGCCACCGCGGCATGGAGGACGGGACCCGTCTTCAAGCTGCCTAAGTAGGCCGCCATGGCCGCCTCAAAACTAGGAAAGTCGGCGCAGCGCAGGCTGCGCTGTTGCGCAAATTCGCCATAGCTGGTCTCAATGACAAAGCGGGCATAGAGGCCGCCAATGTCAGCGATCAGGCGAGGAGAGTCAAAGGCGATCATGGGTTCCGATGGCAAAAATGAGCCGTCTCAAAGGCTTGATAAGCCGTTGGCAAAACCTTGAGATGGGTTGTTTTTGTAATGTAACTACTTGCAAATCAGTTGAAATGTAACCGCATTGTTACTTTGATTTCAAGGGGAATACCTAGGCTAATTTCAAAATAATCAAGCAAAATAAACATCTTGTGCCAAAGTGAGACTCTTTAAATCCTATGTTCTTTTCCTACGCGCGTAGTAAAGCTACAGCTTTGTCGCTGTGCCTGGCCTTTGGCTTTGGGGCGTCCTCTTCTGTGGGGGCGGGTGCCGCCTTAAAGCTGCATGTGCCATCGCCCGATTGGCGCGACCAAATCATTTACTTCCTCATGACCGACCGGTTTGAGGATGGCAACCCCAGCAACAACGATCAGGGCGCAGGCGAGTACAACCCCCAAAAATCATCGCACTTCAGTGGTGGCGACCTCGCGGGTGTGAAGAAACGTTTGGATTACATCCAGGGCTTGGGGGCCACCTCGGTGTGGGTCACACCACCGGTTTTAAACCAATGGTGGAACGGTACCTATGGCGGCTATCACGGCTATTGGGCAGCGGACTTCAAACGCATGGATCCGCACTTTGGCACCCTCAAGGAGTATCAGCAACTGTCCGATGCCCTGCACCGCAGAGGCATGTATTTGGTCCAAGACATTGTGCTGAACCACACCGGCGATTTTTTCAAATATCAAAGTTGGCGTGCTGAGGATCCTGCGCATGGGTTTGAGCTGAACCCCCATTCAACGCCCATGAAGGCGCCGCTTCAAGCGCCCTTCAACATGAATGATCCGCGCAATCCCGAGCATCGCAAAGCGGGCATTTATCACTGGACCCCCGATGTGGTGGACTACAGCAACCCGCAACAAGAATTGAATTTTCAAATGGCCGGCTTGGACGATCTGAATTCAGAAAATCCAACGGTGCGAAAAGCCTTGCGCGACAGTTATGCCTATTGGATTCGCAATGTTGGTGTGGATGCGTATCGTTTGGACACGGCCTTCTACGTGCCCACGGAGGCCATTCAAGATTTCTTATATGCCAAGGACAAACAGTCGCCCGGCATGCAGTGGGTTGCCAAGCAAACAGGTCGTCACAACTTCTTCACATTTGGTGAAGGCTTTGCCATTGGTAATGCGGGCAATTCTGGCAACTCGGTCGATACACAGGCCATGTCAAAAATAGAAGCCTATGTGCGCGACGCCCAAGGCAAACCTGTGCTGCAAGGCATGTTGAACTTCACCTTGTACGGCAGCATGGCTGAAGTGATGGCACGTGGCCGACCCACAGCCGTATTGGCCGAAAGAATTCGCCAAACCATGAAGGTGCACAGCGATCCCCATCGCATGCCCAGCTTCGTTGACAACCATGATGTTGACCGCTATTTGAAGGGTGGCAACGACTTGGGCCTCCGTCAAAGTTTGGCTTTGATCATGACCCTGCCAGGCATTCCAACCATTTACTACGGCACTGAACAAGGCTTTCAAGCACAACGTGCGTCGATGTTTGCCGCAGGCCATGGCTCCGAAGGTCGCGACCACTTCAACACGCAATCGCCGCTCTACACCTACCTCAAAAGCATCACCACCCTGCGCAAACAAAACCGTGTGTTCTCAAGAGGCGTGCCCACCTTGTTGCGCGAAGACAGCGCTGGTGCAGGGGTGTTGGCTTACCGTATGGACTATGAAGGGCAATCGGCTTGGGTGGTCTTCAACACGGCCGAGCATGAAGTATTGCTCGACAATTTGGACGTGTTGCAGGGCTTGAAGTCTGCGCCAAAAAACACCCACAAAAAAGTGAATCCACTCAGCACCTTGAAAGGTGTATGGGGTGTTGAGGGCGCGCAGTTTAAATTGCCTACCGATGTTCAAGTCAACACGGCAGACCCTTCCAAAACCTTGTTGAATTTGCGCTTAGCACCGCGCAGCACCATGATCTGGCTCGGCGATCAAAAGCCTCGCGCTGCGCAAACAGTGGCCAAGTTCAGCGTCAATCCACCCACCTTGCCTGCAGAGATGCCGCGCCAAGTCAGCGGTGATTTTTCAGTGGCCGTGACATGGCCAGGCTTCAGCGACTCGAATGCAAGCAACAAGCCAGACGCTGAACTGCTGTGGGTCACCAATGGCGATTTGAACAATGCACAGCGCATTCAAGTTGCGGGCGCCGCAGGGCGCGTCGATGTCGATACCGCACGGTGGGCCGATCAAACCACCCATCGTGTGCTGTTGATGGTGCGCGACACACGCACGCAAGCGGTGTTGGCGGTGAGCCCACCTCGCACCATACGCCTTGAGAGAACCTGGGAACTTCGCGCTCAGGCCACCGATGCGCGGGGCGATGACCGTGGCCCACAAGGCACTTATGTCGCACCCAAAGATCCCACCTATACGCCGGGTCTGTTTGACATTGAATCGGTTGAAGCTTGGACCGCGGGCAAGTCGCTTCGCGTGAAAGTCAAAATGGGCGACATCAGCCGGGCTTGGAGTCCGCCCAATGGCTTTGACCATGTGGTCTTCACCATGTTCATTGGCAAGCCCAATGCGGCGCAGTCACTTCAAATCATGCCCTTGCAGCAAGACACACTGCCGCCTGCCATGCACTGGCACTATCGTTTGCGGGCGCACGGTTGGTCCAATGTTTTATTTGCAGCACAAGGTGCCACGTCGCAATCAGAGGGTGTGGCCTTGGCCCAAGCCGCCAGCATTCAGGTGAACGAAAAAGAGAAGACGCTTCAATTTGAGTTTCCCGCCAGCTTGTTGGCCGATCTGCCGTCCCTCACGGGTCTGAAAATTTGGGTCAACACATGGGACTACGACAGCGGCTATCGCAAGCTGTCCATAGAGGGCGGCGCTTCAGAGATGGGCGGCGGCTTGCCCCATCAACCTTTGTGGATGGACAGCGCAAGCGTTGAGATCAAACCATGAAGTTGAAGTTGGGGCCCATTGCCGCGCCCTTGTTTTTTGAGTTGGGTGTGGGCATGGCGGTCGGCATGCTGGGCACCAGCTTTGCCGCACACATCTCAGATGCAGCCGGGGGGGCCTTTGCCCTCACCAACCATTTGTTTGGTTTGTTGTTCATGGTGTTTCGTTTGGTGGGGGCGGGCATCGGTGTGGTGGTTAGCCAAAACCTGGGCGCGCAACACCGCGACGAGGCCGATCGCGTAGCGCGTGCGGCCCTTGCGGCGGGTACTTGGATGGGCGGTAGCATGGCTTTGGTGGCCTTGTTCTTTGCCACGCCTTTGCTGCGTTTGTTGAATGCCCCCGCCGATGTTTTGATTCTGGCCACGCCGCTGTTGCAAGCTTTGTCTTTGGCCTTGCTGCTAGATGCATGGAATGCTTGTATGGCCAGCGTCATGCGAGCACACTTAAAAACACGCGAAACCTTGTGGGTCATGGTGGTCATGCATGCGGTGCATGTGAGCTTGGCATGGCCCTTGATGCATGGCATGCCTGGGATGAGTTTCGTCCCTGGCTTGTCCGAATGGCAAGGTTTTGGCCTGCCCGGTTTTGCGGTGGCCTTGGTGGTCAGCCGTTGTGTGGGCATGTACTTGCATTGGGTGTTGTGGCGCCGCCGCTTGAATCTCAATCCTGCGACAGAAGATTTTTGGCGCATTCGCTGGGTGCAAATGAAACACATCTTGCACATCGGTTTGCCAGGGGCCGCCGAAAACTTGTCTTGGGAAGTTGCGTTCATGGTCAGCGTGGCGGCCGTTGGTGTGATGGGCACGCATGCACTGGCCACACAGGCTTACGTGTTGCAGTTCAACATGTGGATATTGATCAGTGGCGCCGCCATTGGCATTGCCGTTGAGATGGTGGTGGGCCATTTGGTCGGCGCGCGTAAATTGCGAGACGCGCATGTCTTGGTGAAACGTGCCCAGACCATCGGCTTTGCCATCACCACCGTGGTGGCCGTGTTGATGGCGTGGCAAGGCGCCCATTTGCTGCGATGGTTTACACAGGACCCTCAAATTTTGGCAGAAGGTCAACGCCTGTTGTGGTGGTCCATCTTGCTTGAAACAGGTCGCACTTTCAATTTGATTGTGATTGCTGCACTGCGCGCCACAGGCGATTCGCGCTACCCCTTCTACGCGGGGGCAGGCTCCATGGCGGTGGTCTTAGCCGGCGGTAGCTGGCTCATGGGGGTGCACTGGGGATGGGGTTTGACGGGTGTTTGGATTGCTTACGCTGCGGACGAATGGATTCGCGGTTTGATGATGTGGCACCGCTGGACCACGCGCGGTTGGATTCCGCATGCACGTGCTACGCACGCGCGCATGCGTCATGCAGGCCAGATTCAAGCCAAGACGTAAACGCGCGCTTCCCAGGCCGCCAGGGTGTCTGGTGCCAAGGGCCACTCTTCCACCGGGAGGTTGCCAATCAAAGCTTGCGCCTGTGAAAAGTCAGGCAGCTGTTTCAAAGGGAGGCCCTGAAATTGGCTGCTGAAATTGCACAGCACCAACAAGCACACATCGCCCAGTCGGCGCGTGTAGGCAAACAAGGCAGCATGTTTGGGCAAGAGCAATTCAAAGTTGCCCGAGACCATCACCGGCCACTTTTTGCGCAAGGCAATCAATTCACGGTAGTAATGAAAGATAGAGTGGTCATCGGCACGGGCTTGCGCCGCATTCACTTCGGTGTAGTTGTCGTGAACCGCCAGCCAAGGCTGGCCCGTGGTAAAGCCGGCTTGGGGTGCTGAAGACCATTGCATGGGCGTGCGCGCATTGTCGCGACCCTTGGCATGAATCGATTGCATCACGCGCTCGGGGTGCTGCTTCTTTTGCACCACCGCCACTTGAAACATGTTGCGCGTTTCAATGTCTTGGTACTGGTCAATGTGCGGCCACTTGACATTGGTCATGCCCAGTTCTTCGCCTTGGTAAATGAACGGCGTGCCTTGCATCATGTGCAGACACGTGGCCAACAACTTGGCCGAGCGCACACGGTACGGACCTTCATCGCCAAAGCGCGACACAGCCCGCGGCTGATCGTGATTGCACCAATACAAACTGTTCCAGCCTTGACCCTGCAAACCCGTTTGCCAACGGCTTAAGCTGGCTTTCAAATCGGGCAAGTGCAGTGGCTTTAAGTCCCATTTGCTTTTGCCCGGCTGACTGTCAACTTCCATGTGCTCGAACTGAAACACCATGTTGAGGGCGCCCGTTTGAGGGTGTGTGATTTCCTGTGCTTGCGCAATCGTGGCACAAGGCGCTTCACCCACCGTGATGCAATCGTAGTGATCCAACACTTCACGGCGCATCTCGCGCATGAAGCTCATGAAACGAGGACCATGGGTCACCATTTCAAAAGCCGGTTGCAAAAACCCGTCCTGAACTTTGGGAGCGTCTGGCAAGCTGGCTTGTGTCGCGTTGGCTGTTGTCTGCCAAGGCTTGGAGATCATGTTGATCACATCCATGCGAAAACCGCCGACGCCTTTTTTCAGCCAGAAGTGCATCAGGTCATACACCTCTTGGCGCACTTTGGGGTTCTCCCAATTCAAGTCGGGCTGCTTCTTCGAAAACATGTGCAGGTAGTACTCACCTGTCGCTTCGTTGAAGGTCCAAGCCGAGCCATTGAACGCCGCTTCCCAGTTGGTGGGCTCGCGTCCTTCAACGGGATCGCGCCAAATATAGTAGTCGTGATAGGGGTTGTCGCGTGAACTGCGCGCTTGTTGAAACCAGGCGTGTTCATCGGAGGTGTGATTGACCACCAAGTCCATCATCAAGCGAATACCACGCTGGCGCATACCGGCCAACATGGCATCAAAGTCGGCCATGGTGCCAAACTCTTTCATGATGCTGCGATAGTCGCGAATGTCGTAACCATTGTCGTCATTGGGCGAGTCGTACACCGGCGACAACCAAACAATCTCAATCCCCAAGGCTTGCAAATGATCTAAATGCGCCGTAATCCCGGGGATGTCGCCAATGCCATCACCATTGCTGTCCGCAAAAGAGCGAGGGTAGATTTGATAGGCGACGCTACTGCGCCAATCGGAGGAGGTGGAAGACATTACTGTGGCAAATCAACGGTGCGATGACAAGCCATGCCCTGACTGTCAAACAAATGGAGTTGGTCGGGCATCAGGCTTAAGTTGAGAGACGTGCCGGCATGGGTGGTGGCGCTGCCTTCTACTTTGACGGTGGTCACGGCTTGGCCTTCGCCCATTTGCACGTACAACAAGGACGAGTCACCCAAGCGCTCAATGTGCTGCAAATGCCCAGTCACGTTGGTACCAACGCCCGGCGCCGTCAAAGGAATGTGCTCGGGTCGAATGCCCAGTTGTACTTTTTCGCCCGCTTTTAAGTGGCGCGCATCCACGGCCGATTTGATCAATTGGTCGCCCACTTTGACGGTGGCATAGCTTTCTTGTGCATCGACCAAATGGCCGTGCAGCAAATTCATCTTGGGTGAACCAATGAACTCGGCCACAAACAAGCTGACAGGGCGGTGGTACAAGTTCATGGGCGAGCCCACTTGCGCCACACTGCCACGTTGTTGAATCAAATCGCCGGTGTGCAGCAACACAATTTTGTTGGCCAAAGTCATGGCTTCCACTTGATCGTGCGTGACGTAAATCATGCTGGCCGAATTCATGTCTTTGTGCAGCTTGGCAATTTCCAATCGTGTTTGTACGCGCAAGGCGGCATCGAGGTTGGACAAAGGTTCGTCAAACAAAAACAGTTTGGGCTCTTTCACAATGGCGCGACCAATGGCCACACGTTGACGTTGGCCGCCCGACAAAGCTTTGGGCAATCGATCGAGCAAGGGGGTCAGTTGCAAGATGTCGGCCGCTGCTTTGACCTTTTTATCAATCTCGGCTTTGTTTGAACCCAACACACGCAGACCAAAGGCCATGTTCTCGCCCACCGTCATGTGTGGGTACAGCGCATAGCTTTGGAACACCATGGCCACACCGCGTTTGGCCGGTGGCAAGTCGTTCACACGTTGACCTTCAATCAGCAAGTCGCCAGACGTAATGTCTTCAAGGCCTGCCACCATGCGCAGCAAGGTGGACTTACCGCAACCGGAGGGGCCCACAAACACACAAAACTCACCTTGTTCAATGGTGAGGTTGGCGTTGTTGATCGTCAAGGGCAACTCAGGTGAGTAACGCTTGCAAACGTTTTGGAAATCAATGCGTGACATGCTGGTCTCCGATGTCAGTTCAAATAAAGTGCAGGTTCAAGAGTGCTAACAAATCAGAGGGCCAACAGCAAAGCGCCGTAGGTGGCCAGTTGAATGCTGTCGCCCACCACACTGCCGCCGCCCAAACCGGGCACAGGCAATACCGAAGCGGACTTGAAAGTCGCAGGCAACTCCATGGTGGCTGCGCTGTCGCTGAAATTGAAGGCGCACAATACTTTTTTGCCTTCGTGTTCGCGAACAAAAGCCATCACTTGCTTGTGCGCGGGCAGCAAGGCTTGATCGCCGTGCAACAACACGCTTTGGCCTTTGCGCCAAGCCAGCAAATCACGGTAGAAGTTGAGCAAGGACTGTGGGTCTTTTTCTTGTTCAGACACAGCCAAAGCGCGATAGGCTTCTGTCAAAGGCAGCCATGGTTTTTGAGCGCCACTGCCAAAGCCCATGTCGGCCGCTTTGCCATCCCAAGGCATGGGTGTACGGCAGCCGTCGCGACCTTTGAATTCTGGCCACATGGTGATGCCATAAGGATCTTGCAAATCCTCAAAAGCCACTTGCGCTTCGGGCAAGCCCAATTCATCGCCTTGGTACAAGCAAGG
>JBDLWA010000019.1:0-4403 GCA_039804505.1 Pseudomonadota bacterium
AGCCCTGAGCACCGGCATCTGCGGGATAATAAGGGCATGGAAACCAAGTGGCTTGAAGACTTTGTGAGCTTGGCTGAAACCCGCAGTTTCAGTCGGTCGGCACAGCTTCGTCACGTCACGCAACCTGCGTTTTCTAGACGCATCCAAGCCCTGGAGGCTTGGGCCGGTGCGGCATTGATTGACCGCAGTTCTTACCCCACGAGTCTCACACCCGCGGGCGATGCACTTTATTCGCAAGCGTTGGAACTCTTACAGTCTTTGCACAACACCCGCGACATGGTGCGCTCACAAAGCTTGGCAGAGCAAGACCTGATGGCCTTGCTCGACCCTGCATGGCAAAAATCTTGATTGGCAACACATGACCTCAACCCTCACCCTCACTCGTCCTGATGACTGGCACTTGCATGTGCGCGATGGCGCTGCCCTGCAAACCGTGGTGCCGCATACCGCTGCCCAATTTGGCCGCGCCATCATCATGCCGAACCTCAAGCCGCCCGTGACCACCGCTGAATTGGCTTTGGCCTATAAGTCGCGCATTTTGGCAGCGGTCCCACAAGGCGTGACGTTTGAACCGCTCATGACTTTGTACCTCACCGACAATTTGCCACCCGAAGAAATTGTCAAAGCCAAGGCGGCCGGTGTGGTGGCTTGCAAACTGTATCCCGCGGGTGCCACCACCAACAGCGATGCAGGCGTGACCGATTTGAAAAAGATTTACCCCACCTTAGAAGCCATGCAAAAAGTGGGCATGTTGTTGCTGGTGCACGGTGAGGTGACCAGCAGTGATATCGATTTGTTTGACCGTGAAGCGGCCTTCATCGACACGCAGCTCATTCCTTTGCGCCGCGATTTTCCCGAACTCAAAATTGTGTTTGAGCACATCACCACCAAAGACGCTGCTGATTATGTGATGGCTGCCGATCGCTTTGTGGGCGCCACGCTCACGGCGCATCATTTGCTCTACAACCGCAACGCCATTTTCACGGGTGGCATTCGCCCCCACTATTACTGCTTGCCGGTTTTGAAACGCGAGACACACCGTGTGGCTTTGCTCAACGCCGCAACGTCTGGCAACACGCGCTTTTTCTTGGGCACCGACAGTGCACCGCATCCAGCGCATTTGAAGGAACATGCTACAGGCTGTGCAGGTTGTTACACAGCGCATGCGGCGATGGAAATGTATGCCGAAGCCTTTGACAGAGTGGGCAAGCTAGATCAGCTGGAAGCCTTTGCCAGCTTCAATGGCGCCGACTTTTATGGTCTGCCCCGCAACACGGGCAAGATGACATTGAAGCGTGAAGCTTGGACCCCGCCCGAGAGTTTTCAATTTGGTGAAGCCGAATTAAAACCCTTGCGTTCGGGTGAAGCTTTGCCATGGCGTGTGGCTTGAGTGTCATTGACGGGCATTGATTGGCAGGCGCCATGGCTAAGCCCTTGGTGTGAACATGGGCAGCCCATTGCCCACAGCGTGGCCCAAGGGGCGTATGTTTATGAGGCCTGCAATCAGCATTTGAAAAGTGTGGCACCTACACCAAAGTGCCCGGTGCAGTTTGTGGCGCAGTCTGAGTTGTCGGAGGGCATGGCCTACGAACAATTTATTTTTGAGTACAAGGCCGTGCCCACACGTGATGGGCTGCATGATTTTTTCAATGCCTTGTGTTGGCTGCATTTCCCCTTGGCCAAACAACAGTTGAACCGAATTCAAGCCATGGCCATTCAGGCGCAAGGTGTGGGGGCCGTCCGAGGTCCTGTGCGCGATGCCGTCACGGTGTTTGATGAAAACGCGTGTTTGATTCAAGTGCCCGATGACATTTGGAATGCTTTGCTCGTGCGGCAGTGGTCCACTGCTTTTGTCACGCTTCGCCACCTGTGGCAAGGCGCGCAGATCCAAATTTTTGGTCATGCGGCACTTGAGAAACTGGTCAATCCCTACAAAGCCATTGCGGTGCATTTGTGGCGTGTGCCGTCTGGCCTGCCGCTTGATCAATGGGACGCTTGGTTGGCGGAAGATTTGCAAGCTGAAAAACTAGCGCGCAAACCCTTTTTGCCCACGCCCGTGTTGGGGGTGCCGGGCTGGTGGGCCGACAACGAAGCGCCTGATTTTTACAACGACCCCCAAGTATTTCGCTTGCCCCGACCCTCTTAATTCCGTGGATTTTTGAGGAATTAAGGGGGCACACTTGATTTTGTGGACGGCCCCCCTAACATTCGTGGTGTGCGCTTGGCCTTCGCTGGGCGGTGGATTTAATTTCCTCATGAAACGTATCATTTTGTTTGTTTTGACCAACTTGGCCGTCGTGCTGGTGTTGGGCGTGGTTGCCAGCTTGTTGGGCGTGAACCGATTCCTCACGTCGAATGGCTTGAACTTGACTGCTCTGTTGGGTTACGCCCTCATCATGGGCTTTGGCGGCGCCATCATCTCTTTGTTGATCAGCAAACCCGTGGCCAAGTGGAGCTCGGGTGTTCAAGTGATTGAGCAGCCTAGCAATGCTGACGAAAAGTGGTTGGTCGACACCGTTCGCAAGTTGGCCGACAAATCGGGCATTGGCATGCCTGAGGTGGGTATTTTTGAAGGCGACCCCAATGCATTTGCCACAGGCGCATTCAAAAACTCTGCCTTGGTGGCGGTGTCCACCGGCTTGCTTCAAAACATGACGCACGAAGAAATCGAAGCCGTGTTGGCGCACGAAGTGGCCCACATTGCCAATGGCGACATGGTCACCATGACCCTCATTCAAGGCGTGATGAACACCTTTGTGGTCTTCTTGTCACGGGTGGTGGGCTATGCCGTTGACAGCTTCTTGCGCAAGAACGACGAAGAAAACACAGGCCCCGGCATGGGTTACTGGATCACCACCATTGTGTTGGACATTGTGTTGGGTTTTGCCGCAGCCATTGTGGTGGCCTGGTTCAGCCGTCAGCGCGAATTCCGCGCCGATGCCGGTGCCGCCGCCTTGATGGGCCGCAAGCAACCCATGATGAACGCCTTGGCCCGTTTGGGTGGTTTGCACACCGCCGAATTGCCCAAGAGTGTGGCAGCCATGGGCATTGCAGGTGGCATTGGTCAGTTGTTTTCAACGCACCCGCCCATTGAAGAGCGCATTGCGGCTTTGCAAAACAGTCAGTAAGGCTTGCGCTTTTGACAAAACGGGTCCTTGGGGCCCGTTTTTTTTGATGTTTTTAAAAAGATACCCCCAGCCGTAACCCATGAGACTCCAGATAGCGCCTTCGGACTTTATAGTCTTCAGGTGTCAAGATTTCTTCCTACTTCTCTCCAGCGCTTGCTCACCCTGACGCGCTTGCAACAGTCCCGCCGATTTGAGCGCTTGCCCGCGCCCGTTCGCGGAATGGCCTGGATGGCGCTTGGGGGATTGACGTTTTCTTTGTTGAACACCATTGCTCGTAGTTTTTCGATGCAAATGGATCCGTTTGAAGCGCAGTTTCTGCGTTATTTCTGTGGCCTGCTGATCATGCTGCCCTTGCTCTGGTACCAAGGTTTGGCGGCGTATGTTCCCAACGACATCAAAGGCCAATTCTGGCGCGGTGGTGTCCATACCATCGGTCTCATGTTGTGGTTCATCGCATTGCCTCAAATTCCTTTGGCCGACATGACCGCCATTGGCTTTACGGGGCCCATCTTCATCATGTTGGGCGCGGCATGGTTCTTGGGTGAACCCATGCGCAAAGACCGTTGGATTGCCGCTGGCATTGGCTTTGCGGGTGTGCTGGTGGTTGTGGTGCCCAAGTTGGCGGGCACAGGGGGCTGGTACAACTTGGTGATGCTGGCATCGTCGCCCGTGTTTGCCGCTTCGTTTTTGATTACCAAACACCTGACCCGCACCGAAAAGCCGGGCGTCATTGTGATGTGGCAGTCCATCACGGTCACTTTGTTCAGCTTGCCTTTGGCTTTGATGCATTGGCAAGCGCCTACGCTTTGGCAGTGGACTGGATTCATGGTGGCAGGCATGCTGGGTACCTTGGGCCATTACAGCCTCACACGCGCCTTCAGTGTGGCAGATATTTCTGCCACGCAGTCTTTGCGTTTTCTCGATTTGGTCTGGGCCTCCCTCATGGGCTGGCTGGTGTTTGGCGATGTGCCCAGTCAGTGGACTTGGTTGGGGGCTGCGGTGATCTTGGTGTCGACCGTTTGGATTGCCAGGCGCGAAGGTCGCAGGAACGCATTGCCTACAGCTGCGCAAACTTCTGACACCTAACGCCGGACAGTTTTACGGATTGCTGATGCCACTGGCCACATGACCCGCAGGCACATGCTGTGCGGCCGATTCAATGTGCCCCGTCTGATCGTCAAAGAAAAAGTCGGGTTCAAACTCTTTCAAGAATTCACCTTTGGGCAAGCCCCCCAAGAACATGGCTTCGTCCACTTCAATGTTCCACTCCATCAA
>JBDLWA010000020.1:0-9519 GCA_039804505.1 Pseudomonadota bacterium
TCTGCATAAAAGCGCATCGCCTCAATCAGTTGTGCATCTGTCACGGTGTGAATGTCATCCACCAGCGCTTTGATAATTTCAAACGTGATGGCACCCACCATAGGCGTTTGTGCGCCGTCGGCAATGGTGACCGGCGTGGCAATTTTGACGCGCTCGCCTTTTCGCAAGGATTGCTGCACATCGTTGCCGGCCTCAGGTTCGACACCATAAATTTTGCACTGAGGTGATCGCGCCTTGGTGGCCAGTGCGCTGCCACTCAACAAGCCGCCGCCGCCCAAGCAGACGAACAAGGCATCTAGTTCTCCGACTTCTTCAAACAACTCTAAGGCGGCAGTACCTTGCCCCGCCAAGACATCTGCATGGTCAAACGGGGGAATGAACGTGAACCCTTTGTCCAAGGCCAGTTGGCTGGCGATGGCACTGGCGTCTTCACCATAACGGTCGTAGCCAATGACCGTGGCCCCATAGCCCTGCGTTGCAGCCAGCTTGGCTGGCGATGCATCATGCGGCATCAGAATGGTGGCCGGAATATTCAGGATGCGTGCAGACAATGCAAGCGCTTGGGCATGGTTGCCAGATGAATAGGCCACCACTCCGGCACGTCGCTGCGATTCATTGAGTTTGGCCAAGGCATTGAAGCCGCCCCTGAATTTAAAGGCGCCCATGCGTTGGAAGTTTTCACACTTCACAAACACCTGCGCTTGCACACGGTCGTTGAGGGTGCTGGATTGAAGTACTGGTGTGCGATGGGCAATGCCTTTTAGCCTTTGCGCGGCGTCGAGGACATCTTGAAACGTTGGCAGCAAAGTAGGCATAAATTTAGGAACAGTTCTGATCAACTTGTTGTGGCTTCAAGCTTCTGGCTTGAGGGCTGAAGCCATGAGCTTACCCATCTTCTCAAAATAATCGATGCTCGATTGGGTCGGCACTAAAAATTTGATTTTTTGGTTTTGATCAGACTTCACCACTTCAATCAGGCCCGCCTTCAACAAAATGGCAATCCGGCGGTGAATGGTGGCTGGGCTGGCAATTTCACTGAGCTCCATGGTTTGCGTGACCACCAAAGGTTGCCCCTGGGCACTGTTGATGGCAATGGTTTCTAACAATTTTTTGCCAATATCATCAATCCCTGAAAGATCTAAATTGGTTTTTCGCAAGGCTTCGGCCAAGACCAAATATCTGAGATAAATTTGTTTCATGACGCATCGCTTCCAGTAGATAAATCGCTGATCGTTGGCATCTCAAGAACCCAAATGATGGCGGTCTGATTTCTGAATCAAGTACTTGAAAATGATCAAGACCAACAAGGTCCCCATCCAATTGCTCAAAGCCATGACACCAAAACTGAGCACCCAATTTTCAGTCAGGTTTTGCGAATAAAACCAAAGCTGATGAAGTAGTGCGCTGAGGGTCGCGAAAAGCATCGATATTTTCAACAAAGTTTGGGGCGATACCACCCGGAACTCATGATCTAGGCCCAAGTACCTCACACTTAATCTGCGCGCTAACCAAGGCGACAATCCAGCAATGCCACCTGTGATGACTGCAAACTCCAAGCCTAGATCTGGGTGATCTTGAAAATTCCACAGCATTCCCCCCAGTGCAATGCCCAGGGCACCCGACTCAAGTGCCAAGAGCACCAAAATAAATCGAATGCCACTGGGAAAGAAAACCCAATGCACATCGAAGGAAAACTCGGTCTCGCCCCACACCTTGTCATTGAAAAAAAGTGAGGTGTAGTAAATCAACGCAGCCATCAAGATCACGATCAATCGTTTCATAACAGCCCGTCAGAGGTTTGAGGCAAATTGGGTGAATACATCCTGTTGAATTACGACGATTTCACTTGCGACAAACATTGTTGTTTCATATCGTGCTCTCGAATCGCGTAGCAATAACTTTGTTGGTGCATCACATTGGCAAGGCACATGTTCTTGGTGTCAGCATCTTTGACGGCATAACAGTATGAGTTTTGCTTTTTTGACATCGCTAAACAAACATTTTTACGATCGGGGTGCTGAATTGAATAACAAGACGCATCGTTTCCCCATGCCGCACTGCAGCACAATAAACCGAGCCAAACCCATACTTTTGACAGTTCTTTTGACACTTGCACCCTTTCAGTTTTCTTTGTTTAGCTTACTGACATCGTTCCTTCGACACAATAAGCAATTACCGTCATTGGCCAGCCACTTCAGTCACAAAACCGACTAGTAAAAAGGGGCCAACGCCGATATCGAGGTTTAAAAATTTCTGCTGCATATGCTTGAGGCCCTATCACGAGCCTTTGGCGCGAAGGTCATGCCTTAAAATTGGGTCATCATCCTTCAGTAAGAAAGAAAATCTCATGGGCGCGCAGTGGAAAGCAAAAGGCAAGGCGCAAGCCGCAGATGCCAGAGGAAAGCTTTTTGGTCGATTGGCCAAGGACATCATGATGGCGGCCAAAAGTGGCGCCGACCCCGCTGCCAACTCTAGGTTGCGCTTGGTGGTCGAGCAGGCCCGCAAAGTTTCCATGCCCAAAGACACCTTAGAGCGTGCCATCAAAAAAGGGGCTGGCTTGTTGGGCGACCCCGTCAACTTTGAGCGCGTCATTTATGAGGGCTTTGCCCCTCACCAAGTACCCGTCATGGTCGAGGCCTTGACCGACAACCTCAACCGCACTGCCTCCGAAGTTCGAGTGCTGTTTCGCAAAGGGCAACTGGGTACGTCGGGTTCTGTGTCTTGGGACTTTGACCATGTGGGCATGATTGAAGCCGAGTCGGCAAAGCCCGACGCAGATGCTGAACTGGCGGCCATTGAGGCCGGTGCACAAGACTTTGAAGCCGCCGACGAAGATGGTGTGACCGTCTTCATCACGGACCCCACCGATTTGGATCTGGTGAGCAAGGCCTTGCCTGAACATGGCTTTACCGTCTTGTCCAACAAGCTGGGCTACAAACCCAAAAACCCAGTGGATCCCGCCAACCTGTCTGCAGAACAGCTGGAGGAAGTCGAGAACTTCTTAGCTGCCATTGACGGCAATGACGATGTGCAAAACGTCTTCGTTGGGCTTTCAAACTAATTTTGCGCCCGACTGCTCGGACTTCGCACTCTGGGTAGATTGCCTTGAAAGCGTTTTCATGCTAAGTTCAAAATCGAACATTCTTTAATTTATGAAAAGCAAGCGCTCAGAAAATTCCAAGTCTGGACCCGTGACTCTTGAACGTGTCGCGAAGCTGGCGGGCGTCTCGCCCAGCACTGTTTCTCGTATCTTGAACGGCACCGCTGTGGTGAGCGATGAAAAACGGAAAGCCATCGACGAGGCCATTGCCGAATTGGGTTTTGTACCCAACCCCGTTGCAAGGGGTTTAGCGGGTGGCCGTACTTTGAGCATTGGTGTTGTGACCCAGGCCATCGACAGCCCGTTTTACGGTCCTGCTTTGCGGGGAATTGAGGATGAACTCGACAGCGCAGGCTACAGCCCCCTGTTTGTGAGTGCGCACTGGGATCCCACCACGGAAGGCCGTTGCATCGATGTCCTCAGGTCTAGACGCGTTGATGGCCTGATTGTGTTGAATGGCCGCTTGAGTGACCAAGCGCTCAAAAATACCGCCAAGCATTTGCCCATTGTGGTGACAGGTCGGAACATCAAAGGCGCCGGCTTGTTTGCCCTGAATTTTGACAATTTTGCGGGTGGTGTTTTGGCGACCGAGCACCTCATTTCACTGGGACATCGCAAGATTGCCTTTATATCTGGCGACGCGGCACACCCCGATGCCAATGAACGTCTGCGTGGCTACACCACAGCCCTGAAAAATGCGGGTATCCCCTTTGATGCCAACTTGGTGGTGCCAGGCGACTATCAGGTCGAAAGTGGTTTGGCAGCTACCGACCTGTTGCTTGCCAGCCGCCGTAAATTTACCGCCATTTTTTGTGCGAACGATCAAATGGCTTACGGCGCAGCGCTAAGTTTGCACCGCAAAGGTTTACGCACGCCAGAGGATGTGTCGCTCATTGGTTTTGACGACATTTATCACTCCCTGTATGTGGCCCCCCCGCTGAGCACCATCCACCAACCGGCCTACGACATGGGGCGTCTCACGGCCTCTTCTATTTTGCAAATGCTCGCGGGCAACAAACCGACCGCAGCCATGCCAGCGCCTGAATTGATCATTCGGGAATCGACTGCAAAACTTTAAGTCAAGTTGCATAAGGGCTAGGGATAACCCTTTGAACTTTTAACAACGCCGTCACTATAATTCTTGAAAGCGCTTTCATAAAGTGCTTTCAAAGCATCCCATTGGCCCATTTCATCCCGGATTCAGTGCTTACACAATGCGTGCAACTTTAAGATTTGTTGTCTTAGCCACTTCACTGTGTCTCGCCACATCTTGCGCTTTTGCGCAACGAGTTTTGACCGTTGCCGCCTACCCAGCCGTTGACAGCATTCTGAAAGCTGCACTGCCAGAGTGGGAGAAAAAACATCCAGGCGTTCAAGTCAAGCTGATCAGTCGCGCTTACGCCGACCACCATACCGCCATGACCACAGCCTTGTCGACTTCTTCGAAGCCGCCAGATGTCATGGTGTTAGAGGCGAGTTATGTGGCCCGCTTTGCCACGGGTGGTGGTCTTGAGAATTTGAGTGCCGAGCCATATCGCTTGAAAGAGCGCGCCAACTTGTTTGCGCCTTATGCCATTGAACAAGCCACCTCTGTCAAAGGTCAATTGATTGCCATCCCCACCGACATTGGCCCCGGCACCTTGCTTTACCGACAAGACCTCTTAGCCAAAGCAGGACTCAAAGAGTCAGATTTAACCACCAGCTGGGACAGCTACATCCAATCTGGCATTGTCATCAAGAAAACCACCGGCGCGTATTTGGTTGCGCATGCACGCGATGTCAAAGACCTCATTCTTCGCGGCGGCGTGACATCGGGTCAAGGGCTTTACTTTGATGCGGACGGCCACTCCTTGGTCAAGTCAGAACGGTTTGTAAAAGCTTTTGAATTGGCCAAACGCATCCGCGACCACCAACTCGACGGCAAGATCAGTGCTTGGACAAACGATTGGGCTGAGGGCTTCAGAAGGGGCCATGTGGCCACCCAAATGTCAGGCGCTTGGATTGCAGGACACCTCAACAATTGGCTTGCCCCCAATACCCGTGGACTGTGGCGCGCCGCACAACTGCCAGAGAACACATGGGCCGCCTGGGGTGGGAGTTTTTATGCCATTCCCAAAGCAGCCCAAGAAAAAGAGCTGGCCTGGGATTTGATTCAACTGATGACACTGAATCCCGAACAGCAACTGCAAGCATTCAAATCACAGGATGCATTTCCAGCCTTGGTCAGTGTTTACAACGATGCTTTCTTCAATGAACCCATTGCATTTTTAGGCGGCCAAAAAGCCAGGTTGCTATGGCGCGAGGCCACTCAGAAAATTAAAGCACCCAAAGTGCATCGCTTGGATACCTTTGCCGACGAAGTGGTGAACACAGAGCTCGACAAAGTTCTCTATCAGGGCAAGGCCATCGACGTGGCTTTGCAAGACGCACATCGATTGCTGGAGCGCCGCGCCAAGCGTTAAATCAATGACCCTCGAGACTTCCAACACCACACCTCGCAAGAGATGGCGACTCCATGCCAAGCATGTGCCGTATGTGCTTTTGGCGCCCTTCGTCTTGTTGTTTTTTATATTTGGTTTGTTTCCTTTGTTGTTCTCTTTGTTCTTGGCGTTTCAAAGTTGGGAACCGACGTCTGGCCTGAGCAGCATGACGTATGTGGGCTTGGACAACTTCATCTTCACACTTGAAGACGAGTGGTTCTGGAAGTCCATGCACAACACTTTTTGGTTGGCCATTGTTTCAGGCGTTCCTCAGCACTTGGTGGCCATTCCGCTGGCTTGCGTCATTCACGCCCTGTTTGTGCGCACACGCAACGCCACTGTGGGTGTTTATTTTTTGCCCTATATCACCTCCACCGTGGCCATTGCCATGATGTTCAGCACTTTGTTTTCCACAGACTACGGCCTGATTAACTTCGTGCTTTCGCAGATGGCCCAATTGCCTTGGATAGGACAAATTTTTCCTCAGAACGGCATCGATTGGCTGGGGGAGTCGCAGTACATCAAGCCCGCTATTTCTTTTGTGGTGTTCTGGCGCTATGTAGGCTTCAACACGGTCTTGTATTTGGCCGCACTTCAAACCATTCCCAAAGATATGTACGAAGCGGCCACCATGGACGGCGCCAATGCCTGGAAACAGTTTTGGTACATCACGCTGCCCAGCCTCAAGCCCATGATTTTCTTTGGGGTGACCTTGAGCATCATTGGGGGGCTTCAATTGTTTGAAGAGCCCTTTATCTTGACGGGTGGTCGCGGGGGCACGGACCAAGCCGGCATGACCACGGCCATGTACATGTACCGCACCGCCTTTGATTTCAATGATTTTGGTACGGCCAGTGCCTTGTCATGGATTTTGTTTGTGTTTGTGGCCGTCTTAACTTGGCTCACCAATTTGGCCTTCAAACCCAAAGGCGGTGAAGCATGATCAACACGTCTGCGCGTTCATCCGCCAGCCCTCGTATGAGTGAACTCTCGGCCTATCTTCTGGTGGGTCTGGGTGCATTGATCATGCTGGCACCGTTTTATTTCATGTTTGTTTTTGCAACGCACAGCAAGGCAGACATTTTCACGTTACCACCACCGTTGTTGCCAGGCACATCGTTTTTTGACAACCTCAAAATACTGACCGAGAAAATACCATTTTGGAACAGCTTAGGTTGGAGTCTCTACATTGCGCTGGCATCAACAGCGCTCACCCTGGTTTTTTGCTCCATGGGAGGCTATGCCTTTGCCATGTTTGAATTTAAATTCAAAAAACCGCTGTTCATCTTGGTGATGGGCACCATGCTGATCCCTTCATTTCTCAGCATGATTCCCACTTTCATGATCATGGATCTTTTAGGTTGGATTGACCAGCCGCATGCGCTTTACATCCCGGGTGCCGCCAGCGCATTTGGCATTTTTCTGATGCGCCAGTTTGTGATGTCGTCTATCCCTAAAGATTTGATCGAGGCGGCTCGCATGGACGGTTGCTCAGAATTAGGCATCTATGCCCGCATCGTATTGCCCTTGTTACAGCCTGCACTGGGCACTTTGGGACTCATCACTTTCATTGCCTCTTGGAACAACTTCATCGGCCCCTTGGTCGTGATGCGTTCACCAGAAATGTACACCTTGCCGCTTGCCCTCAGAAGCATGCAAAGCCCTGTCGATACCGAGTGGGGTGCATTGATGGCAGGCTCTGCCATTGCCACCGTGCCGCTTTTGATTTTGTTTGCTTTTTCTTCCAAACGTTTGATCGAAGGTTTGACAACAGGTGCTGTCAAGTAAGTCAAATATTGAATTGTGATGAATGACTCTAAGACCATGTCTAATTTAACTGACGCTATGCTCAAAAATAAGTTTCCAGAGAATTTCAAATGGGGTGTTGCAACCGCTGCGTTTCAGATTGAGGGGGCCGGTGATACGGATGGCAAAGGACCCTCCATTTGGGATCGTTTTTGTCAAACCCCCGGCCATATTGCCGACGGCAGTGATGGTCTGGTGGCATGCAACCACTACAACAAGTGGCGCGAAGACATTCAACTCATCTCAGACTTGGGCGTCAACACTTACAGAATGTCAATTTCATGGCCGCGCGTTCAACCCACAGGCCAAGGCGGCTGGAATGCCAAAGGTTTGGATTTCTACGATCGAATCATTGACGCTTTGCTTGAAAAAAACATTGAAGCCTCCGTCACCTTCAATCACTGGGATCTGCCCGATGCCTTGCAACAAATGGGAGGATGGGCCAATCGAGAAACAGTGCATCGCTTTGTCGAGTACGCACAAACAGTGGCACGTCGATTGGGCGATAGGGTACAGGCCTTTACGACGCACAACGAGCCTTGGGTCATTTCGCACCTTGGCCACGAAACAGGCATATTTGCACCGGGCATCAAACATCGCGGTGTTGCTGCGCAGGTATCGCATCATTTGCTGCTCAGCCATGGCTTAACCCTGCAAGCCCTTCGCGCTGAAGAACAAAAAGCCAAATTGGGCATTGTTTTGAATTTGGCGCCCATGCATTCTGCAACGCAAACGCATGAAGATTTGAAGCAAACAAAACTAGAAGATGGCCGCTTACTGCGCTGGTACATGGACCCCTTGTTCAAAGGCCATTACCCCGCCGACGTCCTGGAATTCCTGGGCAAAGATGCACCGCAAATAGCACCTCAAGATCTGGCCAATATCCAGCAGCCCCTTGATTTTCTGGGCATCAACTATTACTCACGATCTGTGGTCAGTGCATCAGGCGCATGGAAAGTGCAAGACAGTGGGCTGCCATTGACCGATATGCAATGGGAGGTCTATCCACAAGGCCTCACCGAGCTGTTGGTGCGATTGAACCAAGATTACGATGTGCCCGACATTTACATCACTGAGAATGGCGCTGCCTTTAAAGATGAACTCATTCAAGGTCGAGTGCACGACAACAACCGCATTGAGTACCTGCAGCAGCACATTGCGGCATTGGCCAATGCCATGGATCAGGGTGTGCCCGTTGCAGGTTACATGGTCTGGAGTTTGATGGACAACTTCGAGTGGGCCAGTGGTTATGAAAAACGCTTTGGCATCGTCCACATTGACTATGAAACGCAAAAGCGAACCCTCAAAGACAGTGCGCTTTGGTATGCCGCGTTTTTAAAACAGTCGCACGGCGCCGCGGACGATCAAGCCCAAGCTGCCGCTAAATCTGCTTCAGCACCGGCATCTGTGTCTGCGGCACTCTCGCTTTAAGGCTCATAACATGGGACATGTTGTTCTCAAAAACCTGCACAAAAGCTACGGCCAGCAGGAAGTGATTCGCGGCATCGACTTAGAAGTCAAGGATGGCGAATTTTTGGTCTTTGTCGGTCCATCGGGTTGTGGGAAATCAACCACCTTGCGCATGATTGCTGGCCTAGAAGACATCACTTCAGGGGAGCTCACCATTGATGGCCTTCAAGCCACGCATACGCACCCAGCTGATCGCGGCGTGGCCATGGTGTTCCAAAGCTACGCGCTTTATCCGCACATGACCGTTGAAGAAAACATGGGCTTCTCGCTCAAGATGTCTGGCATCAAGGCGAACGAGCGACACCTTCAAGTTCGTCAAGCCGCAGAGGTTTTGCGAATTGATCACATGCTCCAAAAATACCCCAAAGAGCTATCGGGCGGTGAACGCCAACGTGTGGCCATTGGCAGAGCGATTGTGCGCAAACCCAAAGTTTTTTTGTTTGACGAACCCTTGTCAAATCTTGACGCGGCATTGCGCGTGAACATGCGGATTGAGCTGTCCAGATTGCACAAAGAGTTGGGCACCACCATGATTTATGTCACCCACGATCAGGTGGAAGCCATGACCATGGGCGATCGCATTGCCGTGTTTAACAAAGGCAAGATTGAACAATTGGGCGCACCGCTGTCGCTCTATGAGGCGCCCTGCAATGAATTTGTTGC
>JBDLWA010000021.1:0-20995 GCA_039804505.1 Pseudomonadota bacterium
TCGTCGGCAAAGTGGCGATCGCCGTGCATTTCCACAAAGTCTGTGAAAATTTCACGGATGTAATCCATGGTGTAAGGACGCTCGGGATGACGGGCAATTTTGGTAATTTGCCAAGGCGTCAGGTCCGAGTAGATGTCTTTGGTCAGCTGGTGGCTCTTTTTGCTGAGCTGGTCAATTTCCTCAGAAATGTCGACGGCTGATTCGCTTTGCACGTAGCGAAGTTCTTCAATTTTGCCTTCAAGTTCAGCCACGGGCTGCTCAAAGTCTAGGAATGTGCGCTTGGCCAAAATGGGCCTCCTTTGTGGATCTCAATACTCAACGGGTAGGGGGTCTAGCGACCGCCAAATATACCAAGTTGCAACTGTACTATAGGGTTGCCAGGCTTGTGCCACTTCACGGGCATCGCTACGGCTGACCGGCTCGCCTGAAAAATAGTTCTTGCTGATGCCATTGATCAAGCCCACATCGTCCAGCGGCAACACATTGGGACGCATGAGGTGAAAAATTAAGAACATCTCGGCCGTCCAGCGACCAATGCCACGAATGGCCACCAATTCGGCAATGATGGCTTCGTCGTCCATGCTTTGCCATGCTTTGACGTGCACCGTTTTGCCATGAAAGTGCAAGGCCAAATCGACCAAGTACTCCACCTTGCGGGCCGACAAGCCGGCCGCGCGCATGTCGTCTACTTTGAGCTTTAACACGCCAGCGGGTGTGATCTTTTTGCTCAATGCGGCAAACTTATTCCAAACCGATTGGGCCGCTTTGACAGAAATCTGCTGCCCCACAATGCTGCGTGCTAGCGTCACAAAGGCATCGCCACGTGACACCAAACAAGCATCGCCAAACTGAGGGATGAGGCGCTTCATCACCCGGTCTTTTTTAGACAGGTGCGCGCATGCCGCAGCCCAGTACTCGGGGGTCATGACCACATCGGCTTTGCTCATTGAGCCGCTTCCCATGTGGTGCCTGTGGGCGAATCTTTCAGCACAATGCCCTGTTCCAACAAAAGCTTGCGAATGCGGTCGGCTTCGGCAAAGTTCTTAGCGGCTTTGGCATCGGCTCGCGCCTGAATGTGGGCTTGAATGGCCGCTTCATCTAGGCCTGCGCCAGCCTGCAAAAAGGTTTGCGGGTCAGATTGCAACAAGCCCAAAATACCGCCCAACGCTTTGAGCAAGCCTGCTTGCTCGGCTGATTTGCTTCGGTTCACTTCACCCGCCAAATCGAACAAAACAGCCACGGCTTCTGGCGTGCCAAAGTCTTCGTCCATGGCGGCCTTAAAACGGGCAGCGTAAGGATGGGTCCAGTCAATTTGCACATCGGCAGGTGCGACCAACTGCAGGGCGGTGTACAAACGTTTAAGGCCACCGCGTGCATCGTTCAAATGCACATCGGAATAATTCAAAGGCGTGCGGTAGTGGCTTCGTACCAAGAAGAAACGAATGGTTTCGGCATCAAAGGCTTTGAGCACTTCTTGAATGGTAAAAAAGTTGCCCAAGCTCTTGGACATCTTTTCGTTGTCCACATTGATGAAACCGTTGTGCATCCAAAACTTGGCAAAGGGCTCACCGGTGGCGCCTTCGCTTTGGGCAATTTCGTTTTCGTGGTGCGGAAACTGCAAGTCGGCGCCACCGCCATGAATGTCAAAACTGTTGCCCAACATTTGGCAAGCCATGGCCGAGCACTCGATGTGCCAGCCAGGGCGGCCCGGACCAAATGCACTGTCCCATTTGGCGTCGGTAGGCTCGGTGGGCTTGGCGCCCTTCCACAACACAAAATCTAGGGGATCGTCTTTGCCGTCCAACACGGCCACACGCTCGCCCGCATGCAACTCATCCAAGGATTTGCCGGACAATTTGCCGTAGCCTGGGAACTTGCGCACGGCGTAGTTCACATCACCTTGCGGTGTGCGATAGGCCAAGCCTTTGTTTTCTAGGGTGCCGATCATGCTGAGCATTTGCGGCACAAACTCAGTGGCACGCGGCTCGGCCGTGGGCCTTTCGATGCCCAAGGCATCAAAGTCGGAGTGCATGGCTTGAATCATGCGGTCAGTCAGTTGGCGAATGGACTCGCCGTTCTCCACAGCGCGTTTGATGATTTTGTCGTCAATGTCGGTGATGTTGCGAATGTGCGTGACCTTGTAGCCGCTGGCCTTCAACCAACGCTGCACCACATCAAAAGCCACATTGGAACGCGCATGACCCACATGGCACATGTCATAAACCGTGATGCCGCACACATACATCCGGACATGTCCGGCTTCAATAGGAATAAATTCGGCAACAGCGCGGGTTAGCGTGTTGTAGATACGCAAGCTCATGGATCTCGATGTGTGATTTGGGTGCAAAAAGGGGCCTCAGCCCCATTGGTCATGTCAGGACGGCCAGAACGCATGGCCTCCGTTACAATTTGTCTCAGTATAAGGCCCAAATAAGTCACTGACAAAGCCTCTTTTCAAGATCAAATGAAGCCTTTTTACCCCCACACGCCCTCCCCCATGACCGTTCATCGCGCCATCGCTTGTTTTTTTGCTCTGGTCTTGAGCTTGGCAAGCCCATGGGCACAGGCAGACGTGACGGCTGACGTAGAGGCCTTGCTTCAAAACAAGCAATGGGCCCAGGCCCAGCAAAGACTACAAGAACTCATTCTGAAAAGCCCTCAGTCAGCGCAATCACCCCAATGGCGCTTGATGTCTAGCCAAGCGCTGGCCGGCCAGGGAAAAACAGCGGCTGCCATCGACGTTTTGCAGGCCTTGATTCAAGAGTTCCCTGAATTGCCTGAACCCCACAACAACTTGGGTGTTTTGTTGGCGTCTCAGGGCCAACTAGAAGCGGCTGCCGCTTCTTTACAAGCCGCCATTCAAGCACGACCCCAGTACAAAATAGCCTTGAAGAACCTCGGCGACGTTTACACCGCCATGGCGCAAGATGCTTACAAAAAAGCGAATCAATTGGAAGATGGCGCTTCAAATCGCCCACTGCCACTCCCCGCACCTGCGGCAGAAACCAACACCTCAACCAACACCCGGACTTTGAGATAAATCTATGTCTTTCCAACCTCAGCGTCGACATTTTTTCAAATCAATTTGCAATGTGGCATTGGCTTTGGGTCTGATGGTGATGGCTGCGACAAGCCACGCACAGGACGCGCCCAAGGTCAAAATTACCACCAACATGGGTGACATCATGGTGGAGTTGTATCCCGACAAAGCCCCTAAAACCGTGGCCAACTTCCTTCAATATGTGAAGGACAAACACTACAACGGCACTATTTTTCACCGTGTCATTGCGAACTTTATGGTTCAAGGCGGCGGCTACGATGCGCAATACAAAGAGCGCGCCACTCGCCCGCCAGTTCAACATGAAGGCAGACAAGCCATGGCAGCGGGCTTGAAAAATCAAGCAGGTTATTTGGCCATGGCCAGAACCAACGATCCGCAATCGGCCACTGCACAGTTTTTCATCAACACCGTTGACAACGCTTTTCTAGACCCCACGCCTATTCCTGAAGGCGACCCCGTCAAACGCTTCGAATATCGGGGACAGGTCTACGAAAACGTGCCTCGCGAGAACCTTCTCAATGCCCTACAACTGTTCGGATATACGGTTTTTGGCAAAGTCACAGCAGGCATGGACGTGGTGGATAGAATCAGGACCACGCCAACAGGCATGGGCGGCCCCTTTAGAACAGATGTTCCAAAATCGCCTGTTGTCATTCTTTCAATCACTCTGGTGCAATAACTCTATGAGCAATCCTCAAGTCGAACTCCACATCGCCGGCAAAGGCGTCATCCTCATTGAACTCGAAGCTGAAAAAGCGCCTTTGAGCGCTGAGAACTTCTTGAACTATGTGAAAAAAGGTCACTACGACAACACCATTTTTCACCGCGTCATCCCTGGCTTCATGATTCAAGGCGGCGGCTTTGAACCCAACATGGAACAAAAGCAATCGGATGCAGCCATTCAAAACGAAGCCAACAATGGCTTGAAGAACAACAAGTACACCTTGGCCATGGCGCGCACGCAAGCGCCCCACTCTGCCACCGCTCAGTTTTTCATCAACACGTCTGAAAATGAATTTTTGAACCACACAGCCCCTTCCTTGCAAGGCTGGGGTTATGCCGTGTTTGGCCGTGTGGTGTCGGGCACCGAAATTGTGGATGCCATTGAGGGCGTTAAAACGGGCCGCAATGGCTTCCATGACGATGTGCCTCAAGAAGCCGTGATCATTGAAAAGGCCGTTGCGCTTTAATTAGCCTCTCGTCTTTTTCATGACTGCAACCGTGTTGCCAATTCAGGTGATTGAAGCACCTGACACTTGGCGCACGGTTGATTTCATTTCAGACCTGCATTTGCAGGAAAAAGATCCTGCGACATTTCGCGCTTGGCAAAGCTACATGCAAAACACCACCGCCGATGCGGTGTTTGTTTTGGGCGATTTGTTTGAAGTGTGGGTAGGCGATGATGCCGCCGAGCATCATACTTTTCTGCAACAGTGCGCCCATGTCTTAAGTCAGTGCGCGTCCCAAAGGTATGTGGGTTTTATGCGCGGCAACCGCGACTTTTTGGTTGGCTCGCACTTTTTAAATCAGTGCCAAGTGCATGATTTACAAGACCCCACCGTGCTGAGTTTTGCCTCACAGAGAGCGCTGCTGTCACATGGCGATGAAGGCTGCCTAGAAGATATTGACTATCAAAACTTCAGGCAAATGGTTCGTCAGTCCCAATGGCAAGACAGCTTTCTGGCCAAGCCATTGGCCGAACGTGAGGCCATTGCCAGACAATTGAGAGGTCAAAGCGAACAGCACAAACAAGACCCCCTCAGAACCTATGCCGATGTTGACAATGCATGGTCGATGGCAAGGCTAGAAAAAACGGGTGCAACTTGTTTGATTCATGGCCATACACACCAGCCGGCCAACCACACACTGGGCCAGCAGGGGCAATACCAACGTTATGTTCTGAGTGATTGGGATTGCCAAACGTCCCTGCCCCGAGCAGAGGTTTTACGTTGGCATGCCTCGGGCAAGAAAGAGCGCATCAGCCCACTCACCGTTTCAATGAAACGCAAGTGAATGGGTAGATACCTTTCTGATGTCTGATTGCTTTTCGACTTAGCGACGCAGCAAGTTTTTCAAAGCGTTCTGCAAACGGCGCGCCACTTTGGCATCGTGTGTTGAAGACAACACGGCCGTCACATCCAAGGCCCATGTTTCGGCAGGGCCTGGCTGGTTTTTGCGAGTGAGCAATTGCAATTGCAAAGCGCGACGCTCATTCAAATTCTCAGCAGGCGTAGGCACTTCAGCGGCCATCTCTAAACGCAAGATGGCTTCACCGGCATCTGCTTTAGGTGCTTGCGTCACAGCTTGAGTCCATGCAGCACGGGCAGCAGCATTGACATTGCGACCTAAATCGTTGGCCGTTGGTACCAAATCGGCTTGACGTTTTTCCCAAGCGGTGAGCAAGTGCGTTAACGACTCGCCATGGGCTTGAGCGGCCAATTTACGCAAGGCCAATTCTGCATGCTCTAGCGCATCACGCTGAGCTCTGAACGCCGCGTCGCCCAATCGGGGACCGCGCTCTGGGCGAGGTTCAAAACGGTCGCCGCGATCACCACGGTCAAAGCGGCCGCCCGCTTTGTCACCCATGCCGCCCTTGTCAAAGCGTTGGCCGCCTTTGCCATCACGTCGATCTCCTGGACCGCCGCGACCTGCGGGTGCAGGCACTGATTTCTTTTGACCCGGACGGTCATCACCGCGCATGGCCACCAAGGGGCGCGCAGGTTTAGCCGGTGCAGCTGGACTTGCTGTGGGGGCATCCGCCTGCTCAAGCACTTGTTCGTCGCCGCCTTCACTTGGCGAATCGGCTGCAGCTTGCGCATCAGCTTGCGCATCAGCTTGCGCATCAGCTTGTGACTCAGCTTGTGACTCAGCGGGTGCCTCTGGGGCTGCATCTGATGCTGCTTCTGAACTTGCCTGTGACACTTGATCATTTGCAACTTCTTGTGCTTTAACTTGTGCGTTTTCCTTGGCCAAGGTTTGACCTTTGATGGCAGCATCCAAGGCCGCCATGGCCGATTTGATTTTTTGCACATCGCCCGAGGCGTTGGCCGCCTTGAGCGCATTGGAGGCGTCTAAAACGAGACGGTCATGCGCAGACAATGCCGCAACGGCAGGCTGTTCTCTCGATTGTGTTTTACGGCTGAAGGCTTCGTCGATAGGCTTGCGGAAAGCTTCCCACATTTTTTGCTCAATGCGGCGGTCCATCGGCACGCTCTGCGCTTCAGTCTGCCAGCTTTGTTGCAGCGCTTTAACAGCATCAACGCGCAACACCGGTGCGGCGCCCAATTGTTCGGCTTCGGCAATGAGCGCTTGACGTCTAGCGGTACTGGCCTTTTGCGCGGCCTCTAAAGGTGCTGCAGCGGTTTGCAAAGCTTGCTTCCACAAGGGCTGCAATTCTGCAAACGCTTTTTCACTGAGGTGACCCGCGCCGCGCCAACGGTCGCCAAATTGATGCAAGGCTCTGAGGTGCGCACGCCAATCGGCGTTTTGCGCATTGGCTTCGCCCCAAGCTTTGACTTCTTCGATCAAGGCCAAACGCTGTGCACGGTGCTCGCTGGCCTCGTGTTTGATTTTATCCAACCAAGTTTGAACAACTTTGTAGGCATTGTTGCAAGCGGTATCAAAACGCTTCCAGAGGCCATGATTGGGCAAACCACCTTGGTCGGCTTTCTTCCATTCTTCACGGAGTTGACGCAAGGCTTCTTGCATCTTGCGACCGCCCATGGCAGGCTCAAGTTGGAAACTTTCCTTGACGGCTACAGCTTCGGTTTTTTCTGCAGCGACTTCTGTCTTTTGAGCAGGGTCAACCTCTTGCGTCTCTTGCGTCTCTTGCGTCTCTTTAGGCGCTTCAGTCACAGCTTCAACAACAGACTCAGTTGCAGGCTCTTTTGCTGGCTCAGCATCAGCCACAGCAGCCTTCACAGGCACCTTCTTAAACAAGGCCTCTGCCTTCACCACCAGTGCCAAACGCACTTGGTCGGCCACATAGCGCTGCCAACCAGCAGATTCGCCAGCAGCAATCAAGGCCTCATGAACTTTCAAGTCCATTTGGGTGTCCATCAAGCGGCCGTGATCTTTCAGGGCCTGCTGCAACGCGGCCAAATTGGCTGGGTTATTTTCAGCGGCCAACGTATCGAGCGCTGCTGTGACAGCTTGGTTGGCGGCTTCACGCAAGGCCTGTCTTTGCGCTGGATCCATTTTTGTTGGACTGGCTTTGGCCGCTTTGGCAGTCTGAGTGGCTGAACTGCCGTCGGCAGAAACTGCACCACCAGCCACGTCTGCGCCTTGAGCAGTACCCGATGAATTTGGAGCGGCCGATTCAGCAGAAGCCTTCGCTTCGGAAGTGGTGCTGTGACCGCCTCGTGCCAAGCGCAACTCTTCTGCCCAAACAGGCACGGATGGCAACACTTCGTTGGCATCGTCACGTGCTGCTTTGGCTTGAAACAGTGCTGCTTCAAAAGCTTCCCACACGCTGTTCAATTGATGGCGTGAGGCATCCAGCTGTGGCACAAATTTCAAGTCAACACTTTGCCATGCGGCGTCTTCAGTGAGCGCTTGGGCTTGTTGCTGCCACTGCGCCACGTCAGCTTGCAACACTTCGTTGGCTGCGTCGGCTTCTTTCAAACTTTTGGTGGACAACACTTCAATGCGTTGTGTGAGCAACACAGCAGTTTCTCTTTGCACCATCACTTGGTGCTGCAAATCTTCAACCGCTTTGATTTTTTCGTTGAGTTGTTGTTTGAGCCCCGCCAAAGGTTCACGCGACAAGGGCGCACCTGCTTTGGCCGCATCACGTTGCCAAGCCATGGCATCGGCAATGTTCACGCGGGGCGCAGACAACATGGCCGTGGCACGTTCGGCCCATTCTGTGGCCAAGACATCTTGACCGTGAACGCGTTTGAGCTCGTCTAATTTTTCACGCAATACTTTGGCAGCACCTTTGTCGCGTGTTGAGAGTTCTTTGTAAACCAGCTGCAAATTTTCTTGTGAAGGCTCAGTCAACAACCAATCTCGCAATTTGGCCGCACGCTCACCCGATGTTTGAGCAGCGAAAGCACCGCCCGTCAGGGCATCAAGGGCTTGAACATCGGGGGTTTTAGGGGAAGATTGAGTCACAGTCACAACGCATAAAGATAAAGAGAGTATTTTCACCGAGGAAGGCTGCGCGTAATATGCCAAAGCCATCTATTTTTGATTTTTTTTATAATCTCCAGTTCTGCCACTACCGCTCAGCCTTGTGATCCCTCAACCCCTTTCAAAATCCATGATGCCTTTGGCGACCCGAATCGGTCGTGGCTTGTTGACTTTTGTAGGCGATATCACGCGTGGTTTTGTCAATATTTCTCACCACAGCCTGGCCCTCCTCGGCTTATTGGCTGTTTTACTCAGCCTGCTGGCCCTGGCCAAACCAGAGGTTCGGACCCTGACCTTTCAAAACGTCCAAGGCTGGCTCTTTACGCGGCTGCACATTTCCGAAGCCGAAGACGAAAAGCAACAAGTTTTATTAAGAAGCCTGGCCGCCAAATCATCAGAACTGAATGCCGAACAGCTGGCCTTGGTTCAGGCCATCAGAAGCAAATACCGCATTGCTTCAGAGCCTCTCAATGCCATGATCTTGGAGGTTTACGACCTGGCCAGCCGAGCCAACCTAGACCCCACCCTCATCTTGGCTGTGATTGGCGTGGAATCCAACTACAACCCGTTTGCCAACAGCCCTACTGGAGCCAAGGGCCTGATGCAGGTCTTGCCGGACATTCATGCCGAAGAATTCACGCCCTACGGCGGCAACATGGCCATTTTTGACCCCAAAACCAATCTGCGCATTGGGGTCAAAATCTTGAAGGAAAGCATCGATTTATCGGGCAGTTTGCAAGAAGGCTTGCGTCTGTACAAAGCAGGCGGCGACTCCCTGTCCTCCGAGTCCGATTACATTGGACGCGTCACGGCGGAGCAAAATCGGCTGAAAGAGGCTCTGCCCAAACCGCCCAAGGCCTTCACCGAAATCAAAATCAACCCCCAAAAACCCAGCCGTTAAGCCATCGAGGCGTCCCGGCCTCGGCTACACTCATGGGGTACGCAACTGGCGATAGGAGCCTGGCATTGGACTGACTTCAGTCTGCTAGTCTTTGACGTGGAAATGGGCAGGCATGGCCTGCTCTCAACCACTGGGGAGCGTGCACCTTGCATCAAGGTGATGTTGCAAGGTTTCAGCCGTTCGCCTGGGCAGCCCTTGCCATCGTTAGCAAGGAACCATCAATTGAAGGCCTGCCATGTATTCAAGAAACATTCTGATAGAACAAACCGATCCCGAAATTTTTGCGGCCATTCAAGCCGAAAACGCCCGCCAAGAGCATCACATTGAGTTGATCGCTAGCGAAAACTACGCCTCACCCGCCGTGATGGCCGCGCAAGGCTCGCAACTCACCAACAAATACGCCGAAGGCTACCCCGGCAAGCGCTACTACGGTGGCTGCGAATTTGTCGATGTTGCCGAGCAATTGGCCATCGACCGCATCAAGCAAATCTTTGGCGCCGAAGCTGCCAACGTGCAACCCCATTGCGGCGCCTCTGCCAATGAAGCCGTGTTCTTGGCTTTCTTGAAGCCCGGCGACACCATCATGGGTATGAGCTTGGCCGAAGGCGGTCACCTCACCCACGGCATGCCCCTCAACATGAGCGGCAAGTGGTTCAACGTGGTGAGCTACGGCCTCGATGCCAACGAAGCCATCGACTACGACGCCATGGAAAAGAAGGCGCACGAAACCAAACCCAAGCTGATCATTGCCGGCGCATCTGCTTACAGCTTGCACATTGACTTTGCACGCTTTGCCAAAGTGGCCAAAGATGTGGGGGCTATTTTCTTAGTCGACATGGCCCACTACGCTGGTCTGATCGCCGCTGGTGTGTACCCCAACCCTGTGCCCCACGCCGATGTGGTCACTTCCACCACACACAAGAGCTTGCGCGGCCCGCGCGGCGGCATCATCTTGATGAAAGCCGAACACGAGAAAGCCATCAACAGCGCCATCTTCCCTGGCCTGCAAGGCGGCCCGCTCATGCACGTCATCGCTGCCAAAGCCGTGGCTTTCAAAGAAGCCATGGCACCCGAGTTCAAAACGTATCAGCAGCAAGTGATCAAAAACGCGCAAATCATTGCCGAAACTTTGACACAACGCGGCTTGCGCATTGTGAGCGGCGGCACCCAGAGCCACGTGATGTTGGTCGACCTGCGCTCCAAAGGCATTACCGGCAAAGTGGCCGAAGCCGCCTTGGGCCAAGCGCACATGACCATCAACAAAAACTCGATTCCCAATGACCCCGAGAAGCCCATGGTCACCAGCGGTGTGCGCATTGGCACACCGGCCATGACTACCCGTGGTTTCAAGGACGAAGAAGCGCGCATCACGGCCCACCTCATTGCCGACGTGCTCGACAACCCCACAGATGCTGCCAACATTGAAGCCGTTCGCGCCAAGGTCAATGCCTTGACCGCACGTTTCCCGGTTTACAAATGAAGTGCCCCTTCTGCAGCCACAACGACACCCAAGTGGTGGAGACGCGGCTGGCTGAAGACGGTGACCTGATTCGCCGCCGCCGTCAATGTGCGGCGTGCGAAAAACGTTTCACCACTTACGAACGCCCGGAGGTTAACTTTCCGGCCATCGTGAAAAAAGATGGTCGACGCATTGATTACGAGCGCATCAAACTTCGCGCCAGCATGAATTTGGCTTTGCGCAAACGTCCTGTCAGCACCGAACAAGTTGATTCGGCCATTGAACGCATTGAAGAAAAATTACTCAACTTGGCCCAGCGCGAAGTGGCTTCCAACAAGTTAGGCGAACTGGTCATGCGCGAGTTGAAGAAACTCGACAAAGTGGCCTACGTTCGATTTGCCAGTGTTTACCGCAGCTTTGAAGACATTGATGACTTCAAATTGTTGGTGGACGAGGTTAGCAAATAAATTTGCACACAACTTCTTCAGTTAATTTGACAGGGGCTCCAGCACGGGCCCTTGCTTTTTATGCGCATTTCGCAATCTCGGCCAACTCCAACCTGGGACGCCCCACAGCATTGATCACCAGCAGCCAGCCTTTGCCAGTCAAGGCTTGATGTTCGCAAACGGTCAGTGTGCCCGCTTGAAAAGCCCCATTGGGGGTGAGGCTGCGACCACTGGCGCCAAATGAAACATTCTGCCGAACGGTGGTATTACCTGTAGCACTCACCTTCAAGCCCAGGTGTGCATGGCGCAGCAGCACTGCTTCACCGGACTCCCACATGCCATTGTTGTTGTCGTCTTCAAACATTAACCAACCATTTTGCCAAGCGGCGCCCTGCCCGAGTTCAGTGGAAGTAGCACAAGACAAGGGCAAGGCTTGCGTATCCATTCCAGCTAGTTTAATGGTGGGCGCTGCCACACAAATTGAAACTCGCTTTTCCCGCCGCACGGCCTCAGCCCGTGCAGACAACACGGCGTTCAAGAGTGCTTGCGCACCTGCTTGAACTTGAAATTTCGTTTGCGCCTCGTGCAATGCGGAGACCGATAAACCGCAAAGGACAGCGACCAAAAAAAGAACGAACAAGGTTTCGATCAAACTGTGGCCCTGCATTCTTGTACATGTATGCATGACTTTGAGGATAGGTAGATGTCCACTCTCTCAGCTTGCATTGACAGACACTGTGAGTGAATGTGAGTGTTCTTCTACAAAGGACGCGCAGACTTCAGTCATGAAGAATTTAAGTCTCCCTTTGTATGCAGGCTTTACGCTCATAGAAACGCTGATCAGTGTGATGTTGATCGGCATCTTGTTGAGCATTGCGCTGCCCAGTCTGGAACAGCAATGGCTCAAAACTCGACGCCATGCGGCCCAAAATAGTCTGTATCAAATTCACCTGCGCCAAGTGCAATGGCGCGGCATGCACGTACTTTACGCCGACAACTTGCTTGACTTAGGCCCTCTCAACGTCGCGTCCCCTCATTACAACTTCAGCTTAGACGATGTGAGTGCGCAAACCTATAGCGTACATGCGCAAGCCAAGGGCACACAAACCCGTGACACCCAGTGTCTCGTGCTCAGTTTACGGATCTCCAGCAATGGCCAGCTCCTCAAGACCAGCAATGCCTCTGCCATGGACGACCCTCAGAAGTGTTGGCCATGATTCAACTACTCCTTGGATTGGCCATGGGGTTGAGCGTCTTGAGTGCAGCCAGTGTCTGGGTGGGCCTTCAATGGCAATCTCATCAACGGCAGCTTCAACAAAGTCAATACCAACACGATGTTCGAACTTTGATGGACACCTTGGTTGCAGACATCAAGCGCGCCAACTTCAAGGGTTACGCCACCTCAACAGGCGTTAAACCTTCAACGTTATGCCCCTCTGATTTTTGCAACTCGGCGGATGATTTCAACCTCACGGCACATCAAGTTCTTTTCAGCATCGATCGCAACGACAACGGCATCAAGGACAACAATGAATGCAGCGGCTTCCGACAAAATGGTAAATTGATTCAAACCAAAACGTCATGCTCTCCAGTGGTGTGGACATCGCTCACCACGCTCAAAACTTTGGAAGTCAACGACCTTCGCTTCCAGCTCCTTTGCATGCCTGATGGGCTCACAGCTAGCAGTGTCATCCTCATTTCACTGAGTATTCAAACCACCTTCCAGTCGATGCCCACCGATTGGCAACGTTATGTGCAACTACGTAATCAACATTGGAGCGTCCTGTCACCGCCTTGCGATGCGTTGGTTGGATGATTTCTAATTTTCAAAAATCGGCGGAACAAGGCATGGCCACACTTTGGGCTGCCACGCTACTGATGCTGCTCACCACCCTGATGGGATGGCTGAGTTTGAAGTCGATCGCCGTAGAATCCAGGCGCAGCCAGCAGCATCATGATGCCGCGCAAGCCTTACAAACCAGTGAAGCATTGCTCGAAACCGTCATTGCAGCCATCGACAGGCAATATGCACATTCAGACGCTTCTGTCGACACGCGCATCTGGTCTCAGGCTTCTGCAGCTCATTGTTTATCTGCGCTCAAAATCCTGAGCCAGCAATGTCTTCTTTGGCGACTCAATGAAGCGCCACTTGCGACACTCACATTGCCCCAAGATCTCAACCCCGATGCGTCGCAAGTCAGAATCACACGTGATGTGATCAAGTCGCCCAACCAAATCAACATCAGCGTTCAAGCTGTTTTGGCTGACTCACACGCAGGTGCTGGCAGTCGAGCGACGGTGCAGCAAAGTTTGTATCTCCCCAATGCTGTTCCGCTTAGCGATTCAGCGACGGCAGCGGTGACGTTGACTGCGCCGGCCATGTCATCTTCATCGCCATCTGCCACGCCCCTTCCCTGCCGTTCCATCACGTGGTCGCAAGTGTTTGGCAATCTTCGTATTGATCAATACCAAGCCCTTGCCGCGGCCCAAGTTCAGACCGGTTTGAATGCGCAAACAGTACCGCCTCAAACCATTTATTGGATTGACAGTCCACTCGATTGGACGCAAAGTTTAGGTAGCTCAGCGGCACCTGTGGCTTTGGTTTTTTCTGACACAGCATGTGCGGTGCAATGCCCACAAATAGCCGACGGCGTTGCTCTGGAAGGCCTGGTGTACTTTCAAACCCCTTGTCAGCCAAGCCTGGCCCAACTCAAACCCAATGCGATGGCGCTGAACTTTAATGGGCCTACCGGTGCTTCAGCTACCCGCGTGCATCGCGTGAGGGGCTCTTGGAAGAACGGCAATTACTGATGACTTGCCTTGAAATACCAGCCGCCTTGAAGGCCAAAGCACTCCAAAAGCAGCACCTGCCTGGTGGCTTTACTGTGATGGAGGCCGTGGTCGCCAGCGCCATCCTCACTTTGGGCCTGTCGGCCGCCATGCAACTCAGCACAGAAATTTTTAGCGCCAGTGAAGCCAGCCGCCATCTAGAGATCGCGAGTGGCCTGGCGCAAGATCTGGCGGAATGCTGGCAAATTCAAACGCCTCCGTGTTTAGCGCAATTCTCAAATTCAGGCCCCCTCACAGCCTTGTCCTCAGACGAATCTCAGACCTTCATCAGAACGTGGTCGGTCAGCAGCCTAGCGCTTGCCTTGCCTGATGTCGCCTCGAGCCCACCCATCGTGTTACCTACCGATGAGGCCTTACTCCAAGAACTAAAAATTGAGGTCAGTTGGACGTCTAGCGTCACCGGCCGCCAGAGCCAGCTTGGCAATTGGCAAGTCCGGCGCGCCAGCACCCCGGTTTGGGCCGGGCCTTAACATGTCGTATCCTTGCGCTTTCAAGATCTATTGTGTCTACCCCCATGTCTGCTAGCCCCTTCATGCAACAAGCTCTGAACCTGGCTGATCAAGCCTTGTTCATCACCTCCCCCAATCCGCGGGTGGGTTGCGTCATTGTGGATGCGCAAGGCAAGGTACTAGGTCAAGGTCATACGCAAAAAGCGGGGGGGCCTCACGCTGAAATTGTGGCCCTCCAAGATGCGGTACAACGAGGTCACTCGGTTGAAGGCGCCTCCGTTTACGTCACGCTAGAACCCTGCGCGCATCAGGGCCGTACCGGTCCGTGCTGCGATGCTTTGGTGCAAGCCAAAGTGGGCAAAGTGGTTGCCGCCCTCACCGACCCCAATCCATTGGTGGCTGGCCAAGGCTTTGACAGGCTTCGTGCGGCTGGCATTGAAGTTCAAGTGGGCGATGGGGCTTCTGAAGCAACACTTCAAAACCCAGGTTTTTTAAGTCGCATGCAAAGACAAAAGCCTTGGGTTCGCATGAAAATTGCCGCCTCTTTGGACGGTCAAACAGCGCTTCAAAATGGCCAAAGCCAATGGATCACCGGACCCGAAGCCCGCGCCGATGGTCATGCTTGGCGTGCTCGGGCTTGCGCCATTCTCACAGGCATCGGCACCGTTCTTGAAGACAACCCCTTATTGGATTTGCGACTTTGCACCCAACTGGGCCCCACCCCCCGCATGCCCCATTTGGTCATTGTGGACAGCCGCTTAGAAACCCCCTTAGACGCCCGACTGTTTCAACACGCTTCGCCTCAAAGCGCCACACCGCGACAAATTTGGATTTACGCGGCAGTCGACCACCCCGAAAAACGAGCCAAACTGGAAGCGATGGGTGCAAACGTCACCCTGCTGCCCAATCCAGAAGGCAAGGTCGATTTAGCAGCCCTCATGACTGATTTGGCGCGCCGAAACGTCAACGAACTGCATGTGGAAGCAGGCCACAAACTCAATGGCTCGCTCATTCGAGAAGGCTGCATCGACGAGTTTTTAATTTACCTCGCCCCCACCCTGCTAGGCCTGGGCCAAGGCATGGCGCAATGGGGGCCTTTAGACAACTTGTCACAGGGCTTGACCCTTGAGTTCACAGAAACTCAGCTAATCGGCAAAGATTTGCGGGTTTTAGCCAGGGTCTTGTCCTAAATCGCCCCAATCCCTGCGAAAATACGCGCCATGTTTACCGGAATCATCACCGGCGTGGGGCGTATCGCCGCCCTCCACGACCTGGGCAGCTCTTTAAGCCATGGCAAGCGACTCACTCTCGAGGTGCCCGCGGGCTACCTGGATGACGTTGGCCTGGGTGACAGCATCGCCATCAATGGCGCCTGCATGACGGTCACCTCCTTCGACACAGCATCCCATCAATTCACCGTTGACGTTTCAGCGGAGTCGCTCGATAAAACGTGTGGCCTCGACAAGCTGGGCAAAGTCAATTTAGAAAAAGCCTTGCGTGCGCACGACCGCTTGGGTGGACACATTGTGTCTGGCCACGTCGATGGCATTGGCCACGTGGCTTACTTTGGCCAAGTGGGCGAAAGCTGGGAACTGCGCATACAAGCGCCCGCCGGCATGGGCAAGTACTTGGCCTACAAAGGCTCGATCACCGTCAATGGCGTGAGCCTAACGGTGAACAAAGTAGCCGACTTAGCGGCAGGTTGTGAGTTCAGCATCAACCTCATTCCGCACACCATCGATAACACTGCTTTGGGCACCTTGCAACAAGGCAGTACCGTGAATTTGGAAATTGATTTGATTGCCCGTTATGTCGAGCGCATGCTCAGCAACGAGGCCTCTGCCAATTCCGTTCCTACCCATAACTCTGCTGCCGCTGCCCAACAGGCAACTTCGCAATCTTGAAAGAAGTGACATGAGCACGAATTCTGGACGTCCCCTGACGCCTGTTCAAATTTCTCCCGTCGAAGACATCGTGGCAGACATGCGCGCGGGCCGCATTGTGATCATGGTCGACGATGAAGACCGTGAAAACGAAGGCGACCTCCTGATTGCCTCCGACCATGTCACGGCCGAAGCCATCAACTTCATGGCCAAGTATGGTCGCGGTCTCATTTGCCTCACCCTCACCCGTGAGCGCTGCGAACATCTCAAATTGCCCCCTATGGCCGCCAGCAATGGCACGGTTTACAGCACAGCCTTCACAGTTTCCATAGAAGCCGCTGAAGGCGTGACCACGGGTATCTCCGCTGCCGACCGCGCCTTGACTGTGAAAACAGCGGTTGCGGCCAATGCCACGGCCAAAGATTTGGTTCAACCCGGTCATGTGTTCCCCTTGCAAGCCGTCGATGGTGGCGTGCTGATGCGCGCTGGCCACACAGAAGCCGGTTGCGACCTGGGTGTGATGGCAGGTTGCAGTGCTTCTTCTGTGATTTGCGAAATCATGAAGGACGACGGCACCATGGCGCGCTTGCCCGACCTGCAGTTGTTTGCAGCCGAACACGGCCTCAAAATTGGCACCATTGCCGACCTGATTGAATACCGCAGTCGCACCGAATCTTTGGTTGAAAAAGTCGGTACACGTGTTTTGAAAACGGCCTACGGCGAATTCACAGCGCATGCCTTCAAAGACAAACCCAGCCAGTCTTTGCACTTGGCCTTGGTCAAAGGCACTTGGAGCCCCGACACCGAAGTGGCTGTTCGTGTGCACGAACCACTGTCTGTGTTTGACGTGCTCGAAGTGGGCCGCAGCATGCACTCATGGAGTTTGGAAAACAGCCTCAACTACATCAACACGCAAGGCCAAGGTGTGGCCGTGTTGCTCAATTGCGGTGAAAGTGCAGAACAATTGTTGGCCCAATTTGAAGGCCGTGCACGTTCTGCCCAAGCCCCCAACCGAAGCAAAATGGATTTGCGCACCTACGGTGTGGGCGTGCAAATTGTGCGCGAGTGCGGCGTTCAAAAAATGAAACTCATGGGCCAACCCCGACGCATGCCCAGCATGGCGGGTTATGGCGTTGAAGTCACTGGTTACATCCCGAAGGAATAAATATGCAAGGCGCAGACAAAGGTATTGAGCAAGAGTTGGACGGCACGGGCCTGCACATTGGCATCGTACAAGCCAGATTCAACGAAGGTATCACCAATGCATTGGCAGTAGCTTGCATTCGCGAGCTCGAAGAGTTGGGTGTGCACGACATCGATCACGTGTTGGTGCCCGGCGCTCTTGAAGTGCCCATTGCCTTGCAAGCCATGGCCGAGCGCGGCGAATACGACGCCTTGGTCGCTTTGGGTTGCATCGTTCGTGGTGAAACTTATCACTTCGAATTGGTCGCCAACGAATCAGGCGCAGGCGTGAGCCGCATTGCCCTCGATTACAACGTGCCCATTGCCAATGCCATTCTCACCACTGAAAACATGGAACAGGCCATTGCACGTCAATCCGAAAAAGGCCGTGATGCAGCCCGCGTGGCCGTTGAAATGGCCATGTTGTTGGAAGATTTGTCGGTGGGCGATGACGATCTAGACGACGAGACATTGGCATGAGCGAGATGCAAGTGAACTCCTCCGACTCAGAAAACCAAGTCGCTCCCAAATCGGCAGCGCGCAAGCCAGGCAAATCGGCCAGCAAGTCTGCGCGCAGCCGCGCACGCGAGTTTGCACTGCAAGCCCTCTACCAAGTGATCGTCGGCAAAAATGAAGCCGCCGACATCGATGTGTTCACGCGCGATTTGTCGGGTTTTCACAAAGCCGATTCTGCGCACTACGACGCCCTGCTCTATGGCTGCGCCGAACAAGCTGCTGCGCTGGATCAATTGATTCTGCCCTTGCTCGACCGAAGCATGGCCGAAATCTCCCCCATCGAACGTGCCGCCATGTGGATTGGCACCTACGAGATGAAACACTGCCTTGATGTGCCATGGCGCGTCAGTTTGAACGAGTGCATCGAGTTGGCCAAAGAATTTGGCGGCACTGATGGCCACAAGTATGTCAATGCGGTACTCGAAGGCCTGGCCCCTCAATTGCGCCCACATGAAGTTGAGGCCGATCGTCAGTCGGGACGTGCGCGCGCATGAAGCCTGTGTTTTTGTTTCCCATTCGAATCTATTGGGAAGACACCGACGCCGGTGGCATTGTTTTTTACGCCAACTATTTGAAATTCTTTGAACGCGCACGCACCGAGTGGTTGCGTGCGCTAGGCATTGAACAACAAGCCTTGAGAGAAGAAAGTGGCGGCATGTTTGTGGTGAGCGAAACACACATCAAATATTTCTCCCCTGCCCGTTTAGACGATTTGCTAGAAGTCAGCGCCCAAACTGTTGAGGCTGGACGTGCCAGCTTGGTGTTGACACAACAAGCCTGGCTCAAGGTCAATGGCGAACGCAAATTATTGGCCGAAGGCACCATCCGCATTGGATGGGTGGACAGCCAAACCATGAAACCCAGCCGTATACCGGCCAAGATATTGGAAGCACTTCAATGAACCAAGACATGTCGATCATTCAACTTGTGTTGCACGCTAGCTTTGTGGTGCAGTTGGTCATGGTCATCCTCATGGCCATCTCCATTGCCAGCTGGGCCGCCATTGTGCGCAAGCTGACGGCCATCCAGCGCATTCAATCTTTGAACGAAGAGTTTGAGCAAAACTTTTGGTCGGGCACCAGCTTGAACGACCTGTTTGCCGCCGCCGTTCAAAACTCAAAACTGGCAGGCCCCATGGAAAGAATTTTTGCCAGTGGCATGCGTGAATATCAAAAGCTGCGTGAACGTCGCATCAGCGATCCTGGCACCTTGCTCGATGGCGCACGACGCGCCATGCGGGCCAGTTTTCAACGCGAGATGGACGTGGCTGAGGCCCAGCTCTCCTTCTTGGCGTCAGTCGGCTCCGTCTCACCTTACGTCGGTTTGTTTGGCACCGTGTGGGGCATCATGCATGCCTTTACCGGTTTGGCCAGCATGCAGCAAGTGACACTGGCCACCGTTGCGCCAGGCATTGCCGAAGCCTTGGTCGCCACTGCCATTGGTTTGTTTTCTGCTATTCCTGCGGTGGTGGCCTATAACCGATTTGCGCGCGACATCGATCGCATTGCCATCAAGCTAGAAACCTTCATTGAAGAGTTTTCCAACATTCTGCAAAGAAGCTTGGGTGGCACGGCAGGTGCTGGTTCAACCGGTACAGCTGGTTCGCACCTTTCTGCATCTGGTCACTGATCTTTAGGGAGCCACGCCATGCCTGCTGTTTCCTCTCGCGGCCGAGGCCGGCGCACCATCAATGAAATTAACATGGTGCCCTTCATTGATGTGATGTTGGTGTTGCTCATTATTTTCATGGTCACCGCACCTATGATCACGCCCAGCATGGTGGACTTGCCCAGTGTAGGCAAGGCGGCCAAGCAACCCGATCAAGTGATTCAAGTGGTGGTTCAAAAAGACGACAGCTTGGAAATGATCAACGACGGTAAGACGCAAAAAACCAATTTGGAGGCTTTGGCCAATTCGGTTCGCGTTGCGCAAACAGGACAAGCCAATTCGGCCGTGGTGATCAGTGCCGATCGAAATGTGAAATACGAAACTGTGGTCAAGGTGATGGACACCTTGCAACGATCTGGCATTCAGCGTGTTGGCCTGTCTGTTCAGTTGGCGCCTTGAGCGGACTGCACGGATGTTGAGCCCTATTTGATGCATTAAAGCAGTCATGGACGCCATTGCACACAATGAGTTTGCACCGCCACCCACGGGTGGCTTTGGCAGATCTTTGTCGTTTGCTTTGTTCATGCACTTGCTGCTGTTGGCGGCCCTCACTTGGGGAATCCACTGGAAGACAGAACCCAACACCATGTCTGCCAGCGCAGAACTTTGGTCGGCCGTTCCAGAAGAGGCAGCGCCTGCGGCCAATGAACCCGAACCTACACCACCAGAACCTGTTAAACCGCTTGAGCCTGTTAAAGCGCCAGAGCCCAAACCTGAGCCCAAACCTGAGCCCAAGCCAACACCCGTGCCACCTAAAGTGAATGCTGCCGCTGAACGCGAAGCGGCTGATATTGCGCTGAAAAAAGAAAAAGAGAAGAAGAAGCTCGAAGAGAAAAAAGCAGCTGAATTAGAGAAGAAAAAGAAACTTGAAAAAGAGAAGCTGGAGAAAGAAAAACTAGAAAAAGAAAAGGCGAAAGAGAAAGCCAAAGAAAAAGAATTAGAAAAAGCCAAAGAGCTAGAGAAGAAGAAAAAAGAAGAAGCGAAGAAGAAAGAAGAAGCAGCCGCCAAGGCCAAAGAAGATGCCAAGAATGCAGCCGCAGATGAGAAGCGTGCGGCTGCGTTGCGCAATGAAAACCTCAAACGCATGCAAGGCATGGCGGGCGCATCAGGCGATGAGAATGCCAAAGGTTCAGCCCTGAAATCTTCAGGACCGTCTGCAGGCTACGCAGGCCGTATTCGCGCCCGCATCAAACCCAACATCACCTTCACGGAAGACGTCGCAGGCAACCCCAAAGCAGAAGTTGAAGTACGCACCTCCCCCGATGGCACGATCCTCAGCCGCAAACTCCTGTCCAGCAGCGGCAACAAAGCCTGGGACGAAGCCGTCCTAAAAGCCATCGACAAAACCGCCACCCTGCCCCGCGACGAAGACGGCCGCGTCCCCCCCGTCCTAGAAATCAGCTTCCGCCCGAAAGATTAACTGGGGCGAGAGTTAATTGGGGTCAGA
>JBDLWA010000022.1:0-22825 GCA_039804505.1 Pseudomonadota bacterium
ACCACTTTCGAGTTAGAAACTTATGGGCCAAGCGTGCCGGCACCTCCGGTCAAACCTTGGCATTTGCAGGTCACACAGATGTCGTGCCCACAGGCCCATTAGCCCAATGGTCCAGTGACCCCTTCACACCCACACATCGCGATGGTAAGTTGTTTGGACGTGGGGCAAGCGACATGAAAACATCCTTGGCCGCCATGGTGGTAGCCACTCAAGAATTCCTTCAAGAGTGTACCAACCCGGCGCTGGGCATTGCATTTTTGCTCACCAGCGATGAGGAGGGGCCGGCTTTGGACGGCACCGTTCGCATTTGTGAAATGCTGCAGCAAAGAAATGAAACGCCTGATTTCTGCATTGTGGGTGAGCCCACTTCTGTCAAACAAACGGGCGACATGATCAAGAATGGCCGCAGAGGTTCACTCAGTGGCAAATTGACTATCAAAGGGATTCAGGGCCACATCGCCTATCCTCAGTTGGCGGACAATCCCGTTCACCGCGCAGCACCGGCTTTGGCAGAGTTGGCCGCCACCATTTGGGATGAGGGTAACGAATTTTTTCCACCCACCAGCTGGCAAATTAGCAATGTGCAGGCAGGTACCGGTGCCACCAACGTCATCCCAGGCGAAATGGTGATCGACTTCAATTTTCGGTTTTGCACAGAGTCCACCGCTGACACTTTGAAACAACGCGTCACAGAACTCTTGCAAAAGCACCATTTGAAATTTGACATTGAATGGACATTGGGTGGACTGCCCTTTCTCACTACCCCTGGCACCTTGGTTGCAGCGGTTCAAGGGGCCATCCAACAAGTTACAGGACTTCAAACCGAATTGTCCACCACTGGGGGCACGAGCGATGGTCGTTTCATTGCGCAAACATGCCCCCAAGTGATTGAACTGGGTACCCCCAATGCCACCATTCACAAAATTGATGAGCATGTGGCCATCGCCGACATTGAGCCGCTCAAAAACATTTACAAACAAGTGCTGATTCGATTGAACCAAGCCTGTGCTGCGGCGGCGTCTCAGACAGCTTAATTCATGAACATTCATCAATTGATTGAGACCAGTGCACAGCAACTGGAACAGGCCCAAGTGGCTTACGGTCATGGCACTTTAAATGCCCATGACGAAGCTGCGTGGCTGATCTTATGGCAGCTCAAGTTGCCGATTGACCTTTCGCTGTCAAACGATCTCAAGGAACTACAACAGTCCATCGACGAAACGGGTGTGGCCATCGATGCGCATCAACTTTCTACGGCTCAGATCAATGACTGTCAGGCTTTGATCACGAAACGTATTGAAAGCAGAAAACCCGCGGCCTACTTAACGCAAGAAGCATGGCTTCAAGGCATTCCGTTTTATGTCGATGAGCGCAGCATCGTGCCTAGAAGCTTCATCGCCGAGCTCATTGCCGACGGTGATTTTGATGGCTGGCTCAGCGAAACCAGTCACCATTTTCTGGATCTGTGCACTGGCAATGGCAGCCTGGCTGTTCTCTGTGCCATGGCCTATCCTGAGGTATCGGTAGTGGCGGCCGACATTTCGACAGATGCGTTGGAAGTAGCCCGCATCAACATTGAAAAACATCAGTTCAGCGACCGAATTCGCTGCATTCAAAGTGATGGCCTGAACGCTGTATCTGATACCTTTGACTGCATCATTTGTAATCCCCCCTATGTGTGCGAAGCCAGCATGCAAGCCTTGCCTCAAGAATATTTAGCCGAGCCTCAATTGGCATTGGCGGGTGGCACTGACGGCATGGACTTCATTCGTCAACTGTTGCTCGACTTGCCGTCACGTATGAACGAACGAGCCATTGTGGTTTTGGAGATTGGCAACGAAAGAGAACACTTTGAGGCGGCCTTCCCCCATCTCGAAGCAGTCTGGCTGGAAACCAGTGCCGGTGAGGACCAGGTACTCTTGATCACCAAAGAAGCTTTGATGGCCAGCCAAGCTGCAGGCTACTGATCATCGCAAGACGGTTCAAGACAAGATGTCAGAAAACAAAACGCTGCCACCGTTTTTGATTCAAAGTATTCAGTCAACAGCCGACTGGTCCACGTTTGAATTGCTGCTGCGCACCTATGCGCAACATGATTTAGACCAACCGCATCTCAGCAGCATTTGGAAAGATTTAGAAGATTTACCCGCGCGATACGGCCCGCCAAAGGGGGCTGCTGTGCTGCTTTGCCTCGACGATCAAACCCCCATCGGCTGTGGCGCCATTGCCGCGACCAGCTTGCAAAATGCCTGTGAAATCAAGCGTCTTTATATCCAACCCGCTCATCGCGGCCGAGGTGGTTCCAAAATTCTGATTCAAGCCTTGATGGAAAAGGCCCTTCTTGACGGCTATCATCAAGCGGTGCTGAGCACTTGGCAATCCAACACCTCAGGCTTAGCACTCTACAAATCCATGGGATTCCACTCGGTTCCTTCGTTTAAATCCCACCCCAATTCTGAATTGATTTACCTTGGCAGGTCACTCGGCCCGGCCAAGACTCAAACCACTCAATGATTCAACTGAAAAATGTCACTTTGCGCCGTAGCGCAAAAGTGTTGCTTGACGCAGCGTCCGTCACCCTCAATCCAGGCGAAAAAGTCGGCTTGGTGGGACGCAATGGCGCTGGCAAATCAACTTTGTTTGCCCTGCTCAACGGCACCTTGCACGAAGATGGCGGCGACTTTAGTGTGCCCAAGCAATGGCGCTTGGCGCAAGTAGCCCAAAACATGCCTGAAACCGAGGAGACCGCCACAGACTTTGTACTGGGTGGCGATACGCGGTTAACAGAACTCCGCGCTGCCCTAGAAGCGGCTGAGCAATCTGAAGATGGCATGGCCATGGCCCATGCACACGTTGACTTGGCCGACGCTGGTGAACACGATGCTGTGCCCCGCGCACAAGCCTTGATTTTGGGATTAGGCTTTCGCTCTTCCGAACTCAACCAACCGGTCAATAGTTTTTCGGGCGGCTGGCGCATGCGTTTGCAATTGGCGCGGGCCCTGATGTGCCCCTCAGATTTGCTATTGCTTGACGAACCCACCAATCACTTGGACTTGGATGCCTTGGTGTGGCTTGAAGCATGGCTGAAGCGCTATGCAGGCACCATGATTGTGATCAGTCACGATCGCGAATTTTTGGATGCTGTGACCGATGTCACGCTGCACATTGAACACGCCAAACTCAACCGTTACGGCGGCAACTACAGTGCCTTCGAAACCTTGCGCTCTCAACAACTCGAGCTACAGCAAGCCTCGTTTTCTAAGCAGCAAGACAAAATTGCACACTTGCAAAAGTTCATTGATCGCTTCAAAGCCAAGGCCAGCAAAGCCAAGCAAGCACAGAGTCGCGTCAAGGCTTTGGAACGCATGGAGAAGATTGCGCCGGTCTTGGCCGATGCCGATTTCACCTTTGAATTTAAAGAACCCGTCAATTTGCCCAACCCCATGCTGGCCATCTCCGATGCCAATCTGGGCTATACAGTCGATGGCGTTGAAAAGGTCATTGTTCGCCAAGTGAGCAAGTCCGTGTTGGCGGGCCAACGCATTGGCATTTTGGGTGCCAATGGTCAAGGCAAGTCCACCTTGGTGAAGACGGTGGCACGAAGCATCAAAGCTTTGTCTGGCGACATCACTGAAGGCAAAGGCCTCAACATTGGCTACTTTGCCCAGCAAGAATTGGATGTGCTGCACTCGTCAGACAATCCGCTGGAGCACATGATTCGCTTGGTGAAAGAATTGGGTCCAACACCTGGACAGTCTTCACGCGAACAAGACTTGCGCAACTTCTTGGGCACCTTCAACTTTACCGGCGACATGGTGAAGCAAAGCGTCGGCTCCATGAGTGGTGGTGAAAAAGCGCGTTTGGTATTGGCCATGATTGTGTGGCAACGACCTAACCTGTTGCTGCTGGACGAACCAACCAATCACCTAGATTTGGCCACCCGTGAAGCGCTGTCCATGGCCTTGAATGAGTTTGAAGGTACCGTGATGTTGGTCAGTCACGACCGCGCATTGCTCAGAGCCGTTTGCGATGAATTTTGGTTGGTGGGTCGTGGCGAAATCAAGCCGTTTGATGGTGACCTCGATGATTACCAACGCTATTTGCTAGACGAGTCCAAACGCTTGCGTGAAGAGGCCAAAGCCAACGAAATTGCTGAATCAAAAGCAGCGAGTGCCAAACACCTTGCAGCTACTGCGGCTACTGCGGCTACTGGGCCTGTAGCGGCCGTGGTCGCAGTTGTGAAGCCCATCGCAGTACCGGTCAATCGCACGGCCGAGCAGAAAAAAGAAGACGCCTTGCTAAGGCAGCAAAAGTCTGCGCTTAAAAAGCCATTGAAAAAATCAATTGAGCAAGCAGACCTGAAGTTGATTCAATTGCAAGTAGACAAATTGGCCCTTGAAACCAAATTGACCACGCCCTTAAGTCCCGCCGAAATTGCAGAAGCTGGCAAACAGCTCAAAGCGGTGAACACGGCCCTTGAAGATCTTGAGGTTCAATGGTTGGCTTGGTCTGAAGAATTGGAAAAGCTCGATTTAGAAATCTAATCACTAGAAAACCAGTCCACAAAGAAAAAACCCCGCAGAGCGAAAGCTTTGCGGGGTTTTTGAATGGGTTTGAGTAATTGGTGGGTCGGGCGAGATTCGAACTCGCGACCAACGGATTAAAAGTCCGCTGCTCTACCGACTGAGCTACCGACCCAACTACTCAAGCCTCAAATTATAGCGTCATTTTTTGGGATTTGACAAGCCACTTGCAAGAAAATTTACGATCAATGATGAAGCCACCAATCCAAAGGTTGCCGTCACCGTCACAGCCGAACCATAGCCATGGCAATTGAGACTGCCATCCCCTTCAATATTGCAAGAAGGATCTGGGGGGGCCACATTTTCTCGACTGAACACACAGCGTACGTTCATTTTTTTACCGTCCTTGGGGGCGCCCCGCTCTTTGCGCAATCGATAGCGAAGTTGAGACAACAAGGGGTCATGTGTGACTTGGGCCAAGTCTGCTTGCTCCACCCAATGTGCTTCACGCTTTCCCCCTGCAGCACCCAGGGTCACAAAATAAATCTTATTGCGAATGGCCCAATCGGCCATGGCCACTTTGGCTTTCACTTGATCACAGGCATCCACAATGGCCATCACTGGCGATCGCCCTGAGTTGGCCTGAGTGATGATCTGCTCCCAATTGTCTGGACTGACAAAATCATCGACTTCATGCACTAAGCAATCAGGATTGATGTGTGAAATTCTGTCCTTCATGGCCAAGATTTTGGCTTGTCCCAGTGTGGTGTCCAGGGCATGAATTTGTCGATTGATGTTGGACTCCGCAATATGATCCATGTCGACCAATGTCAATTCAGACACACCACTGCGCGCGAGTGCTTCAGCGACCCACGAGCCCACGCCACCTATGCCCACTACCAACACATGTGCCTGCGCAATCTGCGCTGCGCCTTGCACGCCATAGAGTCGTGCCATGCCGCCAAAGCGCCGATCCATGATCAATGAAGAAGGATTCATGAATGACCAGTTCAATGATTAGAGGCGGCTCAAGTTGTACTTCAAAGCCGCGTAAGCGCCCGCCAAAATACTCAAGGTGGCCAAGAAACTCATCAAATTGAGGGTGGACATGCCACTCAAACCTTGGCCAATGGAGCAACCCAAGGCCAGGACGGCACCAAAGCCCATCAAGCTAGCACCGATCGCATGGCGAATGAAATCATCTGCGTTGGAAAAGGCCTCCAGCTTATAGGTGCCATTGAGAATCGCACTGAAGCAAGCCCCCCCAAAAATTCCAAGTACTGACACCATGCCTAAGGTGAGGCGCTTCGTGCCGTCACTGAAATACATCAGCGCATCCAATCCCAATGCAACAGGTGCAGTCAAGCTGAGCGCTTCCATCTTGCCGCTGGTGGTGCTCAAAAAGAATTCTTCTAAGGTTTCAGGGTGCTCTAAGCCGTGACCCAGAATGCCTGAAATAGCCCAGACCCCGCAGATGATCAAACCCACAGACAACCCTGTGGCCACATTGCGTGCATTGATAAATTGCTTGTCTTTGAAAATCCAAATAGACAGCGCAAGGGCTACTAACAAGGCTGCTACCAATGAACCTGCAGGCGCATTAAGCCCTAACCAAGCACTGAACCACTGCCCGGCAAAAAGTCCTGTAGAGGGCGTCCATTGAGGCTGTTCAAACAGATAAACACGGGGGATGGCTAAGGCACCCTTCATGGTTGCCAGGGCCACGATGCCCATCACCAGCAACACAAAAACTGACTTCAGGTTGCCAGCACCCGCTCTCACAATTGATTTGGCGCCACACCCCGATGCCCACACCATGCCCCAGCCAAACAGAAAGCCGCCGAAAACCCGGGCTAGCCAAAAACCTGGTTGGGCAAACACAGATTGAAGAGGCGAAATGTAGCCACCATAAGTCATCCAACCAAAACCCAAAGCAGCAATGGCGACTGTCAAGGCCCACTGCCTGAGCCGGTCAAAGTGCCCCATGATGACAGCATCACTCACGGCACCCATGGTGCAGAAATGCGAACGGTGGAGGATGACGCCTAAGGCAATAGACAACAGGCCATTCGCCCCGAGTACCTGCCATTGCAAAGTAGCAAGTTGGGCTTCAGTCATGATGTTCTCAAGTGAAAGATCAGCGCAGTCGAGCTAAGCGATCTTTGGCCGTTTGAGCCGCTTCACTGTTGGGGTATTGCTTGACCAAATCTTCCATGGCTTTCTTGGCCGCCTTGACGTCTTTCAACTCAACCAAGCAATTGGAGATGGCCAACATGGCTTCAGGCGCACGCGTGTGCTCGGGTGCAATGCTGAGCAGTTTGCGGAAATTGACAATGGATTCTTTGTAATCCTTGGTGGCGTATTGCGCATTGCCTAACCAAAACAAAGTAGATGATGCATAGCCACTGGTGGGGTACCTGCGCAAGAAATTAAGCAAGCTGATTTGAGCGGCTGCAAAATCACCCGTTCTGAAAACCAACAAGGTGGCTTCAAATTCTTTTTTCTCGGTGGGATCGGCCTGGAACTCCAAGCCATCCAAAACCACTTTGATGGGTTCAAACTTGCTCAACCGTGTATCCACTGTTTGCAAAACATCTTTTTGCTTCAACTGCAAATCTGTGATGTCTTTGAGGAGTTGCTCAAGCTTGCCACGCAATGCAGATTGATCTGACTTCTGCGTGTCAATTTGAGTTTGAAGGTCTAGCAATGCACGTTTAAGGGCCGCATTTTCTTCTGTTTTAACTTTTAACTCTTGTTGGACAGCATCCAACTTTTGACGCAAATCCAAAATGGCTTTGCGGGCTTCATCGTCCTCAAACAAGGCGGCATTGGCCAACACGCTGACGCTGGCAAACAAAGCTGCCACGCAACCTTGAAATGAACGATGAAGTGCCCGAGAGTTCATGAGTAAGCTTTGATCAGTATTTGATTTCGACGCGACGATTTTTGGAGAATGCGGCCTCATCGGCGCCATTCACAGCAGGTTTTTCTTTGCCGAAACTCACTGCTTCCAATTGCGCATCGCTCACGCCCAACAAGGTCAATGCACGGCGCACAGTTTCGGCACGTTTTTGACCCAAGGCCAAGTTGTACTCACGACCACCACGTTCGTCGGTGTGACCTTCGAGTTGGACTTTGAATTGCTTGTTGGCTTGTAAGTGAGCAGCATTGCGCTCTAACACAGCACGTGCTTCTGGCTTCAATGTGTAGCTGTCGTAATCGAAATAAATCACGTTGACACCGGCAGGGGCAATGCTTTGGCTCTTGGAGGTACCACTGACCACAGGGGCGACACTGCTTTGTGCCATGTTGGTATCGTTGCCTGAAGCAGCTTTGTCTTCCACGGGCACCTCGTTCAACTTCACACCCGATGAACAGGCAGAAATGACAGCGGTTAGCGCTAGGATCCAAAGACGACGTTTGATCATGAAAAACTCCAAAAGAAAATAAATTAACGGAAGGGGCCCCAGGCGGGTTCACGGATGTCACCACTTTGCCCGGACAGTTTGGCTTTAATTTTGCCGTCCAAGGTGGCTGTCATGAGTGCCTCTCGGCCTTGCTGCACAGTGGCATAAACGATCAACTTGCTATTGGGTGCAAAGCTAGGACGCTCATCTGCCGTGGTGTCGGTGATGGCGGTTGCCTGGCCAGTGCTCAAGTTCAAAACATGAACCTTGAATTGCCCCCCAATGCGGCTGATGTAGGTCAACCATCGTCCATCGGGACTAAGTGCGGGTGAGATATTGTAACTTCCACCAAATGTGACCCTTTCAGCAGAACCACCAGAGGCAGACATTTTGTAAACCTGAGGGCTGCCACCTCGGTCAGAGACAAAATAAATCAGGCTGCCATCCTGAGAATAAGTGGGTTCAGTGTCAATGCCAGAACTTTGGGTCAGGCGTTTTGCGTCTCCGGTGGCCACATCAATTTGGTACAACTGCGAGCCACCATCGCGGCTGAGTGTGGCCAAGAGGTGCTTGCTGTCAGGGGACCAAGCGGGCGCACTGTTGGAGCCCTTAAAGTTGGCCATGATTTTGCGTTTGCCGGTGGACAGCTCGTGAACGTAGATCACGGGCTTGCGGGATTCAAACGAAACATAGGCCAGTTGCGTTCCTTTTGGGGACCATGACGGTGAAATGATGGGTTCTGCACTGGTCAAGGCCGACTGCGCGTTTTCGCCATCCGAGTCGGCAATCCACAGACTGTATTTGCCACCTGCTTTGGTGATGTAGGCAATACGGGTAGCAAAAACGCCCTTCTCGCCCGTCAATTTCTCGTAAACCCAGTCGGCCAATCGGTGAGCAGACAAGCGGAGATCGGCTGCCGCCACGGTTTCACGGTAATCGCCGCGCTCTTGCCCAGAAACAATGTCCCACAATCTGGCTCTGATTTCGTAGCGACCATCTGCAAGACGGGTGGCACTCCCTGCCACCATGGCATCGGCGTTCCTTTGTCGGATTTGAGCTAAGTCGGGGCGAGTGAGCTCGTCCATGGCCAATCCTGGCATGGCAATGCCGCGAAATTGGCCGCTTCTTTCCAAATCTGCCATGACAATGGCCGAGGTTTTTTGGGGGGCAGCGTCTTCACCCTTGAAAGGCACAATGGCAATCGGCACTTGGGTCATGCCTACGCCCGAGACGTCTACCTTAAATTGGGCCCAAGCAGCTTGAGTGCCCAGCAAGCCAAGCAGGGCTGAGGTCAAGATTTGTCGCAAAAAACGTGAAGTCATATTTAAAAATGAGGTCTTTTTCATAGAGAAAGATTGCCAAAACACCGCTAATTTAGCATTGTGACACGCAGTAAAATCGAATCAATGACACAAAATCCCCACGAAAGTTGCCAGAAGGAACTGCCCTTCCTTAAAAGGATGCTTCGTCTGTGGCCTTATTTTGGGAAACAGCGTTCGGTTTGGATTTTGGCCTTGGTGGCAACTTTGGTGGCAGCAAGCACTGAGCCCCTCATCCCTGCGCTCTTCAAGCCCTTGTTAGACGAGGGTTTCGCCGAAAACTCCCTGCCCTTGTGGATGGTTCCCACTGCAGTCATCGGCATCTTTCTGGTCCGTGGCGCTGCATTTTTTGTCTCGCAATATGCTTTGGCCCGAATTGCCAACAATGGCATGCAAGCACTGCGCGACACACTTTTTCAGCGCTTGATGCAGGCTGAAATGTCTGTGTTTTCTCAGCAATCTGCTAGCGCTTTGTCCAACACCCTCGTTTACGAAGTTCAAACGGGCGCCACACAACTCATTTCGGCACTTTTAGGGCTGTCCAGAGATGGCTTTACCTTGATCGCGCTCATTGCCTATTTGATGTTTCTTAACTGGAAGTTGACCCTGCTGGTTTTTGTCGTCGTGCCAGGTTCGGCATGGGTCATGAAAATATTGTCCAAACGACTGTACGGCCTCACGCGGGACAGTCAAGCCGCCACCGACAATTTGGCTTATGTGGTGGAGGAAAACGTCCTGGCGCATCGCATGGTGCGACTCCACGGGGCGCAAGAAACTCAATTGACCCGGTTCAAAAATTTGAGCCAACGCCTCAGAAGTTTGGCCCTCAAATCAACCATTGCTTCAGCAGCAATGTCACCCCTCACCCAATTGATGGCGGCTGTGGCATTGTCAACCGTGCTGGTGGTGGCCCTCATTCAAAGCAGGACCGGCCTGCAAGGTGCCAGTGTGGGCGGCTTTGTGGCGTTCATCACCGCCATGCTGATGCTGGTGTCCCCTATCAAACGACTGGCCGACATTGCCACACCGATCACCCGCGGCTTGGCCGCCTTAGAACGGGGCCTGCTGCTGCTGGAGAACGTCAACATCGAAACCGAAGGCAAGACGCCTGTTGACATTTCTGCCCACGAATCGTCCAAGATTTGCATTGCCTTTGAAAATGTACAAGTGCAATACAACCCCGAGTCACCCCCTGCCCTCAAAGCCTTGAATCTTCAAATTGCCAAAGGTGAAACTGTGGCCTTTGTGGGCCCCTCTGGTTCTGGTAAAACCACTTTGGTGAACTTGCTGCCCCGATTTGTGCAGACCACGGCAGGTCAAGTTTCCCTCCTCGGTACACCCATTCACCTGTGGCCACTTGCGCAGTTGAGGGCGCAATTTGCCATGGTCAGTCAAGATGTGGTGATGCTCAATGACAGCGTGGCCGCCAACATTGCATTGGGACAAGACATAGACCGGCTCAAAATTCAGAAGTGTCTTGAGGCTGCCAACTTGGCCAATCACATTGAACGCCTGCCTCAAGGCATGGACACCCTTTTGGGACACAACGCTACACAACTCTCAGGGGGTCAGCGTCAACGATTGGCCATTGCCAGAGCGCTCTACAAAGATGCACCCATCTTAATTTTGGATGAGGCCACCTCTGCGCTAGACAACGAATCGGAGCGTTGGGTGCAAGAGGCTTTGCAAAATCTCATGAAGGGACGCACCACTCTCATCATTGCGCACCGCTTGTCGACCATTGAGCATGCCGACCGAGTGGTGGTGATGGAAAAAGGTGAAATTGTGGAGCAAGGGCGTCACGCTGATTTGCTCCAACAAGGCGGCGCTTATGCTCGCCTTCAGCACAAAGCTTAAGGCTTAAAGCTCAGAGCTTAGAGCTTAGAGCTTAGAGCAGAACAATGTCGTATTGTTCTGGCCCCATCGCTGATTCACTTTGCAATGAAACAGGTTTGGCAATGAAGTCCGACAAAGCGGCCAAGTGCTGACTCTCTTCATCGAGCAACATTTCAACAACCGCCGGCGAAGCCACCACACGAAACTCGCGGGGGTTGAACTGACGGGCTTCGCGCAAGATTTCGCGCAGGATGTCGTACACCACAGTGCGCGTAGTTTTGACACTGCCTTTGCCTTCGCAGCTGGGGCAAGGTTCACACAACATGTGCGACAAAGACTCGCGTGTTCGCTTGCGCGTCATTTCGACCAAGCCTAACTGAGAAAATCCACCGGTCATGGTTTTGACACGGTCGCGAGCCAGTTGTTTTTTGAACTCATCCAACACTGCCGTTTGGTGTTCTTCACGGGCCATGTCAATGAAGTCAACAATGATGATGCCGCCTAAATTTCTCAAGCGCAGTTGTCGGGCAATGGCGTGCGCTGCTTCCAAATTGGTTTTGAAAATGGTGTCATCAAAATTTCGAGCACCCACATAGCCACCGGTGTTCACATCGACGGTGGTGAGGGCTTCGGTTTGATCAATGATGAGGTACCCGCCCGACTTCAACTCCACGCGGCGCCCTAAAGCTTTGGCCACTTCTTCATCGATGGCGTACAGGTCAAAAATAGGCCGCTCACCTTTGTACAGCTGAAGCCTTGCCGCCGCAGCCGGCATGAACTCCTTGGCAAAAGCAGATAAGTTTTCAAATTGCTCTTTGGAATCAATTCGAATGGTCTGTGTGGCCTCGCCCACCAAATCGCGCAAAACACGCTGGAGCAATGTGAGGTCTTGATGCAGCAAAGACTGAACAGGCAAACGAATGGAAGCGTCTTTAATACGCGCCCAAGTTTTGCGCAAATACGCAATGTCATCGGTCAATTCGGTATCCGTGGAATCTTCTGCATTGGTCCGCAAAATAAACCCACCGCCTTGATCACCCACCATTTTTTGCAAGCGTTGACGCAAGGCATCCCGTTGCTCTGTTGGAATTTTTTGTGACACACCAATGTGATCGTCTTGGGGCAAAAAGACCAAGTGACGGCCCGCAATGCTAATTTGCGTCGACAAACGTGCACCTTTGGTACCAATGGGGTCTTTGACTACCTGAACCATCAGGGCTTGACCCTCAAACACTTGCTTCTCAATGGGAACCAGTGGCTGTGAACTACGAGCCACTTGCGGTGGCTCGCCTTCGGGTTGTCGTTGCCAGACATCGGCCACGTGCAGAAATGCGGCACGCTCTAAACCAATGTCAATGAAGGCAGACTGCATGCCTGGTAGCACTCTGGCAACTTTACCCAGATAGATATTGCCCACCAGGCCTCTTTCGAGAGAACGCTCCACATGCAACTCTTGAACAGCCGCCATTTCCACCACGGCCACACGGGTTTCTTGGGGTGACCAATTGATCAAAATATCTTGCTGCATGACTGTTACTTCAATGAAAAATTAAGGGTGCTGCGGCGCGGGCCAAGGTGCCGGGGGAATGGGCCATGATAGCAATTCGGCCAAACGACACACCACCCAAAAGGATTCATTGAGGGTCACGATGGCAGGCTCGACCAATAAGCCCCGCCAACAGCGCTCCAACGCATCGTCCTCGGTAATGCCCAATTGAAATTGCTGATGGCTAGCCATGTCTACCAGCAGGTTGGCCATGTCCTCGCACATCTCATAGCGTTGAGTGAGCTCGGGTCTGGGCAAGTTGGGCTTGGTTCGGCCTTTGTCGACATAAAGGGCCATGAAAGACTCTGGCACAAAGCTTTGGTTTTCTTCGTACATGTCAGCGCATCAGAAACAAGTCGCCTGGGGCCATCACATGTGCTCAATCACCACTTGACCAAAGCCTGAGCAACTCACCTGCGAAGCACCATCCATGAGTTTTGCAAAGTCATGTGGCACGCGCTTGCTCTGGATGGCCGCTTCCATGCCCTGAATGATCAGGTCCGCCGCTTCGGTCCAACCCATGTAGCGCAACATCATTTCGGCCGACAAAATTTCGGAGCCAGGGTTGACGTAATCTTTGCCCGCAAACTTGGACAAGGCACCTACAGTGGCTTCAAAGCAAGCCACACTGTCGGACATATTGGCACCCGGTGCAATGCCAATGCCGCCGACTTGAGCGGCCACAGCATCAGAGATGTAGTCACCGTTCAAATTTAATGTGGCGACCACCGAAAACTCTTGAGGCCGCATCAAAATTTGCTGCAGAAAGGCATCCATGGCGATGTCTTTGACCATGATATTTTTGCCCGTCTTGGGATTCCTAAATTGGCACCAAGGGCCATCGTCAATGACCTTGGCCGAAAACTCTTCACGAGCCAACTCGAAGGCCCAGTCACGGAAGGCGCCTTCCGTGTATTTCATGATGCTGCCTTTGTGGACGATGGTCACGCTGGGCTTGTCGTGGTCAATGGCATATTGAATGGCTTTGCGAACCAAGCGCTTGGTCCCTTCGCTGGAAACAGGCTTGATACCAATGCCAGAGGTAGCCGGAAAACGAATGCTGTTGACGCCTAACTCTTCCGTTAAAAATCGAATGAGCTTTTGACCTTGGTCACTGTTGGCGGCGTATTCAATGCCTGCATAGGTGTCTTCAGAATTTTCCCTGAACAAGGTCATGTTGGTTTTTTCAGGTTCGCGAACTGGCGACGGTACGCCTTTGAAATAGCGCAAGGGCCTCAGGCACACATACAGATCCAACTCTTGACGCAAGGCCACATTCAGTGAGCGGATGTTGCCTGTGGCCGGCGGGTTTAAGGGGCCCTTAATAGACACCACAAAATCTTTTAGCGCTGTCAGCGTTTCAGCTGGTAAGTAGACATCGGGCCCATAAAGCCGGGCGGCTTTTTCGCCGGCATACACTTCCATCCAGTGAATGCTTCGCTGATCTTTGTAGGCCTTTTTGACAGCCGCGTTGACCACGTTGATCATGACAGGGGTAATGTCAACACCCGTGCCATCTCCTTCGATAAAAGGAATGATGGGGTTGGCGGGTACATTCAGAGAGTTGTCGGCATTGACCGTAATTTTGGTCCCTTGTGATGGCAATTGAATGTGTTGGTACATGATCAGTCTCTTTGTTGATTCATTCTAGCTAGAAAATCAGTCACAATCTTGCGGTGTCCACGAGGACAAAAGCTCAGATTTCCATTAGAGGCTCGCCCCACTTATGAACCCACTTCAAAAATTGTTTAGCCAATGTATCTTGGCATTCACCATGGGCTTGGCCGCACTAGCCGTTTCAGCGCAAGGCGTGCCTCAAACTCAACTGCCACGCGCCACGCTCAATGCCGGCATGCACTTGATTCAAGTGCAACTGGCTCAAGATTTTGAACAGCGTCAAATAGGACTCATGTGGCGCAAAGAAATGCCACAAAATGAAGGCATGTTGTTTGTTTTTGAGCAACCCGCCATGCAGTGCTTCTGGATGCGCAACACTTTGCTGCCACTCACCGCAGCATTTGTGGCCGACGACGGTACCATCGTTAATTTGGTAGATATGAAACCCATGAACGATGCCTCCCATTGCTCCGCCAAACCTGTGCGCTTCGTGCTAGAGATGAACCAGGGATGGTTTGCAAAACGCAATATTCAAGCTGGCTTTAAATTGACAGGACCAGCCTTTTCAAAATAAGTCGGTGTCAATGTGCTGACCATCTGTCAGCACCATTCAGTCCTTAAACACCCCAAACAAGATCAGCCGATTGCGCGTGGCAAGCGCGCAGCATTTTGAGCATGGGCAAGCTGCGTTGCTTCAAAGAAACCAATTTGGGATCTTGAATGCCTTCAGCCTCTTCGTGTGCGACAGCTGACTCTAGTGCCGCAATGGCCTGAGGAATTTGTTCAGCCAAGAAGATTCCTTTCACCTGGTCTTCACGGTCCATGATTTTCAGCATGCGTTTGGCATCAGGCTCCAGCATGATCAGGTCGCCGGTCACTTTGGATTTAAATTTGTAGAGCATGCTGAAGGCCTTTATGTCTTTAAATTTAAGGCAAATGAGCTCGCGCTAGCTTCATGCCAATATTGCTGATACAAGCCCTCTAATGGTAGTCCAGTGAGCAATGCACCTTCTGGCAAGCCAGGCATCAAGCTTGATAAGTTTTGGACTTCTAAAGCACTGACTCTGCGCATGATGTGTTTGAGGCTCAGGTCAGAAGGACGCATCAACCCAGTTGCTTGCAGCATCTCTCGAACCGATTCTAGCGTTTCGTGATGGAAGTTTTGAACACGATCAGCTTTGGTGGGCACGACCAAAGCAATTTGGCGTTTGGGATCTTGCGTAGCCACACCCGTGGGGCAATTGCCGGTATGACACGTTTGGGCTTGAATACAACCCAAGGCAAACATAAATCCCCGCGCGCTGTTACACCAATCGGCACCCAGCGCTACCGTTCTCATCACATCAAAGCCATTGATGATCTTGCCACTGGCGCCCAAACGAATGTCCTTGCGCAAATTCAAGCCCACCAAAGTGTTGTGTACCAAATGCAAACCATCCAACAAAGGCATGCCCATGTGATCCGTAAACTCCAAAGGGGCTGCGCCCGTTCCACCTTCTGCGCCATCGACCACAATGAAATCTGGCAGGATATTGCTTTCTTTCATGGCCTTGGCAATGCCAAACCATTCCCAAGGGTGACCAATACAAAGCTTGAAACCCACCGGTTTGCCTTCACTCAGTTCCCGAAGCTTCTGCACAAATTGAAGCAACTCAAGCGGTGTGGAAAAGCTACTGTGTGCCGCAGGCGAAACACAATCGATGCCAACAGGCACTCCCCTGGCTTCCGCAATTTCGGGCGTGACCTTGGGTCCGGGCAAAACACCCCCGTGGCCTGGTTTGGCACCCTGGCTCAATTTGATCTCAATCATTTTGACTTGAGGTGACAAGGCGTTTTGCTTGAAGGCGTCGGCATTGAAGGTGCCATCCTCATTTCGGCAGCCAAAATATCCAGAGCCAATTTCCCAAATTAAATCGCCTCCATGTTCGCGGTGATAGCGAGAAATTGACCCCTCACCAGTGTCATGCGCAAAGCCACCCTTCTTTGCGCCCAAGTTCAAGGCCATGATGGCATTGGCGCTAAGCGCACCAAAGCTCATGGCAGACACATTGAAAAGGCTGATGTTGTAGGGTTGAGCGCATTGCGCGCCGCCCACTTGCACCCTGAAATCACGACTGGCAATGACAGAGGGATTCAGTGAATGCGTCAGCCATTCATATCCCACCGCACGAACATCCATTTGGGTGCCAAAGGGCCGCTTGTCGGGCTCACCTTTGGCACGGGCGTAGACCAAACTGCGCTGTGAACGTGAGAAAGGAACCGCATCGTCATCACCCTCAATGAAGTATTGCCTTAGCTCAGGTCGAATGAATTCCAACAAAAATCGTAGGTGACCGATGATGGGGTAATTGCGCAAAATAGCATGGCTCTTTTGCTGAAGGTCATGAACCCCCAACACCACCAAACCGGTCAAGCACAAAACCACCCAGAGACTGGTTTGCCCCACCACCATTTGCAAGGCAGACAGCACCCACAAGGCCACCACAGCAAAGAAGGCAATGAAGCGCACAGGGATGCGTTGATCAATCCAATTTAACACTCAAGGTCTCCTCAATATGTAGACAACAGTGTGTCAAAGGTCTGAAGGTGATCAGTCGTTGAGATGACAAGCCGCCTGATGATTCAAGCCAACGGATTTCAAAACGGGCTCCTCCACTTTGCATCGCTCAGTGGCCTTGGGGCATCTGGGATGAAAGTGACAGCCAGTGGGCCGATTGACAGGATTGGGCACATCACCCGTCAACACAATGCGCTTCTTTTTAGCAGTGGGGTCTGGAATGGGCACTGCCGAGAGCAGCGCTTCTGTGTAGGGGTGCTTGGGTTGGGTATACAACTCACGCGACGGCGCAATTTCAACCACTCGCCCTAAATACATCACCGCCACCCGATTGCTAATGTGCTCGACCACCGACAAATCGTGGGCAATGAACAAATAGGTCAAGCCCATTTTGGCTTGCAAGTCTTCCAACAAATTGATCACTTGCGCCTGGATGGACACATCGAGGGCAGAGACCGGTTCATCGCACACAATCAATTTAGGCGAGACTGCAAGTGCCCTTGCGATGCCGATGCGTTGACGTTGGCCACCCGAAAACTCGTGAGGGAAACGTTTCATGTGATCGGCGTTCAAGCCCACCGTCTCTAGCAAAGACACAATGCGTTCTTGGTATTCCGCTGGTGATTGAGTGAGCTTGTGAATGGTCAAAGCTTCGCCAATGATGGCTTCCACCGTCATGCGCGGGTTGAGCGATGCAAAGGGATCTTGAAAAATGATCTGCATGTCTCTGCGCACTTCACGAAGTGCTGTCGGCCCCATGGTGCTGACATTGAGTCCATTGAACGTCACTTCACCCGCGCTAGGTTCGATCAAGCGCAAGATGCAACGACCTGTGGTGGACTTGCCGCAACCCGACTCCCCCACCATGCCCAAGGTTTCACCCGCATTGATGTGCAAGCTCACACCGTCCACGGCATGAACACGATCGACTTCACGGCCCAGAATACCGCCCTTGATGGGAAAATACTTGGTCAGGCCTTTGACTTCTAACAAAGGCGTGTCTGGGGTGGACTGTGTGTTTGTAGCTGTCATTTTTTTAGAGAGAGAAGTGGCAAGCCACTTTGTGACCCGTTGCAATTTCACGCAACTCTGGCATTTCTTGTTTGCAGCGATCGGCGGCATGTTGGCAGCGAGGCGCAAAGCGACAGCCGACTGGCGGATTGATCAATTTGGGAACCGAACCAGGAATGGCTTCAAGGCGTTGCTTGTGGGCGCTGTCAAAATCAATTCGGGGAATGGATCGAATCAAACCTTTTGTGTAAGGATGCGCTGGCGAGGCAAATAAGTTTTCAACTGTGGCTTCCTCCACCACCCTACCGGCGTACATGACCACCACCCGTTGAGCCGTTTCGGCCACCACGCCCATGGCATGGGTGATCAGCATGATGGACATGCCCATCTGCGATTTCAGGTCGTTCAAGAGATCCAAAATTTGGGCTTGAATGGTGACATCTAAAGCCGTGGTGGGCTCGTCTGCAATGAGGAGTTTGGGTTTGCAAGCCAAGGCCATGGCAATCATCACCCGCTGCCGCATGCCACCTGAAAATTGATGCGGATAGTCATTCACGCGCTGTTCTGGCTTGGGGATATTGACCAAACGCAGCATTTCAATGGCGCGCACAATGGCTTGTTTGGGCGTCAGTCCTTCGTGCAAGCGCAAGGACTCGGCAATTTGCTCACCCACGCTCAACACAGGGTTGAGTGAGGTCATGGGCTCTTGAAAAATCATGGCGATTTCTTTGGCCCGCAGACTGCGCATGGTTTGGGCATCGGCTTTCACCAAGTCCTGGCCTTCAAACAAAATTTGGCCACTGGCAATGCGGCCAGGCGGCATGGCCAACAACTTCATGATGGTCATGGCCGTGACACTTTTGCCGCAGCCCGACTCACCCACCACACCTAAAGTTTCGCTACGATCGATGTGGAAGTTCACACCATCGACGGCATGCAAGACACCGTCATCGGTGTCAAAGTGAACCTTCAGGTCTTGAACTCTCAACAAGGGGTTGGACATTCAGAAACCTCTTTACAGCACGCGGCGGGGATCATAAGCATCGCGTAAACCGTCGCCTATGTAGTTGATGGTGAGCACGGTGATAAAAATCAACGCGCCAGGAAACAAGGCCCAATGCACGGCCACATCCATGTGGTCTTTGGCATCAAACAAAATACGGCCCCAAGTGGGAATATCGGGTGGAAAGCCAAGCCCCAAGAAGGATAAAGTAGATTCAGCAATGATGGCTGCTGCAACGTCGATGGTGGCTGCCACAATGACGGGACCCATGGCATTGGGCAAAATATGAACGGTCACTTGGCGCCACTTGCTAGCACCCAAGGCTCGCGCAGCCTCCACAAATTCTTTTTCGCGCAAAGTTAAAAACTGCGCGCGTACCAAGCGTGCCACGGGCATCCATCTAAGGCCGCCAATGACCGCCACCACCAAAACGAAAACACCGGCTTCTGGGCCAATCCATTTTTTCAAGGTGTCGTTGAAGAGGTAAAAAATGAGAAGCAACAAAGGCAGTTGGGGCAAAGACAAGAATAAATCGGTGACCCACATCAAGAAGACATCGACGGGCCCTTTGGACATGCCTGCTACGGCGCCAATGACCACGCCAAAACTAATGGCGATCAACATGGCAGCCAGGCCAACCGCCAGAGAGATACGGCCGCCATACAACATGCGGGCCAACAAATCTTGACCTAAGTCATCGGTGCCCAAGGGGTGAGCCCATGAAGGGCCTTGCATGCGTGCACCAAAATCAATTTCGTTGATGGGAACACGCCACAACCAGGGCCCCAAAACCACTGCCAAAACAATGATGCTGAGGACGATGGTGCAGAGCACCGCCAATTTATGACGGCGGAACCTTCGCCAGGCTTCTTTGCCTGGCGAGTTGGTTGACGACTTGGGCGGTGAAGCCTGTTTGTCAGTTGAAGGAGATGCGAGGGTCGAGCCAGCCATACAAAATATCTGCCAAAAGATTACACGCAATCACCAAGGTGGAGAAAACGAACGTGACCGCCATGACCACCGGAGTGTCATTGGCCAACATAGAACTGATGATGAGCGAACCAATACCGGGCACTCGGAAAATTTGCTCGGTCACAATGGCTCCCCCAAAAATGGCGGGCATTTGAAGCGCCACCAAGGTGACCACCGGAATGAGGGCGTTTCGCAAAACGTGTTTGGTGATCACCACTTTCTCTGCCAAGCCTTTTGAGCGCGCTGTGGTGACATAGTCAAGACGAATGACGTCAAGTACCGCTGAGCGAACATAACGCGTCCAAGCACCGGCCTGAAACAATCCCAACACTGTCACAGGCATGATCATTTGCTTGAAGTGCTCCCAGAAAAATCGCCATCCTGTTTCTGGAATGTCAGCTCTGTAAACAAAAGGCAACCAATCAAGGTGAATGCTGAAAAACAAAATCAACAAAATACCGGTGAAAAAAGTGGGCAATGAAAAACCAATGAACGCCAGCGTGCTGGCAATCTGGTCAAACAAAGAGTACGGCCGGGTGGCTGCGTAAACACCCACCGGAATGGCAATACACAAAGCCAACAATTGCGACGATCCGATCACCAACAAGGTGACCGGAATACGTTGCAAGATGAGGGTTTCGACGTTGATTCGGCTGATGAACGAATAGCCCCAGTCGCCCTGAACCATGGCTGTCAGCCAATTCCAGTAGCGAACCAAAAGCGGATCGTTCAAGCCAAACTTTTCACGCAAGGCCATGGCCACTTCGGGTGGAATGTTGGGGTTGGAGACCAACTCCGAAAACGGATCACCCGGTGCCAATGCCAAAACGGAAAACAACACCAAACTAATGCCCAGCAAGCTGGGCACGGCGATGAGCAATCGCCGCAGAATGTAACGAAACATAGCGCCCTAATTAGGTGGTTTTGTACCAGTCTTTCAACAACCACAAATCATTGTCCCAACCGGACAATGGTGCCACCAAATTGTTGACCACACCCGCAGTTCTGGGGCGATAGACCAAAGGGATGATGGCGATGTCGTTGACGGGCATGTCGTTCATCTTCACGAACAACGCTGCGCGCTTGACAGGGTCCATTTCGGATTGCGCAGCCAAATACGTTTTGTCGTATTCGGGATTGTTGTAGCGTGTTGAGTTTCTGCCCAACCACTTGTTAGCCTTGGTTGCAAACTCAGAACTGGTGTACTGGTTCATGAACACTTCAGGATCGGGTTGCGGCATGGTGGTGGTGAACATCTGAATGTCCGCAAAGAACTTGGTGTACGTGTCTGGGTTGGCAGGATCGGATGAGAAGTAAACCGATGCGGGCACCGATTTCAACTCCATGTCAATGCCGGCCTTTTGAGCGGCCTGTTTGATGATCTGCTGCGTTTTTTGACGGGGACCGTTGATTGAAGTTGAGAAGACAAACTTCAATTTCTTGCCACCTTTTTCGCGAATGCCATCGGCACCCTTTTTCCAACCTGCGGCTTCCAATACTTGATTGGCTTTGTCGACATTGAACTCAAACTTGGTGTTTTTAGACACAAAGCGTTGTGGGTTGTTCAAGAAATTGGAAGTGGCAATACCGGTGCGGCCGTAGATGTATTTTTGAACGCCCTCTCGGTCAACCACCAAGCTGATGGCTTGGCGAACCGCCATTTCAGACAAGATGGGATGCTTGGATTTGGAGTGAGCGCGCTCGCCGTCAATTTCAGTCCAAGGATCGGCCATGTTCAACTGGATAAACTCAATGTTGCCGCCTGGGGTGATGGTGGTCTTACCCTTGCCGCCTTGCTCAAGGCGCAACAGCAATTCGTCTTCCACTTGCAAATTCCAAGCGTAGTCGTATTCACCGGTTTGCAATACAGCGCGAGCTGCAGACACGGCATCGCCACCGCCCTTCATTTCAATGCTGTCGAAATAAGGACGGTTGGCTTCGTGGTAATTGGTGTTGATTACACCGCGCAACATGTCACCGGGTTTGAAATCCACAAACTTGTAGGGACCTGTACCAACGGGTTTCAAATTGCCTGGCGCATCGCGTGAGGTAGCACCTTTGTAATTTTCAAAGATGTGCTTAGGAATGATCATGCCGGCAGCACTGACCAATGGATCGGCCCAGAAAGGCGATGGCTTTTGGTATTCCACTTTAACCGTATGGCTGTCAACCTTGGTAACTTTCACATCCTTGTAAGAGCCATTGGTGTAGGCAGAAGTGGCTGGGTCGGCAGCATAAGCGGCCGTGAACACCACGTCGTCGGCCGTGAAGGGTTTGCCATCGTGCCATTGCACATTCTTTTTAAGTTTCCACGTAATGGTTTTACCGTCTTTGGAAACACCACCGTTGGCCAGTGAAGGAACTTCGGCGGCCAGAATGGTGACCATGTTGCCATCGTGATCCCAGGCCGCCAAGGGTTCGTAAAAAATACGCGAACCTTCTTGATCCTTGGTGCCGCTGGCGAAGTGAGGTTGGAGCAATGTGGCGCCTTGCCACCACAACAATTTCAGGGGACCACCACCACCACGCTTGGTGGGCTTGTAGGCGCCAGGCGCTTGTGCTTGAGCCAAGCCAGAGGTCAAGAGCATTTGAGCAGCCATGGGTACTGTCAAGCCCACACCCACCATTTGGCGAATGAATTGCTTTCGGGTGACGGCATTGTCACGAACCTGATCGATCAAACCGCGGATTTCACTCTCGTTCATCTAGCTCTCCTGAAAATTTAAAAAATAAATTGTTTTCACAACTCACACACTAACTCTAATCTAAAAAACAAACATTAGGGTTTTGCTTTAGACGGAATGGGCATAAACTAATTTCTTTCCATCAAAGGTTAAACACATGGCCATCAAAAAGAAAATCGTTCAACTGCCCAGCATGACGCCCGGCAGCAGTCGCACTATTTCTGTGCTTAGCTTTGGCAAATCTGGTGCACGCCCCAAGGTGTACATGCAAGCTGCCATCCATGCCAATGAGATGCCCGGTACCATGGCGCTTCACCATTTGATGCCGATGCTGGCCGAAGCCGACAAAA
>JBDLWA010000023.1:0-14491 GCA_039804505.1 Pseudomonadota bacterium
CGCTACATCGATTGGGGCCCTTTCTTTCAAACGTGGGATTTGGCAGGACCCTATCCCGCTATTTTGAAAGACGAGGTGGTGGGCGTTGAAGCACAAAAGGTTTTCAACGATGCGCAGAAGATGCTGCAAAAAATCATTGAAGGCCGTTGGATTACCGCGCATGGTGTGATGGGTTTGTACCCTGCCAACAGTGTGAACCACGACGACATTGCCTTGTATGCCGATGAAGCGCGCGAAACGCCTGTGCTCACATGGCATGGCCTGCGTCAACAAACAGAAAAGCAGCCTGGCAAGCCCAGCCGTTGCTTGGCCGATTTTGTCGCGCCACAACTGGACGCGAAGGGTCAGCCTACAAAACTAAAAGACTACGTGGGTGTGTTCGCCGTTACGGCAGGCATTGGTGTGGAAAAACGCGAGCAAGCGTTTGAAGCTGCGCACGACGATTACAGCGCCATCATGCTCAAGGCCTTGGCCGATCGATTTGCCGAAGCCTTTGCAGAGTGCATGCATGAACGCGTTCGCAAAGATTTGTGGGGCTATGCCGCGCAAGAAAGTTCATCCATCGATGATTTGGTTGCCGAAAAATACCAAGGCATCCGACCTGCACCGGGCTACCCCGCTTGCCCAGACCACTCGGTAAAAAAACAAATGTTTGAACTCTTGCAATGTGAAGAGATTGGCATGGGCCTCACGGAGAGTCTGGCCATGACACCTGCCGCCAGCGTGTCAGGTTTTTACCTCAGCCACCCAGACAGCCAGTACTTCAATGTGGGCAAAGTGAGTGAAGACCAAGTGCAAGATTTGGCCAAGCGCCAGAACTTGAAAGTGGCCGACATTCAGCGATTGTTGGCCCCCAATTTGTGAGCGCTTTTTTGCGCCCACCACAAACACGCCACACCCAACACGCCGGCCAGTAGCAGCCAACGCAGGCCGTGCGTGTAACCCACCTCGGGTTGCCACATCAAACCCAAAGCCCAGGGTGCCACAGCTCGCCCCATGGCCAGTGGTACGCCCAACACGCCGTTGAGTTGGCCCACATGCTCGCGGCTGACGTACTGCGCCATGGCCGTGCCTTTGACAATGGTATTGAGGCCATTGCCAAGCCCATAGAACGTGACGAACAACAAGGCCGCCCAGGGTGACAAACCACCGGCCACCAAGAACAACAAACCTAAGGGCACCAAGCAAGGAATCCATTTGTTGGCCGCATGCACATCCAAATGCTTTTCAAACAGGAACAACAGAAAGCGCCCCAAAACTTGGATGGCACCAATGGACGCAGGAATGGCAATCACCCAGGCAGGGGACAGGTGAGCTTCTTCTAACAAGCTCACCATGTGCGCTGGCAAGGCCGAACTCACGATGGCGGTCATCAGCATAAAGCCGGCCAGCAACCAAAATGGCGCGCGCCTTAAATGCACTTTGATAGAGACAGGCTTGGCTTGAAGGTCGCCGTTTGCATCAGCATTTAAAAGTAATTTCTTTTGGGTGGCACCCTGAAGTAACCAGGCATGCAAAGGCAAGCAAATCAGCCATTGAAATAAGGCCAGCACCCATAAGGCGTGGCGCCATCCCAAGCTTTGAATCAACCATGAAGTCAGAGGAATGAAAACTGTGCTGGCCAAGCCACCCAAGAAAGTCATGATGATGATCGCGCGCCGAAAGTCATTTGGAAAACGGCGAGTGACCACCGCAAAGACCGGGGCATACAAAGTGGCCGACATACCCAAGCCCAAGCCTAGCCACACTGCATAAAAGCCAGCCAAAGAATCGACAAAGCTGTGTCCGAACAAACACAAGCCAACCCATGCTGAACCCCAGGTCATGATGCGACGCTCGTAGCCACGGTCAATCCATCGACCAATCGGATACGCCATCAAACCATCGGCCAGGAGTGCCAAGCTGAAACCTAAAGACGCATCAGCTCGGCTTAAACCCAATTCGCGCTCGACGGGTCCCATGAGCAATGAGAAGGTGTAGAACACACTGCCCCAAGTGATGAGTTGGGCCCACGACAACCACACAGCAAAGGGCCCCAAGTCGGGGGCATGGTGTGTGATTCGGGTGAGGTCCCAATATGGCCGAAATCTGCGCATGCGCACATTATCAATGCTGATGGAAGGGGCGCCTGTATTGCACCGCCTCGGCAATGTGAAGGGATTCAACCTGCTGACTTTCGGCCAAATCTGCAATGGTTCGTGCCACTTTCAGGGCTCGGTGTGTGCTACGTCCACTCCAGCCCAGATGGGTTGCGACTTGGGTGAGGTAGTCTTTGGCGTCACCGCCCAGGGCCACATGTTGGTCGAGCGCAGCCCCCGAGAGGGCTTGGTTGCTGCAACCTTGGCGTGCATGCGCAAATTGGCGAGCTTGGTGACATCGTTTTTTGATGTGTGCCGTGTTTTCCCCTGCGCTGCTTGAGATCAAATGAGATGCACTTTGGCTTGGCACTTCAATGTGCAAATCAATCCGGTCCAATAAAGGGCCACTGATTTTTTGTTGATAGCGGTGAATTTGGTCAGGGGTGCAACGGCACACAGGCCCTTGTTCCCCAGGCTGACGTGTTTGACCCGCGTAGCCACAAGGGCAGGGGTTCATGGCGGCAATCAACTGGAACCTGGCTGGAAACTCCGCGCGGTGCGCCGCTCTTGAAATAGTCACCGTGCCTGACTCCATGGGCTCGCGCAAAGCTTCTAATGCATTGCGAGGAAATTCAGGCAGCTCATCCAAAAAGAGAACCCCATGGTGTGCCAAAGAAATTTCACCGGGGCGCGGCGGTGAGCCGCCACCGACCAATGCCACCGCACTGGCTGAATGATGGGGGTGCCTTATCGTTCGGTTTCGCCACTGTGCCAGGTTAAATCGCCCGGCCAAGCTGGCCACAGAAGCGGCCTCTAAGGCTTCTTGAACCGACAAATTGGGCAGAAGACCTGTGAACCGATGCGCCAGCATGGACTTTCCGGAACCCGGCGGCCCCACCATTAATAAGCTGTGTTCGCCAGCTGCCGCTATTTCTAGGGCACGTTTGGGGCCGACTTGCCCTTTGACATCTGATAAATCTAAATGCCCTAGCGTCGGGTTGTTCAAAGAGGCTTCTGGCGCAACGACACGCGACCAGTCATCCGGCATTGGGGCTACACCAGTGGGTGCTGCCTTTAGAAAATGATGGGCCACGGCACGTAAGTTCATTGCCCTGTAGATCACGGTGCCCGGAACCAACGCCGCCTCTTCTGCACTGCCGGGCGGAAGTACCAGGTGAGGGGCATCCGCTTGCTGAAACAAAGCCAGGCCCATCACCAATGCCCCGCGAACAGGCCGCAAAGCACCCGATAAGGACAATTCACCCGCAAATTCATAGTGACTCAGAAGTGCGCCATCAATTTGCCCGCTGGCCGCCAGGATACCCAAGGCAATGGGCAAATCAAAGCGCCCAGAGTCCTTCGGCAAATCGGCCGGGGCCAAGTTCACGGTGATGCGTTGGTTGCTGGGAAAGTCAAAACCAGAGTTTTGTAAAGCCGATCGAACGCGCTCTCTGGCTTCTTTGACTTCCACATCTGCCAAACCCACCAGCGTAAAGCTGGGCAGGCCATTGGCCAAATGCACCTCGACAGTGACAGGCGGTGATTGAAGCCCAATCAGCGCCCGACTTTGCACCAAAGAAAGACACATATGAACTCCTTGCACCAATTCGGTGCGATGTTTGTAAGGCTGAATTCAGCCGGACCTAGGCGGGTGCAAACACCATTGGAACAGCTTCAGGCATAAATTGCACCCCCGCCAGAGGAGGGGCAGCCGTGTAAGTGGGGCGGGAATTTGCTTTGGCATGCTAAATGCTTTAAGCCTTCATCACTTTCTCAATAAACAGGAGCTCCCTATGAAAAAAATCGTTACCCCCTTGATGTTGGCCATGTCTTTGGCTGCTGCTGGCAGTGCTTTTGCTCAAGCCGCCCCCGCAGAACCTGAATCTACTTTGTCATTCAATGTAGGCGGCGTGACCGAGTACCGTTACCGCGGTATTTCACAAACACGCAAAGAGCCTGCATTGCAAGGTGGCGCTGACTATGCTGACAAGAGCGGTGCCTACGTGGGTGTTTGGGCTTCCAGCATCAAGTGGATCAAAGATGCTGGCGGCAAATCCAACGCTGAAGTGGACCTCTACGGTGGTTACAAGTTTGCTGTGGGTGACTACGCTTATGACGTGGGTTTCTTGCGTTATGAGTACTCAGGCAATGATTTGGCTGTGAGCGCCAACACCAATGAGTTGTACGGCGCTGTCACCGTTGGCCCCGTCACGGCTAAGTATTCACAAAGCACCGGCAACCTGTTCGGTTTTGCAGGTAGCAAAGGCTCCTCTTACATTGATTTGACAGCCAACTATGACTTGGGTGAAGGCTACTCTTTCGCACCTCACATTGGCTACCAAAAGGTCAAAGGCGCTGGTAACCAGGGTTACTCATACGCTGACGTTGCTTTCACATTGGGCAAAGACTTGGGCAACGGTTTGTCTGCCTCAGCTGCTTTGATTGCCACCAACGCTAAAACTGGCTCTTACATCAGCCCAGAAGGCAAGCAGTTGGGCAAATCAGCGCTGGTTCTTGGCCTGAAATACGCTTTCTAAATTTCTCAATCATTAAGGAGCCATCATGAAACTGGTGACCGCCATCATTAAACCGTTCAAGCTGGACGAGGTCCGTGAGGCCCTCTCAGCCATTGGCGTACAAGGCATTACTGTGACCGAAGTCAAAGGCTTTGGTCGCCAAAAAGGTCACACCGAGTTGTATCGCGGTGCCGAGTACGTGGTTGATTTCTTGCCCAAGGTCAAGATTGAAGCCGCTGTCACCAGCGATCAAGTGGAGCGCGTGATCGAAGCCATCGAGTCAGGTGCACGCACCGGCAAGATTGGTGACGGCAAAGTGTTTGTGTACGACTTGGAACAAGTTGTGCGCATTCGCACTGGTGAAACTGGCGCTGATGCCCTTTGATGCCCAAGAAAGAGAGATCAAAATGAAAAAACTATTTGCCTCCCTGGCTTTGGGATTGACACTGTGTTTCGGTGGTGCCGCATTTGCGCAAACAGCAGCGCCTGCTGCTGAAGCCAAAGTGGAAGCCAAAGCTGAAACTAAAGCAGAAGCCAAGGCCGACGCTGCAGCACCTGCCACAGCACCAGCAGCAGCCCCCGCTGCCGCTGAAGCAGCGCCCGCACTGGTGCCTAACAAAGGCGATACCGCTTGGATGATGGTTTCCACCATCTTGGTCATCATGATGGTGGTGCCTGGCTTGGCCTTGTTCTACGGCGGCTTGGTTCGCAGCAAGAACATGTTGTCGGTGCTGATGCAAGTCATGGTCACGTTCTCCTTGATCACGGTGTTGTGGTTCATCTACGGCTACAGCTTGGCATTCACTGAAGGCAACGCTTACATTGGTGGCCTCGACCGTCTGTTCATGAAGGGCATTTGGGACAATGCAGCAGGTACGTTTGCCAATGCGGCGACGTTCAGCAAAGGTGTTGTGATTCCTGAAATTACGTTTGCAGGTTTCCAAGCTACTTTTGCGGGTATCACTTGCGCATTGATCGTGGGTGCATTCGCTGAGCGCATCAAGTTCTCTGCCGTGTTGTTGTTCATGACCTTGTGGTTCACTTTCAGCTACCTGCCCATCGCTCACATGGTCTGGTTCTGGATGGGTCCTGACGCCTACACAGCGAAAGAAGTTGTGGACGAAATGAACGGCAAGGCCGGCATGATCTGGCAATGGGGCGCTCTCGACTTCGCTGGCGGTACCGTGGTTCACATCAACGCTGCGGTGGCTGGTTTGGTCGGTGCCTTCATGATTGGTAAGCGCATTGGTTATGGCCGTGAATCGATGGCACCTCACTCTTTGACATTGACCATGGTCGGTGCCTCATTGTTGTGGGTGGGCTGGTTCGGTTTCAACGCAGGCTCTGCCCTCGAAGCCAATGGTTTTGCAGCCCTCGCTTTCGTCAACACCTTGTTGGCCACTGCAGCAGCTGTCTTGTCCTGGTGTGTGGGTGAAGCATTGATGCGCGGTAAAGCGTCTATGTTGGGTGCCGCTTCTGGTGCGGTTGCAGGTTTGGTGGCCATCACGCCAGCAGCCGGTAACGTGGGTATCGGTGGTGCCTTGGTGATTGGTTTGATCGCTGGCTTCGCATGTTTGTGGGGCGTCAATGGCCTCAAGAAAATGCTCGGCGCAGACGACACCTTGGACGTCTTTGGTGTGCACGGCGTGGGCGGTATCGTCGGTGCCCTGCTGACAGGTGTGTTCAACTCGCCTGACTTGGGTGGCCCTGGCTTTGTGGCCGACTGGGTGACAGCGAGCATGGTGACTGCAGCCGACTACTCCATTGGTGCACAAGTGTGGACACAAGCCAAAGCCGTCGCCGTGACAGTGGTCTGGTCTGGTGTGGTGTCTTTGGTGTCCTTCAAACTGGTTGACTTGACTGTTGGCTTGCGTGTCTCTGAAGAAGAAGAGCGCGAAGGTTTGGACATTTCTTCACACGGCGAAACCGCTTATCACGGTTAATTGAAACAGAGACTGATCTGAACCTGATCAGTCTCTTTTCTGGGATTGAAAAGATTTTCTGAGAAGTGAGTCTCCTCCTTCAAAGCCCGCTTCGGCGGGCTTTTTTTCGTCCGAAGTTGAGGTTCAAAGGGGTTACATCTTTGATTTAAATGACAATGTCATTCAACACTTCTTTGGCCTTAATTCCCGCTTCAACATCAACCTCAAGCTATGACTGCAACACCACAACTGATCCACCCCCAGTGGCACCGCATGACGGCCAAGCCAGACACACTGGGTGAATCCCCGTTTTGGCATCCTCACGAAGGGCGACTGTATTGGTTGGACATTCCAGGCCAACGATTGCGTCGTATGCAAGTTGGCACTGATTTGTCACACGTCAATGCGGTTGAAGATTGGCCCTTGAATGAAGAGCCGGGTTGCTACGCTCCAGCGGCCGAGGGTGGCTGGGTGATGGCACTTCGAAGTGGTGTGTACCGGGCGCAGACTTGGGGTGGCCATCTGACACTTTTGGCCGCAGCCCCCTACGACACCACTAAGCTTCGATTTAACGATGGCAAATGTGATCCCAAAGGTCGGTTTTGGAGCGGCTCCATGTATGAACCGCGCGATCAAGCGGCGGGCGTTTTGTATGCATTGCAGTCTGATCAACAACTCAAGCCCAAAGCCGATCAAGCCACCGTGGCCAACGGCTTGGCTTGGTCGCCCGATGGCTTGACAGTGTATTGGTCCGATACGGGCGCACATTGCATTCGCGCATGGGACTACGAACCCGAGACGCAAACCATGCGCCGTGAGCGTGTGTTTGCGCAACTGCCCCCAAAGCCGGCAGGATGGTTGTACGGCTCAGACATTGCCAAGTCTTACAAAGGCCGACCTGATGGCGCTGCCGTAGATGCCAAGGGCTTTTATTACGCAGCTTTGTATGAAGGTCATTGCTTAGGCAAGTTTGCACCCACGGGTGAATGCGTGGCGTGGCTTGAAACCCCTGTGCAATGCCCCACCATGCCTTGCTTTGGCGGCGAAGACCTCAAGACCTTGTTCATCACAACTTCGGCGCATGGCCGGAGTGCGGCAGAGCTTCAGGCGCTGCCCGATTCAGGTTGTGTCTTTGCAACGCGCGTCGACACGCCAGGCGTGCCTGTGAGTTTTTATCAAAACTAAAGTGACATCTTTCTTGCGGACTTTTTGAACAAAACACACAGAAAGTGAAGCGGCACGATTAACATGGCGTCATGCAAGAAAGCCCTCTTACCAGCCATCTTCAAGGCCCCTGGCCAGATCTACCTGCCTTGATCGACACCATTCGATCGGCGGCTGCATTGCCTGTTGGCCAGCGGCCAGCGTTTCGCATTCATGGTTCGGGGAGTCACGATTTTTTTGGTGAGTCCCTTGCGGGTGAGCTCTTGGAAACCCGAGGCCTGTCGGGCATTCTTCAGTATGAACCCAGTGAGTTGTATGTGACGGCTGCTGCTGGCACACCACTGCGTCTGGTTGAAGAGACTTTGAAATCCAACGGCCAGTGCCTTGCTTTTGAACCTCCCGTTTTTCATGCCCACCGCGACCGCAGTGACGCCACCATCGGCGGCATGATCGCGTCGGGCTTGAGTGGCCCCGCACGCGCCAGTGTGGGGTCTGTCAGAGATTTTGTGTTGGGCTTGCGATTTATCAATGGCCGCGGTGAGCATCTCACCTTTGGTGGCCAGGTGATGAAAAACGTGGCGGGCTACGATGTGAGCCGTTTGTTGGCGGGCAGTTGGGGCACTTTGGGTTTGATCACAGAAGTTACGCTCAAGGTTTTGCCCATCGCGCCCGCACAAGCTTTTTTGATGTGTCAGGTGTCGCAAGATCAGGCTTTGAGTTTGTTGCACCGTTGGGGTGGGCAGCCTTTGCCATTGAATGCCAGCTGCTGGGTCAAAGACACGCAGGCACCGGGTTCACCAGACATTTTATTTTTGCGTTTGCGCGGCGCGCAGGCTGCGGTGGCTTCGGCCAAAGTAGGCATGTCTCAAGATGTAGCGGCCATCAACAGCCAATTGATTGAGCAAGAGGCCTCTGCTGAGCAAGACTGGGTGGCCTGTGGTGATCAACGCTTGCCGTTTTTTGAGCAAGCCAAAGCATCCGAAGATTTAGCCTTGTGGCGATTGTCGGTGCCACAAACAGCACCCGTCCTCACGTTGCCAGCCGGTGCCAGTGACGTTTTAGTCGAGTGGCATGGTGCACAGCGATGGGTTTGGGCGCCCCTCAGTGCGGCCCATGCACTTCGCGAAATCACAGCCGCCGTTGGGGGACAAGCCACCTTGTTCAGAAGACCTCAACAGGCGACGGCTGCATCGCCTGTCTCCGTCCCAGCAATGACGCCTTTAGACGCGGTGCAACAACGCATTCAAAATGCCTTGAAAAATGAATTTGATCCCGCGGGCCTTTTTAGCCCTCGCAGAATGAACGCGCACTTCTGAAGCGACTGAATCATGCAAACCAAACTCGCACCAGAATTTCAAAACACATTGCTAGGGCAAGAGGCGGAAGCCATTTTGCGTCAATGTGTGCATTGTGGTTTTTGTACAGCCACTTGCCCAACCTATCAGCTGATGGGCGATGAATTGGATGGACCACGCGGCCGCATTTATTTAATGAAGCAAGTGTTTGAGGGCGCAGCGCCAACACGCAAAACGCAGGTGCATTTGGATCGATGCCTCACGTGCCGCAATTGTGAAAGCACATGCCCCAGTGGCGTTCAATATGGCCACTTGGTCGACTTGGGCCGCAAAGTGGTGGATGCCAAAGTACAGCGCCCGCTGTCAGAGCGCGTGATGCGTTGGGCCTTGAAAGAGGGCCTCACTTCATCGCTCTTCACACCTGCCATGAAACTGGGACAAAGCGTCAGAGCCTTCATGCCCTCGGCACTCAAAGCCAAAGTGCCTGCACCTCAAAATGCTGGCGCATGGCCCACCGCCACACACGCGCGCAAGGTGCTGATGTTGGCGGGATGTGTTCAACCTGCCATGATGCCCAACATCAACACCGCCACCGCCAGAGTACTCAATGCTTGCGGCATTGAGACGGTGGTGCCGCCTGCTGCGGGCTGCTGCGGCGCTGTTAAATTTCACCTCAACGATCAGGTGGGTGGCCTAGATCACATGCGCCGAAACATCGATGCGTGGTGGCCTTGGGTAGAACAAGGCGTAGAAGCCATTGTGATGAATGCTTCGGGCTGCGGTGTAACGGTCAAAGAATATGGCCACTTGCTTCAGCACGATACGCAATACGCAGAAAAAGCCAAACAAATTTCTGCGCTCACACGTGATTTGAGTGAGTTGTTGCCGCTTTGTTTACCCGAACTTAAGCAGCACCTCAAGCCCGAGGTGGTGGCTGCAACAGGGCCTCTGGCTTATCACCCGCCTTGTACTTTGCAGCATGGCCAACAACTCAAAGGCGGCGTCGAAACACAACTGGGCCAACTGGGTTTTCAGCTGAAAGTGACCGAGGTTGAATCCAACTTGTGCTGCGGCTCGGCAGGTACTTATTCTGTATTGCAAGCTGAAACGGCTTACACCTTGCGCGACCGCAAATTAGGTCACCTGAATCAACTGCAGCCCAAAGCAATTTTGAGTGCCAACATTGGTTGCATTACGCATTTGCAAAGTGGCTCCGACGTGCCGGTGCGACATTGGGTGGAGTTGGTGGACGAGGCTTTGACAAAAAGCCTCTGAATTGATTGACTTCAATGGCCTGAGCGGCCAAGCTGCTCAGGCGCTTTATGCAGCCAAGGCCGCTTCAATGTCGCGGCTGAGTTTTTCAGGTTTGTCCATAGGCGCATAGCGTTTTAAAACGCGACCGTCTTTGCCCACCAAAAACTTGGTGAAATTCCATTTGACGGCTTTGCTGCCCAACAGGCCTGGCGCTTCTGCACACAGCCATTGGTAAAGCGGGTGGGCCTGTGGGCCGTTCACCTGGATCTTCTCCATCATTGAAAAACTCACGCCATAGTTCAACTGACAAAAAGAGGCAATCGATTCATTGTTGCCCGGGTCTTGATTGCCAAATTGATTGCAAGGAAAACCCAGAACACTTAGACCTTGGTCTTTGTAGGTTTGGTGAAGTTTTTCCAAGCCCCCAAATTGCGGCGTGAAACCACAGGCACTGGCCGTGTTTACGATGAGCATGACTTTGCCTCGCATCTGATTCAAAGCCAATGGTTGGCCATTCATTTGAACCGCTTCAAAGTCATAGATTGAACTCATGATGTTTCCTATTCAGGTGTCATTGCTCGACTGTTTTTCAGTCGATGCACTTTTGTTTCATCAGGGCCTGTGAAGCTTAACGCTCAGCCGTGGAGATGGTCGTTCTTCGCAACATCGATCAAGTGTTTCATCACTTCGCTGTGCTCGCGCATATTGCGCTCATGCCAACGCTTGATGACCCACATGATGCTGGCCACGACAAAACCAAAGGCTGTGATGGCGCCAAAGGCGGACAGGCCCATGCCCGTTGAAAAGCTATAAAAACCGCCCAACAGCAAAATACAAGCTTGCTCGTTGAAGTTTTGAACCGCGATAGAGCGACCCGCGCCCATCAAGTTGTGACCGCGGTGTTGCAACAAGGCATTCATGGGCACGACCAAAAAGCCGCCCAAGGCCCCGAGCAAAATTAAGAAAGGTGCTGCCACCCACACGTTGTCAATGAAGTTCATGCCCATGACCAACACGCCCATGCCAATGCCCAGGGGCATGACAAGCGTTGCTTGGTGTAGCTTCATGCGAAGCGACGCCACCACCGCACCTACAGCGGTACCGATCGCCACCACACCGACCAAGCTAGAGGCTTGCGTGGTGGAGTAACCCAGAGCGGCGGCGCTCCAAGCCAACACGATGTAGCGCAAGTTGCCAGACACGCCCCAGAACAAGGTGGTGGTGGCGAGAGAAATTTGACCCAAGCGGTCTTTCCAGAGACGCGTGTTGCAATCCCAAAAATCGGGCAACAAGGCCGTCAACTTTTTAGGCATCGCGCGCATCACAACGCCTGTGTTGGGAATGCGTGTGTTGAACCACGCCGCCAAAGCATAGAAAGTGATCAGCAACAAGATGGCAGATTCTGGCGCGGTGTCGATGCCTGTGTCGATGAAAGGCAAGTCAAAGCTCAACAGATAAGAAGACACATGCGTCCCTACCAATTGACCGCCGACCAACACACCCAAAATGATCGAGGCAATGGTGAGGCCTTCAATCCAGCCATTGGCCTTCACCAGTTGTGACGCGGGGAGCAACTCCGTCAAAATGCCATATTTGGCGGGTGAGTAAGCGGCAGCACCCAAGCCCACAATGGCGTAGGACAACAAAGGGTGAGTGCCGAACAGCATCATCAAGCAACCCACCACTTTGATGGCATTGCTGATGAACATCACTTCGCCTTTGGGACGCGAGTCTGCAAACGCCCCCACAAACGGTGCCAACACAACATAGAACAGGGCAAACATGGGCACCAAGGCCGCGCGCTGCCACTCTTCACCGCCACTGATGCGGATCAGTTCTACGGCAGCAACGAACAATGCATTGTCGGCCAGTGAGCTGAAAAACTGGGCCGCCATGATGGTGTAAAAACCGCGCTTCATGAAATCATGCAGTAATTCGATAAGGCATTAGGCCAAAGTCGAAGGTTAGAAAATTGGACAAAGCAATCACGCAATCAGCGTGTTGGCGTAAGTTTCGGTTATATCACGCCCTGAAGTGACACAATGTAGGCTTCAACCCGCTAGACCGATCACTGTTTTTGTAACGATCTGACATGCCAAGACCGATTCAGGCCACCGTAGACGTTTCCGCTTTGCGTCATAACTTGGCGCAAATGAAAGCCGCTGCCCCCGATGCCTTGGTGTGGGGGGTGGTCAAAGCCAATGCGTATGGCCACGGCATTGAGAGGGTTTTTGAGGGCCTGCGGGCTGCGGATGGCATTGCCTTATTGGACTTGGCAGAAGCCGAGCGTGTTCGACAGCTGGGATGGCGAGGCCCTATCCTTTTGTTGGAAGGTGTTTTTGAAACGCGCGATTTGGAGTTGTGCTCGCGTTTGAACCTCTGGCATGTGGTTCATTGCGAGGCGCAAATCGACATGCTGGCTGTCCATAAAACCCACCAAGCGCATCGGGTCTTTCTCAAAATGAATTCGGGCATGAACCGTTTGGGGTTTGCGCCGCAAGCTTTCAGGGCGGCCTGGACACGTTTGAATGCCTTGCCACAGGTCGATGAAATTTCGCTCATGACGCATTTCAGCGATGCGGATGGTGACAAAGGCATCGCAGCGGCCATGGCGACCTTCCATCAATACTCACACGATTTGTCTGGCGAGCGCAGTTTGTGCAACAGCGCAGCGACGCTGCGACATGCCAAAGAGTTGTCGGTTCGCGCCGATTGGATTCGACCCGGCATTGCCCTCTATGGCAGCTCGCCCGATTTTCCATTGCACTCGGCGGACGATTGGCACCTCAAGCCCGTCATGAGTTTGAATGCGGCCATCATTGGCGTGCAGCATTTGCAAGCGGGTGATGCGGTGGGTTACGGCTCTTCTTTTGTGGCAGATCGTCCCATGCGAATTGGCGTAGTGGCTTGCGGGTATGCCGATGGCTATCCCAGAGTGGCACCCACGGGTACGCCCGTGTGCGTGGACGGTCATCCATCACGAACGGTGGGCCGAGTCAGCATGGACATGATCACCGTAGACATCACCGATTTGCCATCGGCCGATCGTGGCAGCGAAGTGACCTTATGGGGCTTGCCGCAAAAATCTGCGGTCACCGCGCAAGCGCCGTTGGGCGTGCCCATTGATGCCGTGGCGCAAGCGGCTGGCACGGTGGCTTATGAATTGATGTGTGCCTTGGCTGCACGCGTGCCTGTGGTGGTCAAGGATTGAAGCACTCACCCCAGCATCGCTTGGCGCTGGCCGCCGCGCTCATTTTGATTTTGATCTGGGGTGCCAACTTCAGTGTTCAAAAGTATTTGCTCAACACCATCACCCCCAGTGGATTTTTGCTAGCGCGTTATCTCATCATGCCGGTGTGCGGCCTGGTGTTGATGCGCGTGACGATGGGTCAATTTTTGCCACCCTTGCCTCGCAAAGATGTCTTTGAGCTCGCTCGCTTGGGTTTTGTGGGTCACAGCTTGCATGTGGGCATTGTTTGTTATGGCATTCATTGGTCGACACCTTTTTCAAGCTCTGTGATCTTGGCGTGTGGCCCCATTTTTACGCTGTTGATTTTGCGCTGGAAAGGCCATGAGAAGCTGCAGCGCACACAAGTGTTGGGTGTCACGGTGGCCTTCATTGGCGTCATGCTGTTCTTGTCTGAAAAACTATTGAAGGGCGACTTGCGCGCCACAGGCGGCGACGTCGTTTTGTTTGTGGCGGCGCTGCTGTTTTCCTATTACACCGTGCAAGCCAAGCCCATGCTTGAGAAACACGGCAGTGTGCTCACCATGGGATACGCCACTTTGTGGGGTGGTTTACCCGTCATGTTGTTGTCCATACCCTCGGGAATTGAAGCCCCCTGGGCCAGCTTGGGCTGGCATGGTTGGGCCGCCATGGCATGGTCTATTTTGATCTCTGCGTTTGGCGGCTGGTTGGTGTGGGGTTGGGTCAATCAAGTGAGAGGCGTGGCCAAAACAGCGCCCTTGATGTACCTCATGCCCCCGGTGGCGGGCTTGTTTGCTTGGGCATTGACCGGTGAGCAATACACGGCGATCAAGTTGGTGGGCGCCGCCATTGCGCTGATGGGCGTGGCCTACACCCAGTTTGGGCCTCAGCGGAAGAATCCGTCGTAAGTCGTTTTCAAAATCAAGGCACTGACCACTGCCAAAAAAACAGAGCGCACAAAGCCTGCACCATGTTTCAACGCCAGTCGAGTCCCCAACAAACTGCCCAGCACATTGGCCAAGGCCATGGGCAATGCCAAGTGCCACCACACATG
>JBDLWA010000024.1:0-10509 GCA_039804505.1 Pseudomonadota bacterium
CCTGCAATCGACAGCGCATTGATGGTGCCGTAAGCATGTGCCACGGCGCGCTTGGGATCGGCCAGTGCTGTGGCGCTGAAGATCACATCGATCATGCGCAAAATGGTTTCGGTGTAGCCACCCACAGGACGTGGACGCTCTGCACTGATCACCAAGCGATCGGGAATGATGAAGTCAACGGCATCGAGCACACCGGCATTGGCGGGCACATCTGGAAACACGTGTTTGAGCGCCACATAACAGGCCGCCACAGCGGTGGCTTTGGAAATATTCACTGGCCCCGCACACTGGGCAGAGGTGCGAGAAAAATCTAGCGTCAAACGATCGCCCTTGACCGTCATGTCCAGTGCAATGGTGAGCGGCGTGTCGACCACGCCATCGTTGTCCAGCAAATCTTCAAAGCTGTAGCAACCATCGGGCAGGCTGGCAATGTGCGAACGCATCAAGCGCACCGCGCGTGAACGCAACTCCACCATGGCCTGAGCTACTTTGGCATCGCCATATTCATCCAGCAAACCATTCAAACGCTTGGCACCCAATTCGAGGGCGGCCAATTGACCGTTCAAATCGCCCCAGAGGGAATCAGGCAAGCGGGTGTTGGCGCGCAGAATGGCCAACACATCTTCATCCAACACACCGGCACGCAAAATACGCACGGGCGGAATTTGCACCGCCTCTTGCCAGCACTCGGTGGCTGCGGGGTTGTAATTGCCTGGCACCGCACCGCCCACATCGTGCCAATGTGCGGCAGACGCCAAGAAGCAAAACAATTGGCCCTCGCGGAAGAAGGGACGAACCAATTTGAAATCGTTGGCGTGTGTGCCGCCTTCATAAGGGTCATTGAACAACCAAATGTCGCCGTCTTGCATGCCACCGCGCGTCGCAGCAGCTTTGGCCGCTGCGCGAACGGCAAAGGCCATGGCGCCCACAAACACGGGCAAGCCAGATTTACCTTGCACCAAGGTGTCGCCCGATACACCGTCATAAATGCCGTGACACGCATCATGCGCCTCGGCAATGATGGGGTTGAAGGCGCTGCGGTACAACGTGGCGTCCATTTCATCGGCCACTTGTTCTAAACGGCCCTTCAAAACCGCCAAGGTGACGGGATCAAGGGTGGCTGGATTTTGAAGCTTTCGCTCACTCATTGGATATCCATTCTTTGCGCAATATTCAGAAAGCTTTGTCGGCTTGTGCCGAGGAGACCGTCTTGGCTGCCATGCGTTGTTTCAACACATTGACCAAACCGCCGGCATTCACCATGTCCATTAAAAAAGAAGGGACGACCGCACAGTTCAACACGCGGCCTGTCGAGGTCACCACTTGTGGCGTGGTGCCTTGGTATTGCAATTGCACCTGCTCGTTTTCTTGCAGAGTGTCGGCTTCGGGGCAAGTGAGCAGCAACAAGCCCAAGTTGAACGCGTTCCTAAAAAACAAGCCACTGTAGGAAGGCGCAATCACTGCAGCCAAGCCTAAATGCTTCAAAGCGCCTGCGGCTTGTTCCCTAGAAGAGCCAATGCCAAAGTTTGGGCCTGCCACCAACACATCGCCGGCCTTCACGTCTTTCGCAAAATCGCTTCTGTGCACTTCCAAGCAATGCGCGGCAATGACGTCGATGCCATGCTTCATGTAAGCCCCTGGCGCCAAGGCATCGGTGTCCACATTGGCACCCACGCGCCACACCTTGTGCGTGTTCACGTTTGCGGCACTCATGACAAGACCTCACGCACATCCGAAATATTGCCCGTGACAGCAGCAGCAGCCACCGACCAAGGCGAGGCCAAATACACCTGCACACTGGCGGGGCCCATGCGGCCCTGGAAGTTGCGCGCTGTGCTTGAAATGACAGTAGCACCTTCTTGGAAGGTACCGCCGTAACCGGCACAGGCACCACACGCATTGGGCAGCACACTGGCGCCCGCATCGATCAAGATTTGCATCACGCCTTCGCGCGCGGCTTGTGCTTGGTCGCGCGCACTGGCGGGTGCCACCATCAACTGAATACCCGAGGCCACTTTACGGCCCTTCAACACTTCTGCTGCCGCACGCAGGTCTGCCAACTTGGCGCCTGTACACGCACCGATGTAGGCCACTGTGGGCTTGATGTCAGAGAATGCGGCCACAGGTTTTGTGTTTTCTGGGCTGTGAGGTGCTGCCACCTGAGGACTGAGTTGAGTCGCGTCAAATTCAAATGCTTGGCAATCAGCATCGTCATCTGTTTTGAAAAAATGACTGGCCTCCAATTGCGCATCGCTCACGCCGACCGATTTCAAATATTGCCTGGTCACTTCATCGGCAGCAATGAGACCCACTTGCGCACCCATTTCGGCACTCATATTGGACAAGGTCATGCGCTCTTGCATGCCCAAGCCGCGCACGGTGTCGCCGGCAAATTCCACCGCTTGGTAGTTGCCGCCGTTCATGCCAAACTTGCCAATCATGTGCAGCATCATGTCTTTGGCACACACACCTTTTTGCAAAGCGCCTGTCCACATCATGCGCAGCGTTTGCGGCACTTGCACCCATATTTCGCCTGTGGCCACCACCCCCAACATTTCAGTGGCGCCAATGCCAAACATGTAAGTGCCAAAGGCGCCGCCAGTGGGTGAATGCGAGTCGCCGCCCACACAAAAATAACCGGGTTTCAAATGTCCACGCTCAGGCAAGACCACATGACAAATGCCTTCCGAATCAATGACATGGGGCAATTGCCATTCTTTGGCCACATCGCGCGTCACTTGCACAATTTTTTGCGAATCGGCATCTTGCGCGGGCACATAGTGGTCTAGCACCAAGACCACTTTGTTGCGATCCCATATTTGTGCGCCGATATCGGCCAACATGGGTTTGAGGCGGCGGGGTCCCGAGGAATCGTGAAACATCGCCAAATCAACTTGACATGTCAGCACCTCGCCCACATTGACCTGCGCGCGACCGGCCGCCCGCGCAATGAGTTTTTGCGCTAAGGTGGTGCCAGAACTGGTTTTAGTTGTCATGGTGTGTTCAACACTCATTCTGGTTTGGCACCTGAATATTGCACGACCGTTCGCCAGCGCACAATTTCTGATTCCACAAATTTTGCAAACTCTTGGGGGCTGTTGCCCGCAGGAATGGCGCCTTCACTTTCAATGCGACGTTTCACTTCTGGACTTTGAATGGCCACGCGCGCGGCATCACTCAAGCGCTTGGCCAAATCAGGATTCATGCGACCGGGTGCAAACAAACCAAACCAAGCGCTCGACTCATAGCCTGGCAAGGTTTCGCCAATGGCGGGGACATCTGGAAATGCCGGCAAGCGTTTGGGACTGGTCACACCCAATGCACGCAACTTGCCCGCCTTGATGTGCGCCTGGGCATTGCCCACCGCCGCAAACATCAACTCCACTTGACCCGCCAACACATCTTGCACGGCCGGTGCCGTACCGCGATAGGGAATATTGACGATGAACACGCCAGCTTTCATCTTGAACGAATCGCCCGCCAAGTGAAGCGACGAGCCCAAAGCGCCAATGGCGAAATTGAGTTGGCCTGGTTTTTCTTTGGCCAATTTCACCAAGTCCGCCACGTTCTTCACGGGCAAGCCAGGATGGGCCACCAAAATAGAAGGCGAAGTAGACACCATGGTCAACGGCGTGAAGTCTTTGATCGGGTCAAACGGCAAACTGGGATACAGCGACGCATTGATGGCGTGACTGGTAAAGCTCATCAACAACGTGTTGCCATCGGGCGCTGCTTTGGCCACCATGTCTGCGGCCAAGTTACCGCCAGCACCGGGTTTGTTTTCAACCACCACCACGCGGCCTAGTTGTTGCCCCAAAGCTTGCGCCAAGGTGCGCGCCATGGTGTCGGTGGTGCCGCCTGCAGGGGCGCCCACCAAAATTCGAACAGGCACTGAGTTGGCTGTCTGCGCATGCGCAACACCCAAGCTCATCGCTGCAAGCAGACCTAAAACACTGAATTTCAAAAAGAAGGCTCGCATTTGAATGTCTCTGATTACATGCCTAAGTAGGCTTGTCTTAAGGTATCACTGGCCAATAAGTCTGCGGGTAAACCGCTGAAACGAATGGCGCCGTTTTCCATCACATAAGCCCGGTCGGCAATCTCAAGTGATTGCCCAACGTTTTGCTCCACCAACAACACCGCCAAGCCGTTGGCTTTGAGTTGGCCAATCAAGGCAAACATTTCTTCCACCAACAGGGGCGACAAACCCAAGGAGGGTTCATCCAAAATGAGGAGCTGTGGCTCGGCCATCAAGCCCCGGCCAATGGCCAACATCTGTTGCTCACCACCGCTTAAGGTGCCGGCCAATTGTTTTTCTCGTTCACGCAAGCGCGGGAAAATGCCAAAGATTTTTTCCAAATTGGCATCGCGTCTTTCGCGGCCGCGCGTGAAGGCACCCAAGGACAAGTTTTCCAGCACACTCAAATTGGGAAACACCTTGCGACCTTCGGGCACATGGATCAGACCCGCTTGCACCACTTTGCGTGCATGCCATCCCGTGATGTCTTGGCCTTCAAAGGTCACTTGGCCACTGCGTGCTTTGACCAAGCCACTCAGCACACCGTTCAAGGTGGTTTTGCCAGCACCATTGCTGCCCAGCAATGCCACGGTTTCGCCGGCATTCACCGTGAGGTCAACGCCGCGCAACACTTCTACCGCGCCATAACCCGCACGCAGCTGTGCAACCTTCAAAATTTCAGTCATGCCGACACCTCCGCTTGACGCAAACGTGCCGCTGTGCCGTGGCCCAAATAAGCTTCGATCACTTGCGGGTGACGCGTGACTTCAGAAGGCGACCCTTGCGCAATCAATTGGCCTTGCGCCAACACCCACACATGTTCTGCCAAACTCATGACGGCTTGCATCACGTGTTCAATCATCAGCACGGTGACGCCCGATGCCGCAATGGCGCGCACCACAGGAATCATCTCGGCAATTTCCTGAGGGTTCAAACCTGCCAGCACTTCATCCAGCAACAGCAATTCGGGCTTTGTGGCCAATGCCCGCGCCAGCTCTAAGCGCTTGCGACCCGCCACGGTCAAATCACTGGCCAACTTGTCGAGTTGATCGCTCAAGCCCACACGTTGCGCCACATTTTCGGCAGTGGCCAAAGCTTGCTCGCGAGAGGCCGTGTGCAAATGCGCACCCACTGCGATGTTTTCTCGCACGGTTTGCGCGGCAAAGGGCTGCACAATTTGAAAAGTGCGTGTCATGCCCAATTTGGCATTCAAGTGCGGTGCTTGTCCTGTGATGTCTTGGCCCTTGAACACCACACGGCCTGTGTCAGGCGTTAAGAAACCAGAGAGCAAAGCAAACAAAGTGGTTTTGCCTGCGCCGTTGGGTCCAATCAAGGCGGTCAAAGAACCTTGCGGTACTTCTAGGCTGACGTTTTGAACGGCCTTCAAGCCACCAAAAGATCGGCTGACGCCCTGCACTTGGAGCAAGGTATTTTGTGGCGAATTTGGCTTAGTCATAACGCCTCCATGACTTTGGCAAGTAAGCGTTCAAGCCAGCAATGCCTCGCGGCAAAAACATCACAATCACAATGAGCACAGCGCCATAAATCACCATGTTGATACCCGGCATCTGACCAAACAAATTACGCGTGACATCGGCCAACACATGCAAGACCAGGGCGCCTAAAACAGGCCCCCACAAAGTACCCATACCGCCCACAATGGCGCCCACCAAAGCTTCAACGGAGGTGTGCGAACCAAAGCCAATGCCCGGATCGATGTACTGAAACACTTGGACATAAAAAGCGCCTGCCGAGCCCATCAAAGCACCCGACAACACAGTGGCCCAAGTCTTCACATGGAATGGATTGACACCCACGGCCCTGGCGGCGTCTTCGTTGTCGCGCACGGCTTGCAAATAAGCGCCAAATCTTGAGTTGCGCAAATAGGCCGTCACACACAAGGCCACCGTGACCAAGCCCAATACCAACCACACAAAACCAGCGCGCGAACCAAATTGCATATTGGTCCACGATTCATTCAAGGGCAGCATCAAGCCAACCCCCGCACCGGTGAACGGCACCGACAGCGACACAATGCGGAACACTTCTGCAAAGGCCAACGTGACCAAAGCAAAGTAAGAGCCCTTCAGGCCATACCTGAACGACAAAGCGCCCACCCAAGCGCCCACCAAACCTGCCGCCAACATGGCACAAGGCAGAGCCAGCCAAGGATTCCAGCCCCAAGAAATTTGGGCAATGGCTTGAAAGTATGCGCCGGTGCCAAAGAATAAAGCGTGGCCAAACGAGAACTGTCCGCCAAATCCGCCCAGCACATTCCAGGCTTGCGCAATCAAGCAAGCAAACAAAGCCATCATCACAAAGTTGAGCGTCACGCCCGAGTTGGTGAGCACGGGAATCATGGCCACGATCCACACAAAGAGGCCAATGCTGATCAAGTCTTTGAACAATTTATTCATGGTGTCAACCTCATGCCTTCGCCCCAAACAAGCCTTGAGGTCGCAACAACAACACGGCAATGAAGATCACAAAAATGCCAACCTGCCCCAAGGATTCACCCAGGAACAAACCGCCAAAGGACTCCACCACACCAATCAACAAGCCGCCCAACAAGGCACCGGCAAAACTGCCCATGCCCCCCAGCACCACCACTGTGAAGGCCACCAACACAAAGCCGTTGCCCACCTGCGGATTGACGTAATAAGCGGGCAACAAGAAACAAGCAGCTGCCCCCAAACATGACAGGCCCAAACCGAAGCACATGGCGTAGACGTGTTCCACATCAATGCCCATCAAACGGGCGCCTTGCTTTTCTTTGGCCACGGCGCGAATGGCACGGCCTAAGTCGGTGCGCTGCAAAATCACTATCAACAAGGCGGACACCACCAAGGCACCCGCAAAGGCCACCAACTTGGGGACCGACACCATCACCTGCACAGCCTCGGGGCCAATGGCCACCGTGCTCAAGGTGTAGGCGGTGTCGATGGTGCGCGTGTCGGATTTGAAAAACAACAAGGCCAAGTTTTCCATCACGATGGACAAACCCAAGGTCACGAGCAAGATGTTTTCATCTTTGCCGTGACTGGCTCTGTTGATGATCAAGCGTTGCATGCCATAGCCCAACACAAACATGGCGGGCACCATAAAAGGCAGGGCCACGTAAGGGTCGACACCCCAACGTTCTTTGAGGGCATACACGCCATACAGCGCCATCATGAGTGAGGCGCCGTGGGCAAAGTTGATGATGTGCAACACACCATAGATCAAGGTCAACCCCAGCGCAATCAAGGCATAGACTGCGCCGGTGGTTAAACCGTTGAGCAAAGCGGACAGCAAAATGCTGGCGTCAAACATCATCGTGACCCATTCAAAGTAACGTTAAAGGTGAAGCGCTAGGGCTTAGCCCTTCAAGGGGAAGATGGGTTCCACTTCACGGTAGTCGCGTGGCACGATCACCTTGATGTCACCCTTGACCACTTGCGTCATCAAAGGTTGGGCGCCCATGTTCTGGCCATTCACAAACTGTGTAGCGCCATAGGGCATGATGTGATTGGAGAACGTGCTCTTGTTCAAAGCATCAATAATGGCGGCACGGTCGGTGGACTTGGCGCGCTCAATGGCATCGGCCAACAAGGTCATGGCGGTGTAAGTCATGAACACTTCGTAGCTGAAGAATTGGCCTTGTGCTTCCACGCGCTTTTTCAATTCCAAGGAACGCTTGTCGCGCGGGTTGAACCAGTGGTTGCAATCGATGATGCCGTTGGCGGCTTCTGGGAATTCTTTGACAAACTTGTAGCTGGAAGCTGCGCCGCCCAACACTGAGTAAATGGCTTTGGGTGTGATTTTTTGTTGCTGCATGGTGCGCACCAACAAAGCGTACTCGTTGTAGTAGTTGGCTGGAATCACGATGTCGGGATTGACCTGCTTGATGCGCAGCGCAATATTGTTGAAATCGCGCGTGGGGTTGGCGTGTTTGATCACTTCTTTCACGTCGTAGCCGTAGCCAGGCAATTCCTTGGCCAACAAGTTGGCGGTGCCTGTGCCAAACAATGACTCTTCGTGAATGATCATCACGCTGCGGGCTGGTTTGCCAGCGGCGGTATTGAGCACGTGCAAATTGGCCACGGCCACTTCAGCACATTTTTTGTAGCCAGGGCCAAAACGGAAGGTGTTCTTCAAACCACGTTCCACAATTTGATCGGCCACACCCACGTCCACCACGTGGGGCAAGTTGTACTTGGCAGCCGCTTGCGTGGTAGCCAAGCAAATGGCAGAGGCAAACGCACCCACCACGGCGCTCACGCCGGCTTCGTTCATCTTTTCAATTTCGGCGGTACCGGCTTGTGGGCTGGACTGCGCGTCACCCAAGACCGCTTCAATTTTGGCGCCGCCCAATGACTTGATGCCACCTGCTTTGTTGATGTCTTCAATGGCCAACAAAGCGCCCATTCGGCACTGCTGACCTGAATAAGCCAACGCACCCGTCACAGGGTGCAAAACACCAACCTTCACCGTCTTCGCTTGCGCGCCGGCAATCAAAGGGAAGGACATGACAGAAGCCGCAGCAGCGGTCTGGCTCATAAAGTGACGACGTGTGGTCATGGGAAGCTCCTTTGGATGATCAAGGTGAAAGTCAAAGAAAAAAAGGCTTAATGAAAATTAGCCGACAGCTCTTTGTCCACCCAAATTTGGGCGTCAATGCTGCCAACACGGGACAACTGCATTTGGTATTCATAGCGATCGGGCCGGTACAAGCCCAAGAGCCACTGAATGGGATGGTCTTGTTGGTCATAAATCAAACGACGAACCGACAACAAGGCGGAACCCACGGGCACATCGAGGTGCCGCGCCATGTCGGCATCGGCCAAGCGTGCAGAAATGGTTTGTTCGGCGCGACCCACTTTGACACCGGCTTCTTCGAGCAATACCAAAATAGGTTTTTGAGCCAGTTCATGCTGTCCAAAACCTTTGGCAATGCCAGCGGGTACCCAAGTGGTGATGTGCGACAAAGGGCCTTCGCGCGTGTTGCGAACACGCACTGCCTTCTGCACCCAATCGGTGGCGTCAAGGTTCAGTTTTTCTTGAATGTCTTTGGGCGCTAGCAAAGTTTCAACCGACAACACATTGACCGAAGTGCGCATGCCCATGGTGACCAAGTTTTCGAGCAAGCCCGTCAACTTGGCTTGCTGATTGCCTGTGCCATGGGCGTCCTTCGCATCGCGCGGTCCGCCCGATGCATCCCGTTTGACTGGTCGTGTGCCTCGGCCCGGTTCGCGCTTGATCAAGCCTTCTTCCGCCATTTGCTGAAGCGCGCGTCGCACTGTAACGCGGGCCACCGTGAACTGCTTCATGAGGGCCAACTCACCTGGCAGACCCTCGTCAAACTTACCTTCTTGCAGTTGCTCGCATAACACCAGATAAATCTGGTGGTACTTGGGTAATGGCAGGTTTTGACTCATGGTCCCTATGGTTGATTACTCCTAATGACCTGTCAATAGGACATTTAATAGGACAAATTAACAATTTCACTCATGAGGCAAGGCATAAACCATGGTTTGTCGCCGATTCAATTCGATAATCAGTCCATTGACTCGAAAATTTAAGAGGCCGACATTGGCACTTCCACCCCCCTCCCCCCGAAAACTGTCACATACGCGAACCGTGGTCTATTCAGGCTATGAACGAGAAGATGGCCTGTGGGACATTGAAGCGGCACTGACCGACGTCAAAACCTACAACTTCATCATCCCTAGCCAGGACCCCTTGGAAGCCGGTCAGCCCCTTCATGGCCTGAGCATTCGCCTCACCGTCGACAACGATTTCAAAATTCTGGACGTGATCACCGACATGGCACACATCCCCCACCCAGAGTGTTCACGAGCACCGCTCAACATGCACAAGTTGATTGGCTGTACTTTGGGCTCGGGTTGGCGCAAAACCATTGAGGCGCACATTGGCGGCGTGGCGGGTTGCACACACCTTCGTGAGATGCTGTTCAACATGGCCACGGCGGCCTATCAAACCATTCCTTCGGCTCGTCAGTTCAACGACCAACAAGCAGGCAAGCCTGATGTCGCCCCCACCACACCCCCGCCCCATGTGGGCAAGTGCATGTCTTGGGCGTTTGACGGCCCGGTCACAGAGCGGCATTACCCAATGTTCTTTCGCAAGAACCCGGCTGATCAAGCGACTTGAAACAGCGCCATGATCTAGCCCTCGGATTCAGTCAGTCAAGCAACCTGCGATAATCACGCCTCGCACAGCGCCAACCCTGGCGCTGGCCTTCATCTGCAGTGCACCCACTGCAGAACCTTCCTCAGCCCCTGGATATAAACCAGTCACCGCTTGGAGTCTCTTGTGAGCAAAAAAGTATTCATCAAAACCTTCGGTTGCCAAATGAACGAGTACGACTCGGACAAAATGGCCGACGTCATGAAGGCTGCCGAGGGCTATGAGCCCACCCAAGACGTCGAAGAAGCCGACCTCATTTTGTTCAACACCTGCTCGGTGCGTGAACGTGCCCAAGAAAAAGT
>JBDLWA010000025.1:0-18273 GCA_039804505.1 Pseudomonadota bacterium
TGAAGCTGACCGACCAGAAGGGTGTGAACGCCATCTTGGACATGGTGGGCGGCAGTTATATGCAACGCAATTTGCGCGCACTGGCCATTGAAGGTCGTTTGCTACAAATCGCGTTCTTGCAGCCTTCTAAAGTCGAAGTTGACTGGGTCTCGCTCATGGCGAAGCGGCTCACGTTCACAGGTTCTACCTTGCGCCCTCGCAGCGCCGCCGACAAAGCACAAATTGCCAGCGAGCTGCAAGCACAAGTTTGGCCTTTGCTGGCTGCGGGCACTGTAGCGCCGGTGATTTACAAAGTGTTTGATTTGAACGAAGCTGCACAAGCGCATGCCTTGATGGAGTCATCGCAGCACATTGGCAAGATCATGCTGACCGTCGCAGGAGAATAATTCATGAGCAACAAATTAACCGTGGGTGTGATTGGCTTGGGCGCCATGGGCATGGGCATGGCACAGTCGCTGCGCCGTGCAGGCCATGTGGTGAATGTGTTTGATGTGCGCGCTGAAGTGGCACAAAAATTTGCAGCCGAAGGTGGCGTGGCTTGCGCCAGCTTGGCCGACATCGCCAAGGCTTCCGATATCTTGGTGTCGGTGGTGGTCAATGCCGCACAAACAGAATCGGTGTTGATGGGCGATGGCACTGCGGCATCAGGCTGCATCCATCACCTCAAACCTGGCAGTGTGTTTGTGATGTGTTCCACCGTCGATCCTGCATTTTCTGTGGGCTTAGAAAAAACGCTCCACGCCAAAGGCTTGCTCTACATCGATGCGCCTATTTCAGGCGGCGCCGCCAAAGCGGCATCAGGCCAGATGACCATGATGACCGCCGGCACACCCGAAGCGTATGCCAAAGCCGAACCGTTCTTGAACGCCATGGCTGCCAAGGTTTACAAATTAGGCGACAGCGCAGGCGCCGGCAGCAAAGTCAAAATCATCAACCAACTGTTAGCAGGCGTGCACATTGCCGCGGCGGCAGAAGCCATGGCATTGGGCCTGCGCGAAGGTGTCGATCCCGATGCGCTTTACGAAGTGATCACGCACAGTGCGGGCAACAGCTGGATGTTTGAAAACCGCATGGCGCATGTGCTGGCGGCCGATTACACGCCTTTATCGGCCGTCGATATTTTTGTCAAAGATTTGGGCTTGGTGTTGGACATGGCGCGCGCCAGCAAATTTCCATTGCCGCTATCTAGCACGGCGCACCAAATGTTCATGCAAGCCAGCACCGCAGGCTTTGCCAAAGAAGACGACAGTGCCGTGATCAAAATATTCCCCGGCATTGAATTGCCAAAAGCAAAATAAATATTGCACGACCTCGCAGATAGACACTAAAGGCCTTCAACATGAAATTAGGTTGCATCGCGGACGACTTCACAGGCGCCACCGACCTGGCCAACAATTTGGTCCGCTCGGGCATGCGCGTGATGCAAACTTTTGGCGTGCCCACAGCGCCACTGTCGTCCGACGTGGATGCGGTGGTGGTGGCTTTGAAATCGCGCACCATTCCTGCTCAAGAAGCCATTGCACAATCGCTAGAAGCTTTGCAGTGGTTACAAGCCCAAGGTGCCGAGCAAATTTATTTCAAATACTGCTCTACGTTTGACAGCACGCCTACAGGCAACATCGGCCCCGTCACCGAGGCTTTGATGGATGCGCTCCATTGCAAGTTCACCATCGCCACACCCGCATTTCCCGACAACGGCCGCACAGTATTTAAGGGCTACTTGTTTGCGGGTGCTGTGCTGCTGAATGAAAGCGGCATGCAAAACCATCCGCTCACGCCCATGACCGATGCCAATTTGGTCCGCGTGATGCAAGCACAAACCCAACGCAAAGTGGGCTTGATCGATCACACCACCCTGGCCAAGGGCACCCAGGCCATCACCGACAAAATCAAACAGCTTGAAGCAGACGGTGTGGGCGTGGCCATTGTGGATGCCACCAGCAACGAAGATTTAAAAACCTTGGGCCCCGCGCTCAAAGGCATGGCTCTGGTCACCGCCGGTTCTGGCGTGGCCATTGGCCTTCCCGGCAACTGGGGTTTGCAAGCTTCTGCCAAAGCGGCCGCCTTGCCGGCACCCAGTGGCTTTCAAGCCATTGTGTCGGGCAGCTGCTCTTTGGCCACGCAAGGACAAGTCGCGCATTACATCGCAAGTGGCCAACCCAGTTGGCAATTCAAACCTTTGAATTGGACAGCGCAAGATGTGCCCTCACAAATCAAAGCCGATGTGGCCGCCGCGCTGGCATGGGCGGAACCTTTGCTAAGTCAAGGTCCCGTATTGGTCTATGCCACCACCGACGCAGACACGCTTCAAAAAGTTCAGGCCAAGTTTGGGCGAGAGCAAGCAGGTGAATGGATGGAGTCTGCCTTGGCGCAAATGTGTCAAGGTCTTCAAGCCTTGGGCGTGAAGCAGTGGGTCATTGCTGGTGGCGAAACTTCAGGCGCCTGTGTGCAGGCCTTGAACATCACCCAAATGCAAATAGGTCCGCAAATTGACCCTGGCGTGCCATGGTGCTTTGCCCCGCAACACACAGCAGGTCACCTCACTTTAAAGTCGGGCAACTTTGGCACCCCCGACTTTTTCACCAAAGCCTTGAAGGTGTTGGCGGAGACCACAACATGACGGCCATCGTGAACATGCGTGAAGCCAAAGCACGCGAAGAGATTTGCCGCGTTGGCGAAAGCTTGTTTCAACGTGGCTATGTGCATGCCACTGCCGGCAACATCAGCGTGCGTTTGGACCACGGCTTTTTAATCACACCCACCGATGCTTGCTTGGGTTTTTTAGACCCGGCTGATTTGGCCTTGCTCGATCTTGAAGGTCATCAACTCAGCGGCAAACGCGCCAGCAAAACCATTGCCTTGCACCGCAAAATTTACGAAGCCTCCGACCACGCACTGGGCAGTTGGCCCGCGCATTGCGTGATTCACACCCACAGCACACACTGTGTTGGTTTGAGCCTGCGCACCCAAGGCGCTGAATTGTTGCCCCCCATCACACCTTACTTTGTGATGAAAGTGGGGCACGTGCCTTTGATTCCTTATTTTCGTCCTGGCGATGTGCTGGCCGCCGACGCAGTGGCCGATGCCATTCTTCACTATGCCAAAGTGGACACACCCATTCGTGCTGTGATGCTGTCACGGCTAGGGCCCAATGTCTGGCATCAAGATTTAACGCAAGCCATGGCCACACTAGAAGAGCTAGAGGAAACTGCCAAGCTGGTGAATCTCGCATCACCCCATCTGCCCGACAACTTATCGGATGAACAGATTGAAGAACTGCGCCAAAATTTTGGCGCGTCTTGGTAATGGACTGCGCTTTGACATTCTGTTTTTGACAACTTTTACGAAAGTCACTCATGCCTCAATTTGCTGCCAATCTTTCCATGATGTACCCCGACATGGATTTCTTAGATCGCTTTGAGGCAGCGGCCAAAGACGGTTTCAAAGCCGTCGAATATTTGTTTCCGTACGCCTACGCAGCAGAAGAGTTGGCCGCTCGCCTCAAGGGCAACGGCTTACAACAAGTGTTGTTCAACATGCCCCCTGGCGGCATCGACCCCGCCAGCATTTCTCAGGCGTGGGAACAAGGTGTCCGCGGCACCGCCTGCATTCCCGGTCGTGAAGCAGAGTACCAAGCTGGCGTGAAGTTGGCCATGCACTATGCGGAAGTGTTGAACTGCCCCCGCATCCACTCTATGGCGGGTTTGTTGCCCAGTGGCGTCACGCGCGCTCAAGCGCAAGATACCTTGGTGGCCAATTTGAAATGGGCCTGCCAAACCGTCAATGCGCAAGGCTTGGATGTGTTGCTCGAGCCCATCAACCCGCGCGGCATTCCTGGCTTTTTTGTCAATCGACAAGATCACGCACACGAAATTTTGGCGCAAGTGGGCGAGCCCAACCTCAAAGTCCAAATGGACTTGTTTCATTGCCAAATTGTGGAAGGCGATGTCACCACCAAGGTCGAACGTTACTTGCCCACGGGCAATGTGGGGCACTTTCAAATTGCCGACGTGCCACTGCGTCACGAACCGGGCACGGGTGAACTCAATTGGCCCTACCTGTTTGACTTGATCGACCGGGTATCGGCAGAATGTGGGTGGCAAGGTTGGGTGGGCTGCGAGTACGTCCCTGCGGATGTCACTCAGGGCGGAACATCGCGCGGCTTGTCTTGGTTGAAATCGAACTGAATTTTTGGAGAACTTTATGAACGCACCGTTGCACAAAGAACTGCCTGCACATTTGTTGAATGCTGAAAAAGCCCTCAACGATGTCACGCGCTCTTGGGACTCTCAAATTGTCAAAGAGCTGACCCAATACATCGAGATCCCTGCCAAATCACCCTCCTTTGACGCCCAGTGGGAAAGCAATGGCTATCTGGACACCGTGCTTCGGCGCACCGCCGAATGGATTGAGGCTCAAAAAGTAGCCGGACTCACGCTTGAAGTGGTGCGCCTACCTGGTCGCACCCCCGTTTTGTTTTTCGACATTCCCGCCACGCGTGCACTGTCGGAAGGCTCGGGACAAACGGTGCTGATGTATGGTCACTTAGACAAACAGCCTGAGTTCAGCGGTTGGCGCAACGACCTGGGACCCTGGACACCGAAATACGAAAACGGCAAGTTGTATGGCCGCGGCGGCGCCGACGATGGCTATGCGGCTTATGCCAGCATTGCCGCCGTGCAAGCGCTTAAAAATCAAAACACACCACACCCTCGCATTGTGGGTTTGATTGAAACGTGTGAAGAGTCTGGCTCTTACGACTTGATGGCCTACATCGACACCTTGCGCCCCCGCTTGGGTGATGTCGGTTTGGTCATTTGCTTAGACAGCGGCGCCGGCAACTACGACCAACTCTGGCTCACCACCAGTTTGCGCGGCATGGCCAGCGGCACTTTGAAGGTTGAAATTTTGACGGAAGGCATTCACTCCGGTGATGCCTCTGGTTTGGTGCCTTCCAGCTTTCGCATCATGCGTCAAGTGCTGGACCGTTTGGAAGACAGCAAATCAGGCCGCTTGTTGCCGGCCAGTTTCCACTGTGAAGTGCCGGCCGATCGATTGGCACAAGCCCAAGCCACGGCCAACATTTTGGGTGACGAAGTCTACAAGCGTTTTCCATGGGCCCACTACGATTGCGGTGGTTCCACCACCTTTGCTTTGCCCACCACCACCGACCCCTTGCAAGCTTTGCTCAACCGCACTTGGACGCCCACCTTAAGCGTGACGGGCGCAGAAGGATTCCCTTCTTTGGAAAATGCAGGCAACGTGCTGCGCCCCTACACCGCGTTCAAACTCAGCTTGCGTTTACCGCCGCTAGTAGATGCTGCATCTGCCGTGGCCGAAATGAAAGCTTTGTTGGAAGACAACGCACCGTATCAAGCGCGCGTGACCTTTGAGTCCAACGGTGGCGCCACGGGTTGGAACGCGCCTAGCAGCACGCCGTGGTTTGAACAGGCTTTGCAAAGCGCCAGCCAATCGCATTTTGGCGCGTCTGTGGGCTACATCGGACAAGGCGGCACCATTCCGCTCATGAACATGTTGAGCGAAGGTTTCCCCAAAGCGCAAATGATGGTGTGCGGCGTTCTTGGCCCCAAGAGCAATGCGCATGGCCCCAATGAGTTTCTGCATGTGCCTTATGCCAAGAAGCTCACCGCCTCTGTGGCGGAGGTGATGGCGTCAATGCCGTAAAGGTTCAGAAAAGTCTCAGACCTTGACCCAGGTTTTTTGACCCAGGCTTCAACTTTGTGGTTGGCCTGGGCTCGGGTTTAAGCCTCGTTGCGCGTTTTCCGAATCCACACCAACCAGGCCAAGGCCAAGGCGGTTAACACAACCGGCACCAATGAGCCGTAATTGAGCAAGGTCCAGCCTTGCGTGGTGACCAAGGCACCGGATGCAAATGACGTGAAGGCCATGGTGCCAAACACACAGAAGTTAATGGCCGCTTGTGCGCGGTCCTTTTCTTCTGGGCGCCATGCAGACATCGACAAGGTGGTGCTGCCCGTGAACAAGAAGTTCCAGCCCAAGCCCAACACAAACAAAGCCAACACAAATTGATGCAATTCTGTGCCCGACAAGGCAATGGCAATGCACACAAAGTTCAGCAACACACCGACGGCCATGATTTGCAAGGTGCCAAATTTCTTAATCAAATGACCTGTGAAAAAGCCAGGCGCAAACATACCAATCACATGCCATTCCAGCACCAAAGCAGCATCACTGAACTGGTAACCACACACCTGCATCGCCAGCGGTGTAGCCGCCATCAATAAATTCATCACGCCATAGCTCAGCGCTGCAGCGGCCGCTGAAACAATGAAGACGGGCTGTTTCATGATCTCAGACAAAGGACGACCTTCCGAACTGCCTTTGACCTTGACTTCCACAGGCGGGAACTTCACGAAGTGCATCAGCACCATGCCCAAAACGGCCACCACGGTCAATGCCACATAAGCGCCCATGAAAGGTGTTTCAAACCAAGACTTGCTTTTGGCGGCCAAGTTAGGCCCCACGATGGCGCCAATCAAGCCACCCGCCATGACCCAAGACACCGCCTTTTCTCTGAACGATGCCTCGGCCAACTCGGCGGCTGCAAAGCGATAGAGTTGTCCATTCGCGCTGTAATAACCCGCAATCACAGTGGCCACCACCAGCAAGGCAAAGTTGTGTTCGTAGGCTGCGTAAGCACATAGCACCGCCGAGAGCAATCCCACCAAGAGGCCCAACTGGAAAGACACTCTGCGCCCCCATTTGGCCTGCGACTTGGCCACCAAACCTGTCGACAGCGCCCCGCCCACCACATAACCCATGACAGGCAGCGTTGCCATCCACCCCACGGGCGCTAAGCTCAGACCGACCAAACCATTGATGGCAATGAAGGTCACGTTGTTGGTCAAGAACAGACCTTGGCACAAAGCCAATAAAAAAAGATTGGGGTTCATACAGCTGACTGTATCTAGGTCAGCAGACTAAAGGCTGACAACACGGCGACAGGCGCCGTTTCCGCGCGCAGCACCCGACTGCCCAAACTCACCGGCTTGAAGCCGGCCGCCAAGGCCTCTGCTTCTTCTGAAGGGCTGAGGCCGCCTTCTGGTCCACTCAGCAAAGTGACTTCTTGAGGCGCGTCGGCGCGCTGTGAGAACGCTTGCAGGGCTTCTTGCAAAGGCTGTGTGCCAGGTGCCAAAGATAAGATCCAGCGTTCACCGGCTGTCTGGCTTGCTGGCTGTGATGTGACCGCAGACAGGGCTTGCGTCAAGGTTAAGGGACTGGCCACTTGAAGCACGCGATTGCGGCCACATTGCTCGCTAGACGCCACCGCAATGGCTTGCCAATGCGCCAGCTTTTTGTCTGAGCGCTCGCCCTTCAGTTTTAAAACGCTTCGCTCAGCCGTGATGGGCAGCAAGGTACTGGCACCCAACTCCGTGGCCTTCTCTAGCAACCAATCCATGCGCTCATTGGCCGTGATGCCGCACCACAGATGAACACGCACCGGCAGTTCGCGCTCTACGTCTATTTTTTCTATCACGCGCACCGACACATCACTGCGTCCCATCTGCGTGATTTTTGCAATGTATTCGCCGCCCTCACCATTGAACAAGGTGATGTCGTCCTCTGGCTGCATTCTTCTGACCTGCACATGACGGGCCGTTCCTGCTGGCAGCATCAAGGTGTCGCCAATTTCTAGCAGCGAGGGGCAATGAAAGCGGGGGCGTTGTGACATGGTCTAACTTTACAGTCTGCCAAAGGCAAAGCCGGTCACGCCGTCGGTGCCTTCCACTTCTTCAATGAGGCGCAACAACGGTTTGAGCTCAATGTACCTTGCGGCCGTGGTGCGAATGTAGGCAATGAAGCGCGGCGCATCTGCCAAGTATTTTTCTTTGCCATCACGCAGCGTGAGTCGCGCAAAAATACCCGCCACCTTCAAATGACGTTGCAAGCCCATCCATTCCACAGCACGGTAGAAAGCGCCAAAGTCTTGATGCCAATCTTCAAAATCCAACAAGCCTGCCTTGCGCGCTTTCTCCCAATAGCGAATGGTGATGTCGAGCACAAAGTCCTCTTCCCAGGTGAGGAACGCATCGCGCATCAAGCTGGCCACGTCATACGTCACAGGGCCATACACGGCATCCTGAAAATCGAGCACACCCAGCGCAGGGTCTTGACCTGGGGGCATCATCAAATTGCGAGGCATGAAGTCGCGGTGCACAAACACGGAAGGGGCCGCCAAGTTTTTGGCCACCAAGCGTTGGAAGGTGCTGTCTAGTGTTTCGCGCATCTTGCCTTGCACCGTCAAGCCGCGGTGCTGCGTGAGGTACCAATCGGGAAACAAGCTCAGTTCACGTTGCAGCAACGCTTCATCGTAAGGCGGCAAGACGCCTGGCTTTGAAGACAGCTGCCAGGCGATGAGGGCGTCCACCGCTTGCAGATACAGGCCATGGTTGGCCTGCGGCTGCTGCGGATCGATGGCTGACATCATGGTGCGATCGCCCAAATCGTTCAGCAACATAAACCCTTGCGACTGGTCCCAAGCCAACACGTCAGGGGCTTTCAAACCGGCCAATTTCATCAACTGGGCCACTTTGACAAAGGGCTCACAGTTTTCTTTGTCGGGCGGTGCATCCATCACGATCAGCGTGCGACCGGCCAGCGTGTCGAGGCGCAAATAACGACGGAAGCTGGCATCGGCAGAGGCAATGCGCAGGCTTTGGGGCAACAAACCAAACGACGCCACCAAGCTTTGCAGCCAAGCCTCGCAAGCCAATTGGCGGTTGGTGTCCGCCCAGGGCACATTTGCTTTTAAATTTTGGTCAAGATTCAAGGTGTCGTTCCGGTAGAAATACAAATCAAGCGCCCCTCGGTTTGCGAATTGTCGCGAGTGGGCGTCACTCATGGATAATCCATTCTACAAACACCCGTCACCTCGGATGACTGCCCCTTGAAGACTCGATACCCATTTCAGACCCAAAAACTTGCCCAAGTCCTGGCTTGGGGCGGGCTGTTGCTTGGTCAGACTTCAGGCATGGCGCAAACACCACCACAGTCAGCAAGTCAGGTTCCTGCGTCTACAGGTACCCTCCCGCCCTCTGACACGTCACTGGCCACACCGGGACTTCGACTCCAAAACAGCCTTCGCCTGGAAGAAAAAATTTCAGAGAGCGAGCGAAAGCAATCGCCTGTGTTTGTCTCGGGACAACGCTTGGACGCACGGCCCGATCTCGATTTGGTCATCGATGGCAATGCCCTGCTCAGGAAACAAGGCCTCACCGTCAGGGCCCAGAGAATTGAGTACGACCAATTGCAAGACACCTTGAAAGCCACAGGGTCTGTCAAGATCAACCGAGAAGGCAACCTCTTTCAAGGCAATTCATTGGTCTTGCAAGCGGACTCGTTTCAAGGCAAATTTTCGCAAGCTGAGTTCTCACTGCTCAAAGGTGGGGGGCATGGCAATGCGTCCGAAATTGAATTCATCGACCCCCAGCGGGCCATCATTCGAAACGCAACCTACACCACCTGCACTCGATTGCCCGGCCCCAGTTGGATGCCCGAGTGGCTCTTGAAAGCCGCCAGCTTGCAGGTCAATGAGGAAGACAACACCATTCAAGCCAAAGACTTGCAATTGCGCTTTAAAGATGTGCCCCTTTTGGCCGCGCCCACGTTGACGTTTCCGCTGAACAATGCACGCCAGTCTGGTTTCTTGGCACCGTTGGTGGGCATTGACTCTGTCAGCGGTATTGAGGTGTCCTCACCGTACTACTGGAACATTGCCCCCAATCGGGATGCCACCCTCACCACGACCGTGATGACCAAGCGCGGCGTGGCCCTCGATTCGGAATTCCGTTATTTGGAAACCGATGCCCAAGGCCAAGTGCGCTTCAACGCCATGCCCAACGACAGCTTGCGCGATCGCTCGCGATGGGGCTTGTCGGCTCAGCACATGGGCGGCATCGACTTGGGCCAAAGTGGCTTGGGACGTTTAGGCCTGCAGGTCAATGTGAACCGTGTGAGTGACGATAACTATTGGCGCGACTTTCCGCGCTCGGGCTTGTCACTGACCCAACGCTTGTTACCTGCTTCGGGCAGCCTGCAGTGGTCTCAAGGCGATTGGTCGATGTCTGCACAGGTCCTCAAGTTTCAAACGCTTCAAGACATCACGTCGCCCATTACGCCACCCTACGACCGCTCTCCTCAAATTCTGGCGCAATTCAACAAGTGGAATGTTGAAGGTTTTGATGTGAACTTCACAGCCGACACCACGCGGTTTGAGGCGGATTACAGTCAAATTCCTGGGGGCTCGGCAACGCCATTGCGCAATGGCCAACGGAGTTTTGCATCGGCTGCCATCAGCCGCCCTTGGGTCAAGCCTTGGGGTTTTGTGATCCCCAAACTGCAATTGCACGGCACGCGCTATCAACTTGACACGGCCTTGTCCAACGGACAACTTGAAGTCAACCGCTTGCTCCCGTCCATCAGCTTGGACACCGGATTGATTTATGAGCGCGATGCGCAATTCTTTGATCGCGCTTTACGGCAAACCCTCGAGCCTCGCGCCTTCTTTGTGCGCACGCCCTACAAAGACCAAAGCATGTTGCCCACCTACGACACGGGCGCAACAGACTTCAACCTGACCACCATTTATTCTGAAAACCCCTACGTGGGGCAAGACCGGCTGGCCGACAACAATTTGGTCACTTTGGGCGTGAACAGTCGATTCATCGATGGCAATTCTGGGGCCGAACTGGCCCGCTTCGGCATTGCCCAGCGCTATCGTTTTTCGGACCAATTGGTGCGTCTACCGGGTGAGTTGCCTGTGGCGTCTGGTTTTAGCGACATCTTGCTGGGGGCGGGTGTGCGCTGGGACAATCGTTGGACCTTTGACTCGACCTTGCAATTTGATGCGCAGACGCATCGCACGACGCGCACCACCCTGACCACTCGTTTCAATCCCAGTCCTTACCGGGTCATCAACACGGCTTACCGCATGACGCGCGATCAAAGTGAGCAGTTAGATGTGGGCTGGCAGTGGCCCTTGCAAGATTTCAGCCTGGGTGCCAGTGGTGCCAATGGTGCGATTGGCCCCACCGCCGACGGCACATCACAACCCACGTTCGCACCCGGACAAGGCTTGGGCGCCGATCGTTGGTACAGCGTTGGCCGGATGAACTTCAGCTTAAAAGACCGAAAATTGGTCGACACCATTTTGGGCTTTGAGTACGACGCGGGCTGTTGGTTAGGTCGCGTGGTTTATGAGCGACTCCAAAGTACCACCAGCAGCTCCAGAAGCCGTCTTTTGTTTCAGCTCGAATTTGTGGGATTAGCGCGAGTTGGCGCCAGTCCTTTGAAAACATTGCGCGACAATATCCCCCGTTACCAATATCTCCGAGAAGATTTAGCGCCCACCAGCCGCTTCACCACCTATGACTAATTTTTCTTCAATGAATACACCCAAGCCCCTGATGGCCCGGACATGGCAAACACCACCCGCGCAGACATTTCAACGGCTCATGAGTGCTGGATTGATCTTAGGTGCCTTGGCTTGTTGGCTGCCATCAGCGCCCGCTGCAGCACAAGGTGCAAGTCAAACGCGCGCCGCCGACTACATCGTGGCAGTGGTCAATTCTGAACCCATCACCAACAATGACGTTCAACTGCTCAAACTTCGGATTGAGCGTCAGTTGCCCCCAGGTGCGCCCAAACCTGATCCCAAAACCTTGACCCAGCAAGCCTTGGACCAGTTGATCAATGAAAAGGCACAACTGCAGCAGGCCCGTGACAACGGTATCCGTGTGGATGATGCCGATGTGGAGCAGACCGAGCAAAGCATTGCGCGCCAAAATCAAATTACCCGAGATGAACTGATCAAACGCGTGGCATCCGAAGGACTGAGTGCCAGCGCCTTTCGCGAACAACTTCGCAACCAACTCATGATCAGCCGTCTGCGCGAAAGAGACGTTGAAAATCGTGCGCGCGTGTCCGATACCGAGGTCGAGCAATACATCCTCAACCAGCAAGGCGGCAAGCCCGCGGCGGCGGCCATCGATTTGAACTTGGCCATGATTTTGGTGGCGGTGCCAGAAAATGCCTCCGACAAAGAAGTGGCTGAACTGCAAGCCAAGGCACAGCAAATTTCGCAACGCGCCAAAAATGGCGAAAGCTTCGCTACTTTGGCTACCAACTTTTCGCAAGCAGCCGACAAAGGGGCCAATGGCGGTGAAATGGGTCTGCGTCCGGCAGACCGTTACCCCACTTTGTTTGTTGAAAGCACACAAAGCTTGATGCGTGGCGATGTTTCAGCACCCGTGCGTTCCGGCGCTGGCTTTCATATTTTGAAAGTGCTGGAGAAAAAACAAAGTGAAATGAGCAGCGCGCTGGTCACGCAAACGCGTGCGCGTCATATTTTGTTGCGACTGAGCAAAGACCTGAACGAAAACGCTGCGCGTAACAGTTTGTTGAATTTGAAGCGACGCATTCAAGCGGGCACTGACTTTGCCGATCTGGCTCGTCAGTTCTCGCAAGACGGCAGCGCTCAGGCCGGGGGTGATTTGGGCTGGGCCAGTCCCGGTCAATTTGTGCCTGAGTTTGAAGAAGTTATGACTCGCTTACGTCCAGGCCAAGTCAGTGAGCCATTGGTCTCGCGCTTCGGTGTGCACCTGATTCAAGTCATGGAGCGCCGCGACGTGCCTCTCACCTTGCGTGAGCAACGCGAAATGGTCCGCAACCAATTGCGCGAAAAGAAAGCTGACGAACTGTTCACCTCTTGGGTCGAAGAATTGCGTGGTCGCGCTTATGTTGAATTGCGCGATCCTCCCCAATGAAGCACATCCCTCGCAAACGCTTCGGCCAACACTTCCTCTCGGATGGCGGCATCATTGACGGCATCGTCGATGCCATCCATCCCCTGCCTGGCCAAGACATGGTTGAAATTGGCCCGGGTTTGGCCGCACTTACCCAACCTTTGGTCGAGCGCTTAGGTCACCTGACCGTCATTGAGTTAGACCGTGATCTGGCGCTCAGGCTCAGACTGCACAAGCAATTGACAGTGGTTGAGTCGGATGTGCTCAAAGTGGATTTCACAGCCCTGGCAAATGGTCGCAAACTGCGCGTGGTGGGCAACCTGCCGTACAACATTTCAACGCCCATTTTGTTTCACCTCCTTGAGCATGTGCAGGTGATAGAGGACCAGCACTTCATGTTGCAAAAAGAAGTCATTGACCGCATGGTGGCTTCCCCCAGCACCTCTGACTATGGCCGTCTATCGGTGATGTTGCAGTGGCGCTATGAGATGGAAAATGTTTTGTTTGTGCCGCCCGAAAGCTTCGATCCACCGCCGCGTGTTGACAGTGCCGTGGTGCGCATGGTGCCGCGTGCGCATCCCGCAGACATTGATCCCCGCTTGTTAGAGCGGTTGGTACAGGTGGCCTTTAGTCAACGTCGTAAATTACTTCGCCACACCTTGGGGGCTTGGCTCACAGAACAAAATTTCTCTGGTACTTTTGATGTTCAGCGTCGCGCTGAAGAAGTGCCTGTGCATGAATACCTTGAATTGGCGAAAGCCCTCAAACATTGAACCGTTGAAAGCGCTCTGGCAAGAAAGCCTGCTCATCAAGTCGAAAAAAAAGGTGCAAAGGCTATCAGCCTGTGCACCTTTTTTAATGACGCTGCGGGTTATGCTGCGGCGAGCCAGTAGCCTGCGTTGAAAGGACTGCTCATGCGCAAAGCCAAGGGGGACACGTCCACCAATTTGTCTGTTGGCATTTTTTCGCCTTCTTCTGCAATGATCTCTACACCGTCGGCGTTCAGCTCGGGTGTGGTCTCTTGAAGCTTGTCTTCGCCCGTGGCGGCGCGTGCCACAGAGAAAGAGTAGAAGCAACGGAAGGGCACCTTGCGATCGCCCCAATAGTCGGCGGTGTCGCGGAAGATGTCGAGCAATTGCTCACGGGCTTCTTTGTCAAACTTTGAATTGGCAGGGATTTGCTCCAAGACCACAATGAAACCTGGCTGAGGGCCAGACTTGTGCAAGGGGTCTGTCATGCAGTCGTACAGCGCATCAAAGTTCTTGCCAAAATGCGTGGGCAATGTAAATTGACCAGCAATGAGATCCAAGACGTCTTGCTTGCTTTGTGCTTTCGACAAATTGGCATACAAAAAATGTTGACCCAAACCTTGGGCTGCTTCTTGCAAATCGCTCACGCGAAACGCACGAATCGACTGGACGATGTTCGTCCGTACACCTTTCAAAGGTGTCTCTTGGTCCTGTCGAATGGGCTTGTCCATCGCCGTTCTCACTCTCTAAATTTTTAAAACCAGCCTTGTGGGCCTTCATTAACAAATACCAAGTGCCTGCGTGCAAGCACTCCTCTCGTGACCCACTTTTTGGTGGATCATGCACCTTTGATCAAGGTGTATTCACAATTTCCCGAAAACTTGCGTAATGGTCTTGCGTGTAAAAGCACTGCTTTGGCAAGCGAGGCTCTAAACCGCCACACACAATTCTTCGAGCGCCTCGGTTTTTTTCACCAGGGGTTTTGACGGTGTACTCACGGTAAAAACCGCGCTTTTCAAAAGGCAGAAGTCGTTCTCGATTGCCAAAAACAACGCCATCTTTTTCATACCGAAAGGGGCCACCCTCACGGATCAATCGATAGGTCTCTTGGCCTTCTTTCGGCAACTCTTGAAATGCAATGGGGCCGGAAACAAAGGTATCGCTGACAGACTTTGCTTGCACCAAATTTGTGCAAAGACTCAATCCAACAGCTAATTCAAGGACCACACCTAGGGCCAACACCGCTAAGTGAAGCGTCTTCTTGCGCATGGAACCTTTGTTGAACACCGATACAAACCCACTGAGAACCCTCAAAATCCTCGGGTAAACCCGAAAATTCGAAGGCGCTAGTGTGCCGCAATGTGCAAAATTTTGCAAGTACTTTCCCCAATACTGGAGATTTCCTTGCGGGGATTAGCGAACTGCGTTGGCGTCGGCGACGGTGAGCGCCGTCATGTTCACAATTCGGCGCACGGTGGCACTTGGCGTCAGAATATGAACCGGTTTTGCGGCCCCCAACAAGACTGGGCCAACAGCAATATTGCCACCCGCTGCTGTTTTGAGCAGGTTGTAAGAGATATTGGCGGCATCGATATTGGGGAGGACCAACAGGTTGGCGTCGCCATGCAAGGTGCCATTGGGCATTTGATGGGCGCGTGCATCGCCGTCCAATGCAATGTCGCCATGCATTTCGCCGTCGACCTCTAACCATGGCGCATCCCTTTGCAACAAAGCCAGGGTTTGTCGCATTTTGATGGCGCTTGGCTCGTTGGACGTTCCAAAGTTGGAGTGTGACAGCAGGGCAACCTTGGGGCGAATGCCAAAGCGCTTCATTTCATGGGCCGCCATGACTGTGATTTCTGCCAGTTGCTCGGCCGTCGGGTCGTAATTGACATGGGTATCGACCAAGAACACTTGACGATTAGGCAACAGCAAACCGTTCATACAGGCAAAGGTATTCACACCGGGGCGCTTGCCAATCACTTGGTCGATGTAGGGCAAGTGCGTGGCATTGGTCCCCCAGGTGCCACAAATCAAACCATCGACATCCCCTTTGTGCAGCAACATGGCACCAATCAAAGACAAGCGGCGGCGCATTTCAATCTTGGCCACTTGAACGGTGATGCCTTTGCGCTCTGTCATGCGGTGATAGGTTTGCCAGAAGTCGCGATAGCGGTCGTCTTGCTCAACATTGACGACCTCATAGTCCAAGCCTTCTTTCAAACGAAGGCCAAATTTTTCAATGCGCTCTGCAATGACAGAAGGACGGCCAATGAGGGTGGGGCGTGCCAAACCTTCGTCGGCCACAATTTGCGCCGCGCGAAGGACGCGTTCTTCCTCACCTTCGCTGTAGGCCACCCGTTTTTTCAAGCCCCGTTTTGCAGCGGTATAAATAGGCTTCATGGTCGTGCCCGAGGCGTAGACGAAGCTTTGCAAGCGCTCGCGATAAGCCTCCATGTCTGCGATGGGTCGCTGGGCAACCCCACTGTCAGCCGCTGCCTGCGCCACTGCGGGCGCAATTTTGATCATCAAACGAGGATCGAAGGGCTTGGGAATGAGGTACTCGGGACCAAACACCAAGGGCTCGCCCGCGTAGGCTGCGGCCACCACTTCACTTTGTTCGGCTTGCGCCAATTCTGCAATGGCATAGACCGCCGCAATTTCCATCTCTTGTGTGATGGTGGTTGCACCGCAATCCAATGCGCCCCTGAAAATATAGGGGAAGCACAAAACATTGTTGACTTGGTTGGGATAGTCAGTGCGTCCGGTGGCCATGATGGCGTCGTCGCGAACCGCTTTGACTTCTTCCGGCATGATTTCTGGCGTGGGATTGGCCAGGGCAAAAATCAAGGGCTTGGCCGCCATCTTTTTCACCATGTCTTGCTTCAACACGCCACCGGCCGACAAGCCCAAAAAGACATCGGCACCTTCAATGGCTTCGGCCAATGTGCGCTGAGACGTTTTTTGTGAAAACTGTATTTTGTCTTCGTCCATCAACTCAGTGCGGCCTTCATAGACCAAGCCTGCCAAGTCGGTGACCCAAATATTCTCACGTGGAATGCCCAGCTTTACCAACAGCCCCAAACAAGCCAAGGCCGCGGCACCAGCACCCGAGGTGACCAATTTAACTTTGCTGGGGTCTTTGCCCACCACTTTCAAGCCATTCAAGATGGCGGCGCCCACGGTGATGGCGGTGCCGTGTTGGTCGTCGTGGAAGACCGGAATTTTCATGCGCTCACGCAATTTGCGCTCGACGTAAAAACAATCGGGGGCTTTGATGTCTTCTAAGTTGATGCCGCCAAATGTGGGCTCGAGCGCGGCAATGATCTCCACCAATTTCTCGGGGTCTTTTTCATTGATTTCAATGTCAAAAACATCAATGCCGGAAAACTTTTTAAACAGGACGGCTTTGCCCTCCATCACCGGCTTGCCAGCCAAGGGGCCAATGTCACCCAGGCCCAACACAGCGGTGCCATTGGTGACCACACCCACCAAATTGCCGCGGCTGGTGTACTTGAAAGCGGCCGCAGGGTCTTTGACAATTTCTTCGCAGGGCGCTGCCACACCAGGTGAGTAGGCCAAAGCCAGATCGTGCTGGTTCACCAACTGTTTGGTGGGCGCAATGGAGATTTTGCCGGGCGTGGGGAACTGGTGGTATTCAAGCGCTGCGCGGCGCAGCTGAGCGCGTTTTTCTTCAGAATTGGCCATGGGCATATGAGTCTCCTTTGAGGCAAAAACAACCCCTCTCAATGCATGAGGGGGTATGTGTCCTACATGTTGACATTCTAGACCCCCCCTAAAAGCGGGCCCATGTGGAAAACCGCACTCTGGGTTTCGACAGAATTGACTTCAGCACACAGATGGGTTTTGTCAACGCAACGCGAAGCTTAAGACGCCCGCATCAAGGCTTCAATGTCATCTGCTTTCACAGGCACATCACGGGTGATGAGCTCACAGCCATTGGCCGTCACGACCGCATCGTCTTCAATGCGAATGCCCAGATTGTGGAATCGCTCTGGCACGCCCGCGGCGGGACGCACATAAATACCCGGCTCAATGGTCAACACCATGCCTGGACGCAAGATTCGGCTGGGTCGGTCTTTGATCAACTCGCCACTCAAGGGGTCTTTGCGCTCGCTGTAAGTTCCCACTTCTGAGGGCTCGACATAGCTGCCGCAGTCGTGCACATCCATGCCCAGCCAGTGACCGGTGCGGTGCATGTAAAACTGAAAATAGTTTCGGTTGGCGATCACATCTTGTGCATTGCCCACCTTGTTGGCATCTAACAAGCCCACATCCAACATGCCTTGTGCCAATACTTTGACCGTGGCTTCGTGGGGGTCGACAAAGCGCGCACCGTCATGGGTGGCCGCAATGGCCGCTTCTTGTGAGGCCAAGACCAAGTCGTAGAGTTCGCGTTGCGCCGAAGTGAATTTGCCGTTGGCAGGAAACGTGCGCGTGATGTCACTGGCGTAGCCATCCAACTCACAGCCAGCATCGATCAAGACCAAATCGCCGTTCAAAATAGGCGCGGCATCGGCGCGGTAGTGCAACACGCAAGCATTGGCGCCACCGGCCACGATGGAGCCATAGGCTGGGTACTGCGAACCATGCTGGCGGAATTCATGCAACAGCTCGGCGTCGAGGTGGTACTCGCGAACGTCTTGACCAGCGCGCAACATGGCCGCCGAGCGCTTCATGGCACGAATGTGAGCGCCCGCACTGATTTGTGAAGCACG
>JBDLWA010000026.1:0-4443 GCA_039804505.1 Pseudomonadota bacterium
CAAGGCAAGAAGATGAGCAAGTCTGAAGGCAATGTGCTGGACCCCGTCGATTTGATCGACGGCATTTCCTTAGAGCCCTTGCTGGAGAAACGTTCACAAGGTTTGCGCAAGCCCGAGACGGCGCCGCAAGTGCGCAAGAACACACAAAAAGAATTCCCAGACGGCATTCCAGCCTATGGCGCAGACGCACTTCGCTTTACGTTTGCTGCCCTCGCCTCCTTGGGCCGCAGCATCAACTTCGACAGCAAGCGCTGCGAAGGCTATCGCAACTTCTGCAACAAGCTCTGGAACGCCACGCGCTTTGTGTTGATGAACTGCGAAGGGCAAGACTGCGGCCTGAAAGAACACACCAAAGCAGAATGCGCGGTGGGCGGCCCAGCCCATGGCTACATGACGTTCAGCCAAGCCGATCGCTGGATCTCCTCCAAGATTCAGCGCGTCGAAGCCGACGTGGCCAAAGGCTTTGCGGAATACCGCTTGGACAACGTGGCCAACGCCATCTACGACTTTGTATGGAACGAGTTCTGCGATTGGTATTTGGAAATTGCAAAGGTGCAAATCAACACGGGCGATGCTTCACAGCAACGCGCTACGCGCCGTACGCTCATTCGCACACTTGAAACCATTTTGCGTTTGGTTCACCCCCTCACGCCTTTTATCTCTGAAGAGTTGTGGCAAAAAGTGGCGCCGGTGGCTGGCCGTGCCGGTCCTTCCGTCAGCATTGCCGCTTACCCCGTGTCTCAGCCCGAGCGCATTGATGAGCACGCCGAAGCGCATGTGGCCAAGCTCAAAACTTTGGTCGATGCGTGCCGCAATTTGCGCGGTGAGATGAATGTCTCACCCGCAACTAAATTGCCTTTGTTTGTCTTGGGTGATTCAGAGTTTATGAAATCAGCTGGTCCCGTGTTGCAGGCCTTGGCGAAGTTGAACGAAGTCAAAGTGTTTGACAACGAAGCCGATTGGACAAAAGCCGCAGCCGCAGCCCCCGTGGCTGTGGTGGGCGAAGCGCGCTTGTGCTTGTTCATGGAAGTGGACGTGGCCGCAGAAAAGATTCGGCTCAGCAAAGAGGTGGCCCGCTTAGAAGGTGAAATAGGCAAGGCTCATGGCAAGCTCAGCAATGAGGCGTTTGTGGCCAAGGCACCCCCTGCTGTGATTGAACAAGAGCGCAAGCGTGTGGCCGATTTTGAAGCGACGTTGGGCAAGGTGAAATCGCAGTTGGCACAGCTTGAAGCGGCTCCTCAGAAAGCTTGAAATATCACCGTCAAGAAACTGTGTTATTTTCTAGAACGAATCAATCTATTCAGATCACTTTATGAGCACCACACCCAGCGTTAGAAAAGCCGTTTTCCCTGTTGCCGGACTGGGAACACGTTTTTTACCCGCCACCAAGGCCGCCCCCAAAGAGATGTTGCCCGTGGTCGACAAACCGCTCATTCAGTACGCCGTTGAAGAGGCTTACTCTGCGGGCATTCGTCACATGATCTTCGTCACAGGCCGCAGCAAACGCGCCATTGAAGATCACTTTGACACCGCCTACGAACTCGAGACAGAACTGGAAAGCGCGCACAAAGAAGAACTGCTGGCACTGGTGCGATCCGTGCAACCCGACGACATGGTCTGCGCTTATGTGCGCCAACCACGTTCTTTGGGTTTAGGCCATGCGGTACTCTGTGCCGAAGCCATGGTGGGCCGCGAGCCCTTCGCAGTGTTGTTGGCCGACGACTTGATGGTCGGCCTCAAAGGTGGCCCGTCTGTGTTGGCGCAGATGGTCAAAGCCTACGAACAGCAAGGCCGTTCTATTTTGGCAGTGCAAGAAGTGCCTTTGGAGCACGTCAAGCGCTATGGCATTGTGGCCGGTGAATCCGCAGGCAAACAACTGATCCGCGTGGAGCAAATTGTCGAGAAACCTTCGCCAGAAAAAGCACCTTCTCGCATGGGTGTGGCGGGTCGCTACATTTTGACGCCAGGCATCTTTGACGAAATCAAAAACCAACCCACAGGTGTGGGCGGCGAAATCCAACTGACCGATGCCATTGCGCGTTTGAAGTCTCGTGAAGCTGTTTATGCCTTCCAATACGAAGGCAAGCGCTATGACTGCGGCAGCAAAGAAGGCTTTCTGGAAGCCACTGTGGAATTGGCTTTAGATCACCCACAGGTGGGCGAGTCGTTTAGAAATTACTTGAAGACACTCAGTCTCTAGTCTTCCGAACCACCCTGATCAAAAAGCTTCACACTGTGAAGCTTTTTTGTTCAGCGACGCTTCATCCAAATTAAAAAGCGATCGCCTTCAGTCTGCTGTAACAGCAATTCGTTGCCCGTTTGTCTGGCAAAGGCTTCGAAGTCTCGCAAGGCACCTGGGTCTGTGGACAAGACCTTCAACACTTGACCCGAACTCATGGCAGTCAAAGATTTTTTGGCCTTCAAAATGGGCAAGGGGCAATTCAACCCACAGGTGTCCAGTTCAATGTCAAACGCTATGCTCATTTTTAGTACTCTTGTCTGAAACGACCGCGACTTTATTCAGCCGCACGGCCTTGTGAGTCTCGTTCTTCCCAAGTCATGAACTTGGGCTCGATGCCTTGCGTGCGCAACCAATCGCCCAAGGCGTAGCCGGTGCCTGCTGGCCAACACACCAACTCGTCAAAATTAAACATCTTGTACTCGGCCAATTCGGGTGACAAACGCACCGTACCGGAAGCCACTGCGTGATAGGCAATGATGACTTGGTTCATGCGCTGAAAGTCGTACACGCCAATCAGTTTCAAGGCGCTGACTTCTAAATTGGTTTCTTCAGCGATTTCACGCGAGATACCCTCTTCAGGTGTTTCCCCTGCCTCCATGAAACCCGTGATCAACGCAAACTTACGCCCAGACCAAGCCGCATTTCGCGCCAGCAAAATTTGATTGCCAACTTGCACAATGCCAGCCAACACCGGCGTGGGATTGTTCCAATGCGTAAAGTCGCAAGCTGTACAACGCAGGCGCAGTTTTTCACCGCCATCCTCCATTTGCGGCAGCCAAGCCAGCGGCGCACCGCAGCAGGGACAAAAGCGGTACTCGATCATGCGGGGAATACTCCTGTAGAAAGATAGCGATCACCACGATCACACACGATGAAAACGATGGTGGCGTTGGATTCTCGGGCTGCAATTTGCTGGGCCACCCAACAAGCACCCGCAGCTGAGATGCCCGCAAACACGCCCTCTTCACGTGCTAACTGTCTGCACGTGTCTTCTGCATCATCTTGGCTGACATAGATCAGTTCGTCGACATTGGCTGGGTTGTAAATTTTGGGCAAATACTCTTCTGGCCATTTGCGAATGCCTGGAATGCGAGAGCCTTCGCTGGGCTGTGCGCCAATGATTTGAATCTTGGGATTTTTCTCTTTGAGAAATTGCGACACACCTGTAATGGTGCCCGTGGTACCCATCGCACTCACAAAGTGAGTGACGCGACCTTCTGTTTGCGCCCAAATTTCAGGGCCCGTGGTTTCGTAGTGAATGCGGGGGTTGTCGGGGTTAGAGAACTGATCCAAGATTCGGCCCTTGCCTTGCGCCGCCATGTTGTCGGCCAAATCGCGGGCGTACTCCATACCGCCGCTCTTGGGGGTCAGGATCAATTCAGCACCAAAGGCTTTCATGGTTTGGGCGCGCTCAATGGACAAGTCTTCCGGCATGATCAAAATCATGCGGTAGCCCTTGATGGCCGCGGCCATGGCCAACGCGATGCCCGTGTTGCCAGACGTGGCCTCAATGAGCGTGTCACCAGGCTTGATGTCGCCCCGCTCTTCAGCCCGCTTGATCATGGACAGCGCCGGCCGGTCCTTGACTGAACCTGCGGGATTGTTGCCTTCTAGCTTGCCCAGAATGACATTGCCCTTAGGCGCCATGAACTCGGCGGAAACACGTTGCAGTCTGACCAGGGGTGTGTTGCCAATGGCATCTTCAAGGGTTGGGTACGTCATTTACTTGCGTGCACTTGCGATGAGGAAATACCCAGACAGTCAATGCATGCCCGAGTTACTGAGAGTGCATTATCCTTCGAACTAAGAGGCCTTGTCATTTCGTCAGAATCGAACATTGCCCCCCTCACCAACCAAGGACCCCCTATGCCTAGACACCTCTTGAACGAGACACAGATCCACCCCGCCATTCAAGGTTTGATTGCCAATCACCACCGAGACGTGGTGGAACAGGTACAAGCCGCCCTGGCCCAGCACCGTGTGGTGGTGGTAGGAATGCGTCAAAACCCCGTTTGCAAAGCCGTGCAAAAACGGCTGTCTGCTGCCAACATCCAGCACCACTATTTGGAATACGGCAGCTACTTCAGTGAATGGCGCAAGCGCAATGCCCTCAAAATGTGGACGGGCTGGCCCACTTTCCCCATGGTGTTTGTCGAGGGCGTACTGGTGGGCGGCGACAATGATGTCAAAAAACTGATGGA